>CAPGBJ010000042.1 GCA_948616425.1 uncultured Oscillospiraceae bacterium
CTACACTCTTTCCCTACACGACGCTCTTCCGATCTAGTAAATTCGGACCTCTGCTTTTTCAGCCACTCCGCCAGCTCCCGCAGTCTGGCCTCCTGACCGGCCCGCTGCTCCTCGTCCTGCTGGAGCGCGCCAAGCCGCCCTAGGATTGCCTGTTTCTCCTCCATGGTCGCCTTGAGCTGGGCGTTCAGTTCCTCGTTCTCCATGTCCTCCAGGACCTTGTCCAGCAGCTCCGCCTGCTGGGAGGTCAGCGCATCCAGCCGGTTGCGCAGGGTCAGCGGGTCGATGCCGTCCGCACTGCCGCCCTGCTGGACGATACTGGCGAGGTCCAGCAGTTCGTCCCCAAGGCCCTGCCCCGCCTGAACAAATTCGTTGATGCCCTCCAGGATGGCCTGATGCAGCTTGTCCTCATCCATGCTGGGTGAGGCGTGGCAGTATTTCGTTCCGAACTCCAGCCGGGAGACACACCGCCAGACGATCCGCTTTTTGCCGTTTCTGGCCCAGGTACATCGCTTGTACGGTGTACCGCACTCTCCGCACACCAGCAGCTCGGACAGGGCGTATTTGGCGGAGTATTTGCCCTGCTCGGTCTTACCTGTTTTCTGCATCACCTTCCGCTTGCTGGCCCTGCGGGCCATCTCCTCCCGCACCTGATAAAACATTGCCTTGGAGACGATGGCGGGGTGGTTCCGTTCCACATATACCATGGGGCGGTCACCCTGGTTTTTCTTCACCGTCTTGCTGATGCAGTCGGTGGTGTAGGTCTTTTGCAGCAGGGCGTCGCCAATGTAACGCTCGTTGGTCAGGATATTACGTATCACCTGATACGTCCAGCCCTGGATGCCGCTGGCGGTGGGTACGCCGTCCGCCTCCAGCTCCCTCTTGATCTGTGCCAAGCTGCACCCATCCAGATATCGGCGGTAGATGCGTTTCACCACCTCCGCTTCCTCCGGCACGATCTCCGGCTGACCGTTAGGCCCCCGCCGGTAGCCCAGCAACTTCGAATACTGGAAGGGGACGTTCCCCGCCTCCCGGCTCTTTTGGATGCCCCAGATTACGTTTTTGCTGATGGACTCGCTCTCCGCCTGGGCAAAGCCGCTGAACAGCGTGAGCAGGAACTCGCTGGACTCGGTCAAAGTGTTGATATTTTCCTTTTCGAAGATCACACCGATGCCGTTGGCCCGGAGCATCCGCACCACCTCCAGGGAGTCCACCGTGTTCCGGGCGAAGCGGGAGAGGGACTTGGTCAGGATCAGGTCGATTTTGCCCCGCTTGCAGGCGGCAATCATCTTTTTAAACTCCACACGCTTTTTCATGCTTGTGCCGGTGATGCCCTTATCGGCGTAAATGCCGGCCATCTCCCAATCAGGATTTTCGTCGATCTTCTGGGTGTAGTAGGCTTTCTGGGCAGTGTAGCTGGTGAGCTGCTCCTCGCTGTCGGTGGACACCCGGCAGTAGGCGGCCACCCGCTGTTTGCGGCCAGAGGCCCTTCCGGGGGCGGTGGCCTGTTTTGTGGCGGGGATGACGTGTATCCGCCGCTCCTGCTGTGCGGTTTGTTCCATGATGGCTCCTTTCCCAATCGTCTTGCCAATTACCTGAAGGTCACTGTCACCGCGTTCTCCGCGGTGATGGTGATATATCTGATTGCCTGATCGTAGTCTTTTTCCTTGAGCAGGCGAAGGATATCCGTTGAGGTCATCTGCGTTGGGAAGCAGGCGTACCGGGCAGAGATACCCTGCATGATCAGGGCAGTCACCTCCTCCGGGTGTTCCGGCTTCTCCAGACCCCGGTTGATGGCGTTGGTCAGGCGGACGGAGTCCTCGGAGGGAGCATAGCCCGGAGAGTCCGCTGGAGGCGTGTACTCCGCCGCTTGCCGCTCCACCTCCGACAGCAGGTCCGCATCGGGAATGGTGACGCTCATGCCGCACCCGTCACAGTGGAATCGAAGGGTATCTCTCCAGTAGTTGTTTGTGATCCGGCGCAGGCTGTGGCCGCAATGACCGCAGTGAAGCTTTGGGGTCAGGCACAATGCTGGATGATTTCCCCGCTTGCGGGTCCTTTTTTCTTTCATTGCCTGTGCCATGCGGAAGGTCTCATCAGCTATAATCGCTGGGTAGTCGTGCGCTCCCATATAGCGTGGATTTTCAAGCGCCTGCCTGACTCGGTTTTTATCCCACTTGGGGCTTTCCGCACTGTAACAGTAGCCCTCCGTATTTAAGGCGTCCGCAATCTGATCCCGGCTTTTTCCCGCGAGGTAGAGGGAAAATATCCGTTTTACTCCCGCTGCTTCCTGGGATTGGGTAACGATCATCCCGCTCTGTATCCGATAACCGTATGGCATTTTTCTGTTCATCTCGTTTCCCTCCAGAGCGGTTCAGCCACATCAAAACCGCCTCTCAGGCGGAACCGCAGAACATGGTCAATGTCCACTGCAATTTTCTCTACCATCTCGTTGAACAATTCCTCATCGAACTCATCCATCTGTTCCGGCCCTTGATGAAGTGTTTCCACAGTCTGACGCAGGGCATCCGCCATTTCGCTGATGTCATCATTCCTCAGCAGTCTCCGCCGTTTGGCCCGGAGCTGGGTCAGCTGTGCGTCCAGGGCGGCCAGCTTGGCGGCACAGGCGTCCGCGTCCAGCAGACCGCTGGCGCGGAGTTTACTGATCTTATAATTCTGCTCGGTAGCCTGGGCGATGGCCCGATTGACCTCCAGCATGGCTGGATTCTCCCGCTGCACAGCGGATTCCAGAGCCTCCATCTGGTCAAGAGCGGGCCGCAGGATGATGCCCTCATGGAGCCGCAGCTTGTTGTACATCCGAATAAAGGCCGTGTAGATATCTCTCTCCCGGACAGACAGGTTTGGGCAGGCGCCCTTCCCATTCCTATTGCCGTCTTTGTGGCCTGAACAGACCCAATTATTTGCCCCGTGCCGGTCAACAGTGCGGTAAAATGTTGCGCCGCACTTTCCGCAGATCATTTTCCTCGTCAATGGGAATTTGGACGGCGCAGAAGCGGGCGCTTTTTTCTTCTTTCGGAGGGCCTGCACTTTGTCGAATATTTCCTGGCTGATGATAGCAGGATGACTGTTTTCTATATAGAACTGATCCACTTCGCCCCGGTTTTTCACGCTGATGTATGGAAATCCGGTTGTAAAAGTTTTCTGACAGAGGGTATTGCCCGTATATTTTTCGTTTCGCAGCCAGCAGGCGACAGCATACGGTATCCATGCTGCCTCTCCATGTTTCTTGGGAACACCTCTGCGGTTCATTTCTTCCGCGATTGTGACGATGCCCTGTCCGTTCAGATAGGATTCAAACACCCAGCGGATCACTTCCGCCTCCTCCGGCACGATCTCCAGCCGTCCGCCTCCCGCGTTCCGGTATCCATACGGTGGGCTGCTTGCTATGAATTCACCCTGTTCCATTCTCCGGCGATACCCCATGCGGATATTCTGCGAGATGGACATGGACTCCTGCTGGGCCAGAGAACCGGAAACGCTCACCATCAATTCTGTGGTGAGCGTTCCGGTGTCGATATTCTCTTTTTCAAACTGAACGGTCACGCCCAGCCGCATCAGCTCCCGCAGAGCGGCAAGGCAGTCCTTGGTGTTCCGGGAGAAGCGGGAGATGGACTTCACCAGCACCCGGTCGATCTTGCCCTTCCGGCAGTCGGCCAGAAGACGGTTGAAGTCCTCCCGCTTGTCCGTTTTCGTGCCGCTGGCCGCCTCATCGGCGTAAATGTCTACCAGCTCCCATCCCTCATGCTGGCTGATCAGTTCGGTGTAGCTGCGGATCTGGGAGGCGTAGGACGACTCCTGTTCCTCCAGCGCGGTGCTGACACGGCAGTACGCCGCCACCCGAAGAACATCGGGCCTGCCCTCGCTGGGCGGGATGATGGTGATGTTTTTGCTCATCTGGCGCGGCCTCCTTTCCTCTGGGTACCGACAACACTACCACACCTTGGCGGGAATAGCTATCACTATTCCCAAACAGTCTGGGGGCGGTATTTATCCCGCGCCAGCCGTTTGGCGGCGTACAGTTCCTCCAGGGTCAACAGGCCAGCGGAGGCGGCCCTTTCCAGCAAGCGGGTCAGCAAAATATACCGCAGTTCATTTTTTGTGTCGATCATGCGGATGCCTCCCGGAAATAGTCCGGCCCTTTCACCGACTGGATAAATTTCGCCACGTCCTTCAGGCTGCCGGTGACAGGCATTTCCGGCAGAGCGGCCAGCACATCCTTGCTGTAGCGCTTGCCCTTGGCGGCCCGCTCATCCAGGATGGCCACCACGCAGGTATCTGTCTCGGTGCGGATGGCTCTGCCAAAGCCCTGCTTCAGCTTGATCTGCATCTCCGGTACCACCACCGCCCGGATGAACAACCGGAGGGTGGGATGGTTCTCCCGCTCTTTTTCCTTCAAAGCGTCTGGCACGGCAAAGGGCAGGCGGGGGATGATCAGCAGGGACACACAGTCGCCGGGGAAGTCAAAGCCCTCCCAGGCGGCCCCCGCCGCCAGCAGCATACTGCCTGGGCTGGCCTTGAACTGCTCCGTGGTATGGATTGCGCTGCGGCCCATGGTGAACAGCGGATAGCGCAGACCGTGGCCCGGCAGACGTTCTTTCACCGCCGACATGGCGGCATAAGACGTGAACAGCGCCAGGGCGTGGCCCTGGGCCGCGTCCAGCAGGGCGGCGATCTCCTTTGCCAGCTCGTCATAATAGGCTGCGGCCTTTTGCTTGGGTGGAACCTGCGGTAAGTATAGCAGACAATTCTTCTGGTAGTCGAAGGGTGAAAGTGCGACCGACTCTGTGACACGGCTGTCGGTGAGCAGGCCCGTTTCTTCTTTGAAGCGACGAAAGTCCTCGCCCACAGCCAGGGTGGCAGAGGTGAGGATGGCGGGCCGCTCCTGCCGCCAGAGCGTCTGGCGGAGCTGGGCGGTCAGATCGGAAATGGTGGCACACAGCATGGTGCCGCCGTGAGTATCTTCCTCCGTGTAGAAAACCATATCCGGGTGGCCCTGGTGGAATAGGGACACCGTAGAGGACACGCTGTTCAGCCGCCTGCGGGTGGCAGGCGTGAGCAGGCCGTGGAGCTGCCGGGCGATCACCGTCAGGCTCCGCTCCGGTGCGGCCAGCGATGTTTTGTAGTGGACGAAGGGCCTGTCCTCCGGCGGGCGGTCCAGCTTCCGCAGCAGGCCCTTGGCGCTGTCGTTCAGGACTTCTGCAGCCAGCAGGAAGCGTTCCCCTCGCAGACTGTGGGTGAGCGCACGGATGTCCTCCGCAGCCAGGGTCACCCCGAACATCTGGCGGGCTGTCTCCGGCAGCTTGTGGGCCTCGTCCACGATGAGGGCGCAGGTGTCCGGCAGGATGGGCTTTCGCCCGCTGCCCCGGTGGATGGCGTCCGCCAGCAGCAGGTTGTGGTTGCAGATCTGGAAAAGATACCGCCCGGAATCGCACTTCTCCAAAAAGAAACGATACCGGCAGGTCTCCTGCGAACAGTTGCAGATCTGGGGGACGCAGACACGTTCCCGGTCATAGTGGCTGAGATGGGCGATCTCGTCCATGTCCAGCTCATTCCGCAGCGCAAGCAGGGCATTCCCGGCCCTCCAGTTTTTCTTTCGGAGATCCAACTGGCCCAGCCGCCGTTCCAGACGGTCATCGCAGACATAGTGGGACTTTCCCTTGCGGATCACCGCCTGGAGGGGCTGGACGATCATGCCGTCCTCTGTCAGCACATTGGACAGCAGGGGAAGGTATTCGTCCCGCGCCGCGGTCTGGAGGGCGATGCTGGAGGTGGAGACCAGGATGGGCTTCGGCCCCAGCCCGCAGGCGGCCCGGAAACGGCTGTACACCGTTCCGGCCACCAGATAGGCGTAGGTCTTGCCGATCCCCGTCCCAGCATCGCACAGGGCGATGCCGCCCTCCAGCATGGCGTTGAGCATTTGGTGGCAAAGGGCCACCTGGGCGGGACGCTCCGCCATGTTCCGGGTGGGGAGAAGGTCTTTGAATATGTGGTCGATCTCGTTATGGGCGTTTTGCCTGTTATTGTCGTAATTCATCCGTAAAATTCCCCTTAGTGGTTCATTTTTTCGTAGGTACTCATCGTATTCTCAGCTCGACCCCCGATGAGGTATAGGGAACAGTAACGGATAAGGCTTGGCGGACCTTCACGGACACATTCCAGGGGTCTCTACTGCTTTCAACCCATTGGGATGACGGGCAGCCTTGCCTTGGCTGCCCCGTACAGGCTTTATCGCGGCCCGGAGGAAGCAACGCTCCCTCCGGGTCATGGCGCGCACTGTGCGTCTGTCCGTGTGGTGATCCGTACTGCTGGTATGAAATTGTCAAGGTGCAGGGGCTTTCGCCTTGGTTATATTGTAAAGGGCGCGGCTTCCGCTGAATAGAGAACGATAGACACACTCCCGTGACCATTGGACACACCCGCCGTCTTAAAGGTTGGCCTGGAGTGTTGTCAGTCGGTCGATCAATTCGGCAATTTCCTTTTTTAACTGCACCATGCTTTTATGCTCCAGTGCATTGTCTCGTTCCGTGCCAAGAATGAGCGAGTCCATGGAGATATGGAAAAACTCGGAAAGCTGTATGAACAAATCTACTGAACAGCCTTTTGCCCCGGACTCGATCCGGCTCAAATAGCTTCGATCCATATTCAGTGCCTTGGCCATCTGGCCCTGGGTGTACCCATGTTGGATACGAAGGCTCTGGATATATGCGCCGCTACGTTTTGTGTCATAATTCATTTGTATGTACTCCAATCTTAAAATTCGGGGCTGTGCGGTTTGAGATTGGAGGTCATGGGTATTCCGCTACGTAGGGCAGCCATTGGCATCTGTGTACCAGAAAATTCGGCCAAAAACGACAAAACAGAGCGCCAGACAGTCTTAGAGACCGTCCGGCGCTCTGCATTTCTATACATATGCTATCAAAGCACAGATTTAATACCATACTTTGATGCCGATTTATGGATAGAAAGATGCCACAAGGAAAACGCAATTTTTTTGAGAACTTGTCCCTCAAAATCAAGAAACCGCCCATAGCACTCCTTTTCGGCATTTCATAGGCGGGCAGCACAAATAGGCCCTGCCGTGAAAGCCGTTTTTTTAATGCTTCCAGCAGAACCTCTTATTTTCTGAAATAGATATTAAAGTATGTATTTTCTACATACTATAAGGGAATGTATTTCCGCTTTCCGGCACGATAGAATATATTTGAGGTGAGTTACTATGCCGGAAACCAAATTACGATTTTTAGGAAGCCAAATTCGTGCCGCAAGAAAAAGAAACCATCTAACCCAGCAAAAATTGGCAGATAAAACTGGCTTGGCAATTAAAACCGTCCAAGAAACGGAGAAAGGTAAGAAAAATGCTATATACGATACACTTTCCAGGCTGATCGAGTGTCTGGGCATATCAGCAGACACATTGTTTCCAACAAAAACACCGATTTCAGATGAAAAATTGCAGAACCTTATCAGGAAGGTTCAATCATGCAATGCAAAAAATCAGGAAATACTGTTGAATACAATCAACTTTCTGGCGGATCAACTGTTATCTGAGCAGGAAAAAAACGATTCCGATTAAATCCAGTAAGGGTTAGCTTTTATCCCTGCTGGATTTTTAGTGAAAAAAGCGGTAGCAAGGGCAATCACTCCCTTGCTGCCAGCATGGCTCTTTCAACAGAAAGTTGATTAGTGTATTCACTTTAGCTGCCATTCAATTGTTTTGAGTAGTAGAATACGCATTGCGTAGTAGTTCAAAGGACTTTTGACTGATACCGTGTTCCATACGGCAGGCATCCTGCTCGGCTGTTTCCGGGTCAATCCCCGCACCTATGAGCCATTGTGTAAAGAACTGATGCCGTTCATAGATTTTTTCTGCCACCTCGTGACCTACATCTGTCAAGTGGAGAAAACCATCTTGATCTACCGTCAGGAAACCGCCGCCTCGCAGGACACCCACCGCATGGCTGATGCTGGGCTTGGAATAGCCCATGTGTCGGGCAAGATCAACGGAGCGGACCATGCCATGCCTCTGCTGGAGCATCAACACCGCTTCCAGATAATCCTCGCCGATGCTTGCAGTTTCATCGCTGCTCCTGGGTGGCCAGTTTTGAAATGTTTCGAAATTCTCCGGCCAAAAGCACGATTGCCAGAATCAAAATAATCAAGTCCGTTACAGCGGGGGCGAGGAATACGCCATGCGCACCCAAACCGCCGATTTGCGGCAGAAGGATGGCCAGGGGAACGAACAAGATGATCTGGCGCATCATGACCAAAACGCTGGCTTTAGACGCTTTCCCCAGGGACTGCATCAGGGTAATGACCATCAGGACAAAGCCCAGCAGAATATATGTGCTGAACAGAATACGGAAGTCCGCCACGCCCTGACTGACGATTCCGGCGTCCTTGATAAACCAGGAGAGAATCGTTTTAGGCGCAAGCTGGATCGGGATATAGAAGATCAGACTGAGAACCGTAACGCCTACCATAAAAGCCCTGGTGACCTGCTTTACTCGGTCATACTGCTTTGCACCGTAGTTCGTTCCGGCGGCGGGCTGGAAGCCCTGACCGGCTCCCCACAAAGGAATCATCGTGAAGGACTGGATGCTCAACGCTGCTCCCAAAATGATCTGCCAAGTGTCGCCGCCGTGCCTGGCCGCAACATGATAGAGGGTCGTCTGCTGTACCATTGTCATAACCTGCATGAGCATAGCGGAGAAGCCCACTCCCAAAATTTCAGAAATCAGGGAGCTTTCCAGCCGGACCCTGTGAATACGGACAACCTTGCTTTTTGTCAGGAAATACCACAGCGTAATTGCGGCGGTTACGATCTGCGAGACTACGGTGGCATAGGCCGCCCCCTCAATTCCCTTACCCTGGGCACTCATTGCTGTGATCATGATGGGGTCAAGGATGATGTTCAAAACCGCTCCGGTTCCGGTGATCAACATAGCCTTTTTCAAGATGCCCTCCCCGCGCATGATCATGTTTGCGGATTGCGCGAAGTTGACGAACAGAGAACCGGCGAAGATGATGGCCGTGGCAATGAGGGGCGTGAAGATCACATAGAAGATGAAGTTTAGCAGCACCGGCTGGGCCACCGGCCCACCGCCCGCCAGGATCAGCGCCAGTACGATCAGGAACGCAAGCGTCATAGTGCAGGAGATATTCCTCTATTGCCGCTGGCTCGCCGTGAACCGCTCGCTTGATTAGGTCATAGGTTAATTCATGGCTCTGAGCTTTCCTGCTCATAAAAAGTTCTGATTGCCTGAAAAGCGCGCTGCCTTAAATTGTAGACAGTGCGGGTCGTCACCTCCATTCGTTTTGCAATTTCCCCGTCCGGCAAAGCTCCCCAGAAGTCAAAGAGTAAGACTTTGCGCTGCTTGTCCGGCAGGGAGCGGAGTGCTTTATATAAGGTTTCGCTATAGACCACGCAGGATAGCTCGTCCGCATAAAGCACAAAATAGTCGGACGGATACCTGTCGTCGTGGCTTAAAGTTTCCAGAAAATAGTCTACCGGCTCGTCGGAGTAATGCTTCTCCGCGTTGGCCTTTGCCCGTTTGAGATTTCTGCTGAAATTCCGGGCCACTGTCTTGGTAAAGGAATCCACCATGGCAATGATCCGTTTTTCCTCAGAGGGAGACATCATGCCGCATCCCTCCTTTTTTGCAGATTTGAGCTGGTTAGTCTGTTTCGCCTCCTCACATAACCAGAACACATCTCAAGGGTGCAAACCGGAAAGTTTTTGAAAAATATTTTGAAAAAATTTTTTTGAGTGTATAAATCTATCTAAAAACTGGTTAAGAGCCGCACATACAATTTCCCTCCTTAGACAAAATGGGCCAATCCGCACAAGGCAGACTGGCCCATTTTGGCAAGTGCTTGTCTTGCCCTGAAAAATAAGTTATGAAGATTTCTCGCTTTGCTCTATCTGTAATTCACCCTTTTTCAGCCGGAACACCACATCCGCCTGTTTTGCCAGCTCACCTGAGTGGGTAACAACTATCACGCATTTCTTCATCTGATGGGCGCTTTCTTTCAAG
>CAPGBJ010000043.1 GCA_948616425.1 uncultured Oscillospiraceae bacterium
AAAATTTTTGAGGCAATTCGACATTTTTGCCCCGTTAAGGCGGTGTCACACTCCTTGCGGGGGGCTAAAAAGTCGAGGAAACGGAGGAAATAGAAAGAAAATCGGCGCTTTCAATGTAAAAAAGTGAGATTGGTAGACATCTGGTAGACCGGCCAAATTTCCGCATCTCCACACCCCTTGTCCCCCAAGGCCTCCGCCCGCTTTTTTGGTAGACATTTGGTAGACCGGGGGGCAAAAATGTATAGGCATAGAGAAGGCCCACAGATTTGTTTAAAATCTGTGGGCCTGGGGCAATAAAGTTAACATGAAACGCCTGAATCTGCATACGCATTCGTTTGGGGAATCGGCAAGCGGATATGGTTTTTATATGGTATAAGAACTCAGAACCAAATTACAAATTCGCAAATACGTCCATCTGCTTTTGTAGCTCCCCTACAATTTCTTGGTTAGTGTCCATGCGGGCGGTAATGCCGGCCATGTCATCCACCAAGACGCGAGTACTGCCAGCAGCGCCGGTAATGCCGGAGACCGCGCCGTCAATGGCGCCAGAAATACTGGAAATGGAACCGGCAATCCCATCCATAGCTACCCTGAGTCGGCCTGCCCTGTCGTTGAATGCATCCATAGCGTGCCCAATATAGACAGAATCCTCTCGATACTGCTGTCCCGCCTGGACAGACCGCTTCAGCTGTAATAAGGTGGCCTCGCCCAGGTAATCCGCTAATTCCCGAGCGCTGCTGGACAGATATTCCACCGCGCCTATGACTATCTCGCTCACTTCCTGAATATGGCTGGCCGTCTCAGCGCAGGAGTCGGCCAACTGGCGGACCTCCTGCGCCACCACAGAAAATCCCGCTCCGGCTGCCCCGGCCCTCGCGGCCTCAATAGAGGCGTTGATTGCAATCAGATTGGTGGAGGAGGAGATGTTCAAAATATCTTTGGTCAAGATGCTGATTTGGTCCACACTGCGGCTCTTTTCAATGGCCTGGTCCAGCATGGACATGATTTCCTCAGTCTTTGCCTGGACAGTCTCCATCTCGGTTCGGGCGGACTGCTCCATCTCTTCAGCCCGTCCTCGCATGTCGGCGGAGTAGGCTGTAATGGCAGTACATTCCTCCTCCATACTCTTTGCGTCACCCTGCGTGCTGGAAGCACTGGTTCGAATGGCTGTGGCACTGCCGGCAATCTCCTCCAGGGCGGCGGAGAGCTGCTCCGTCAGTCCTGACAGGTCCTGAACACTGCTGCTGGAGGTCCGGGTCCGCTGGCGCACCTCGCCTACCACGCCGCTGATGCGCTCGGAGCTGTCTTGGAGGGTTCCCATCGCGTCTCGGATGGGGGCAATCACATAATTTCGGATGATGCGGAAGGCGGCGGCCACCAGTAACACACCAATCACAAGGGTGACCGCACTGATGATCAGGGAGGTGATGTAGACCACAGACAGCCGGCCCCGGGCCGCCTCTGCCTGTCTGCTGACCGAGCTGTAGAGGGTGTCAATCTCCTGCTCCACTGCGCCGCTCCAGGTGGCCACATCCCCGTTGGCCATGGCGTAAGCCTCCTGGGTCTTGCTGTCAGCACTGGCGCAGACCAGGTAGACCAGAGCGTGCTTGAACGCGTCGTAGTCCTCTAGAAGAGAGCGGTAGGTCCCCAGGTCCTCCTCAGAGACGAAATGCTCGTAGGCGGCCAGCTTTTCATCCAGGTCGGCCTCTTCCGCTTTGATCTCCTGAATCAGACGAATCATAGTGGCGTGATCCTCCGCCACTATGTGGGACAGAGCCAGGCGGTGGATATCCATCATAGATCGTCTGATGCCCTCCAGCTGGCCCTCGCTGACCATATATTCGTCCACAATGGTCCCTGCGTTGGCATGGACATTGTTGATGCTGAACACCGCCAGAATATTGGACAGCAGCGCCACCAGTCCCAGCAGGACGATGGGCAGAACCAGGCGCCGCTGCAAAGTCAGTTTGCCTCTCATGGAATCTCCTCCCAATGATGATGTACTTGGTTTAGCGTGCAGTGACACCCTCCACCAGCCGGTCCAGTTGGGCCTGGAGGGAGGCGCCGGAGGGGTTCCCGGCAGCCATACTGCCGGCAAACTGGGACACCGGGTCCCAAAACTTTCCACCCACCCGTTGGAGCTGGGAAAACTCCGATTGGGCCAGCAGCGCGGCAATGGCAGGAGAGCTCTGGACCTGGGGGGAGTTGGCGGCGTTGACGTTGGAAGGGCCCTGACCCCGCAGCTCAAAGCGCAGCCGCTGATTTTCCTCGTTGGTAATCCATTCCGCCAGTCTGGCTGCCCACTCCGGATGTTGGGAATAGGCGTTTACGCCGATGAGTTTGCAGCCCGAGAAGGAGGCCATCTGTATTGATTGACCCGCGCAGAGAAAGGCGGGCAATTTAGCCGCCCCAGTGTTCTCCCCCCAGGCCTGTTCCACTGCCACGGCGTTCCATACGCCGCTGACTCCGGCCACCACAGAGCCGTCTTGCACACCGGCCAGAAACTGGGTGTCCGTCATATTGGCAAAGCCGGGACTTGCCGCAATGGAGAGCATCGACTGGGCCACATCCACCCCGCGAATGGGGGTGTCGGCGCTGTTCCAGGTGCAGTAATTGGTCAGACCGTCCTCATTGAGTCCCACCTCCAGGCCGGTATTGCCAAAGAAGGCGTACACGTACCAGGCGGAGGACCAGTCCATAGCCACCCGCCGCCCGGCCTGGGCCGCTACATCCAACATCCGCTCCAGACTTTGGATGTCCTCCTGGGAGAAGTAGGCCTTATTGTAGTATAGAAAATAGCCGTTGTCCGCGGTCAGAGGGTATGCGTAGAGCGTGCCGTCTACACTGGCCGCCTCCACCGCCGCGGAGAGATTGGCCGCCCGGATGGCCGCCCCGTCCTCAATGGGGTCCAGACCTCCGGCCGCGGCCAGGGCGGCCACCTGGTCATCGGCAAAAGCGAACACATCCGCCCCTTTTTCCAGGTCTCCCAGCAGAGCGTCCTTGCAGTTGGACTCACTCTGGGCTTGATAGGTGATCTGGAAACTGGCCTGGCCGGCATAGTGGGATTGAAATGAGGCAAATATCTCCTGAAGAAGGGCCTCGTCCTCCTGCGCGCCCCACACGGTCAGTGCCACTACGCCATCTGACGTTTGGCCGCCTCCAGAGGACTCCTCCTGCCTGTGGCAGGCGGTCAGCAGCAGCAAGGCGGACAGCGCCAGAAGAAAAACGCTCTTTTTCAACTGTATCAATCCCTTCCAATTGAATCCAGTGCATTATACCATTTTTTCCCGCTGATGACAACTGGGTTTCTACCTTTGCGCTGCGGCAAAAAAAGAGAGAGAAGCTGGCCGACCTTTCGCCAGTTTCTCTCTTTTATCTCTGCCGCCCCCGTTCCGGAGGGGGCCGAATTACCTGGCAAACCAGGCTTTCATGGTGTCCAACACCTGTATCAGTTCCGCCTCAGTGATGATATAGGGCACCATGGCGTACATATAGTTCAGGAATGGCCTGCTAAACACCCCCCGGCGATAGGCAAACTGCTGGTAACCTCTGAGTATAGCGGGGTCCAGGACTTCCACGCAGACGCAGCCCCCCATCACTCTGACCTGTCTGACTTCAGGATGGGAAAAGCCGGCCATCTCCCGGCTGGTGATCTCTTCGATCCGGTGAATTTTAGACATATAGTCCTGGGTTTCAAAGAGCTCAATGGATTTTAAAGCCGCGGCGCAGGCCAGCGCGTTGCCCATAAAGGTGGGGCCGTGCATCAGGGCATGATTTGGGTCCTCATCGTAGAACCCCTCGTAGACCTTCTGGCCGGCCACGGTCACGGCGTGGCCAATATACCCGCCGGTGAGGGCTTTTCCCAAGACCAGGATATCCGGCAAAACCAGGTCAGCCACAAACCGGTTTCCCGTCCGACCAAATCCGGTGGCCACCTCGTCAAAGATAAGCAGTACGCCGTACTGATCGCACAGTTCCCGGGCCCGTTTTAGGAACGCGAGGTCATACATCCGCATCCCGCCGGCCCCCTGAAGCAGAGGTTCTACCAGAAAACAGTTCAGCCTCTGGTGGTACTGCCGGAAGGCCTGCTCCAGCGGCTCCATCTGTGTGGGGATGTGGAGTACATGCGGGCTAGGGCCGTAGGCGTTGAGGACAAAATGGTAGTCCTCGTCATCCCCCGCCTCCATCGTTTTAAAGGTATCCCCGTGATAGGCGTGCTCCAGGGCCAGGATCATGGTGCGCTGACTTTCCCCCCGGTTCATATAGTATTGCAGCGCCATTTTTAGAGCTACCTCCACGGCCACGCTCCCCGAGTCAGAGAA
Source organism: uncultured Oscillospiraceae bacterium (assembly GCA_948616425.1). Lineage (GTDB taxonomy): Bacteria > Bacillota > Clostridia > Oscillospirales > Oscillospiraceae > Lawsonibacter. The sequence continues at coordinate 4,323 of CAPGBJ010000043.1, forward strand.
AAAACAGTGGTTCAGATCCCCGGGCAGGAACTCCTCCAGCTTTTGGGACAGCTGCTGGACGGGGCGGTGGGTCAGCCCCCCCAACATGACATGGGAAAACCGGTTCACCTGGTCTATGATGGCCCGGTTTAGTTCGGGATGCTTGTAGCCGTGGATTACACTCCACCAGGAGGACACCGAGTCAATCAATTTTTGGTCCTCTGTGTACAGGTAGACCCCCTCCGCATCCACAATTTCATAGGGCGCCCCCATCGTTTTCATCTGCTGATATGGATACCAAATCATCCCTCATCCCCCGATTCATATTGTGACAGCAGCAGTTCGACCGGAATGTCCAGGTCGGTGTCGCCCCTTTTGACCAGGGCCACCACCTTGGTTCCAGTGAGGTGCTCGCACATCGCTATGTTGTCCCTGTGGAGCGTATTTCCCGGTTGGAAGTGGTTGAAGACAATCCCTCTGAGCGGGATGCCCTGTTGCTTCAAATAGAAAGCGGTCAGTCCCACGGCGTTAATGGCGCCCAGCCCGGCGTCCGCCACCAGGAGGCAGCCCAGTCCGCAGGCCCGAACCACATCGGGCAGCCAGAGCTCCTCCGTGTCGAAACGCAGGGGGCAGAGGATCCCCCCAGAGCCCTCCACAGTGACATACTCATAGGAGGAGGAGAGGGCTCTATACTCCTGAAGGACACGCTCTAGGCGGACCGGATTGCCCTCCAGCCGGGAGGCGAGGTGGGGCGAGACGGCGGCCTCATAGACGAAGGGGCACATCCGCTCCAGGGGCTGGCCGATTCCCGACACCCGCTTGACGTACAGCGCGTCCCCCGGGACCAGCGTCCCGTCTGACAGCCGGTCATTTCCGCTCATGGCAGCCTTAAAGTAGGCGGCGCGGACGCCGGTCTGATGCAGCTTTTTCAAAATTAAGCCGCTGACAAAGGTCTTCCCCACCTCTGTCCCGGTCCCAATGACGAACAGTCCCTTGCTCATAACCGCACCTCATAGCCCAGGGCATGGAGCAATTCCAAATCAGTTTTGACGGTGATGCCCGCCGTGGTGAGCATATCGCCCGAGATAGCCGCGTTGGCCCCGGACTGAAAACAGCCCCGGCCCTTGTCCTCCAGCAGCCCTCGGCCCCCTGCCAGGCGGATGGAGGCATCAGGCAGGAGAAAACGGTACACCGCCGCGATTCGGCGCATGTCCTCCCCAGTGAGCCGCTCATTTTGCTCCAGCGGGGTGCCGGGGATGGGATTGAGCATATTGAGGGGCACGCTTTTAATCCCAAGCTCCCGGAGGGTGAGGGCCATGTCGACCCGGTCCTCTGCCGTCTCTCCCAGGCCCATGATGCCCCCGGAGCAGACAGTAAGGCCGGCGGCTTGGGCGGCGCGAATGGCGGCTATTTTATCGTCAAAGGTGTGGGTGGTGCAGATATTGGGAAAATTCCGCCGGGAGGTCTCCAGGTTGTTGTGGGCCCGCTCCGCCCCCGCCTCCCGAAGTCTGCGGTACGCGCCCTCGTCCAGCAGCCCCACCGAGACGCAGATGGAGAGGTTGGTCTCCGCCTTGATCTGTCTGATGGCCTGACACAGCTGATCTACCTCCAAATTGGACAGCCCTCTGCCCGAGGTGACAATTGAGTAACGCGGCACACCCTGCGCCTCGTTGATTTTGGCCTGCTCCACCAGCTGTGCCGGGGAGAGAAGGGGGTACTCCGCCGCCCCGGTGTGGTTGTGGGCCGACTGGGCGCAGAAGCGGCAGTTCTCAGAACATCTGCCGCTCTTTCCATTGACAATGGCGCACAGGTCGAAGCGGCTTCCGCAGAAATGGCGGCGTATTTCATCCGCCCGTCTGCACAGGTCCTCCAGGGGCTGACTGTAAAGGACGAGCGCCTCATCGCCTGTCAGCTCCTGGCCCTGTAGAACTCGTTGGGTCAGCTGGTCAAGTCTGCTCATAGGTCACGCGCCCCCTCTCTCTCACCAGTGGAATCAGACGTTTGCCTAAAATCGCGCCCAAAATACACAGGGCGATGTCCCCCGGCACCGCCAGGAGGAAGCAGTACAGGAACAGAGGCCACAGGCCGATGGGGTTGCCCAGGTAGAAGTTGCTCATCAGATAGTAGTAGACCATACCAAAGAGATAGACAATGCCCAGGCCTAGGAAGTTGGCCGCCAGCAGGCGCCCGTACCCCGGTTTCTCCTTCTGATTGGCGATGTTTCCTGTGACATAGGCCCCTGCGGCAAAGCCAATGATGTATCCAAAGGTGGGTTGGAACACATAGCCCAGTCCGCCGCCCTGGGTGAAGATAGGCAGGCCGGCCAGGCCCAGGAAGACGTAGGCCCCCACAGCGCAGCAGCCCAGCTTCCCCCCCAGCAGCAGCCCGGCCATCATGGTGAACAGCAGCTGCAGGGTAAAAGGCACCACCGGAATCGGGACTTTAATAAAGGCGCCCACCGCAATCAGGGCAACAAACAGGGCACACAGTACCATCTCTCTTGTCTTTCCATTTTTCATTGTACAACCTCTTTCTGGATTTGTTTTTGTGGTTTGGGTCCTCTTTACAGGTACAAATCATAACACGGCGCCCCCTGTTTGTCAACTAATAAAAAATAAGGTTTACAATCGGGGCAAAACTCAGTGACCCAGGTACTGCCAAGGAATTGGAGTAAGATCGGGCATCAGTTGAGACAAAAAGGCACCCCCGGCCTGAGCCAGGGGTGCTTTTTCTGCATGATATGGGATATGGAGATTGTTAGCTGGGCACGGTCAGGTCCTTAACATTGACCTTTATTCCTTCCGGGGTAGTCCACTGCTTCAGGAACACGACCTTGCCGTTGTCGTTGCCACTGCTAGCGCGGACGACAATCCCCATCTCGCCGTCGCCGGCCACAATGCGGCCCTCGCGCTCGTAGCCCTCCCACTTGTGCTCGGGACTGTCCTTCTGCACGCCGACCAGCAGGATGTAGTCGGTATCGCCAATCGTGACGGTAACAAAGCCCCAGGAGCCGTTCGCCAGGTCGTAGAGGGCCTCAAAGGTATCGAATTCTTTGTTAGTCTCATTGGCAAACGCCTGAAGCGCAGCTTCCTGCTTGGTCTTAGCCTCACCACTAGTTGCTTTCACAAGAGGAGTCACCTCACCGCTCATGGAGAGGGTCATTTCCTCGCCATCGAAGCTCTGGGTGGGATAGCTCGTGAAGCCTTTAAATGCGTTCAGATCCGCGGGCAAATCCGTATCCCCCTCGGGAGCCGCACCGATCTCGGTCTTCTTGAGGGTGAACTCGATCTCGTCGCCGTTGTCCTCAGCGGTGACCTTGGTGATCTTGCCAGAGGCGGTGGTGATCTTCACATTGGTGTAGCCCTCAGACTCCAGCAGGCTCTTGATGGCGCTCCGGATGCCGGAGGTGTCGCCCACAGTGTAGGTGAAGGTCAGGGTGTCGCCCTTGAGGGCCAGGCCGTAGGCGGGCTCCTCTTCATCATCGCTGCCGCCGCTGCCTTCGCCGTCCTTCTGCTCCCACACGAACACAGCGATCACCTTGCCGTCGTCGGTCACGACCCAGGCCTTGTCGTTGCGGTCGGTGTGCAGGCTCTCGACGGACAGATCGCTGCCGTCATAGTAAGCGATGGTGGCGTCCTTGTTGGCGGCGGGCCGGACGGTGTACTCCTTGTTGGTGGCATCCCAATTGAAGCCCAGCAGGCCGTCGGTGGTCTCGCGGCTCACGCCCTCATAGGCGTTCCACTTGTTGTTATTGCTGTTGCTGGCGGTTCCGTTGACCTCGTAGTCACTGGGCACAGTGGTGGTCAGCTTGGTGACATAGCCGCTGCTGTTCTCGGTCATGCCGAAGAACACGCCCAGCTGGCCCTTCTTCACTTTATCCAGGTCAGTGGCGGCGTCGCTGTTGGACTTGACGCGGATGGACTTGATCTCGCCGTCCACAACGGCGTCATAGACGTAGTACTTGTTGGAACCGGTGCCGTTCTCCTTGGGGCTGTTGGCGCCGATGACAAAGATCACGCTGCTGTTGCCCTTGATGGTGGCCTTGTTGATGTACATGGCCTTGACCACGCCGTCCTTCACGTAGGCAACCAGCTTAGAGCCGTTCGCCACGTCCACGGTGGGGGCGTTCTCGTAGCCCACATAGGCGCTGTAGTCATCCAGGTCGGCGGGGTCGTCATTGAGCAGAATGGCGCTGTTCTTGTCGGTGTAGATGGTGCCGGAGGGGTTCAGCTTGACGCGGGAGTTGCCGTTCTTGAGGATATCAGAGGTGGTGCCGCTCCAGCTGGAGGCGTGGCTGGTCTTGATCTCCAGGCTGTAGACACCATTATCCTCGGAATAGGCAACGATCTGGCCAACCAGGGGAACCTGTTTGTCAGCGTCGGTGTTGGTGACAGAAACGGCATCCCTCTCAGTGGTTTTGGCGGTCCAAGTGCCGCCAGACTTCGTGGCGCCGTAACGCAGGGCGTCCAGCTGGTCATCGCTGTCAAATCCGCTCTTCTTCCAATCGTCGGTGTCATCCTTGTCGATGTCCACGTTGCGGGTAGAGCCGTCGGTCAGGATCAGCTTGGCGCCGAAGTCGGCGTCGTCGCCGTACTTGCTGCTGGCGTTGCCCACGGAGTAGACATAGGCGTAGTCGTTGGACTCGGCGGCGTCGGCCAGCATGATGATGTTGTCCTGGGTATCCAGATAGAAGGCCACGTTCTCATCCACGGAGTCCACGCCCAGCATCTTGGACTCGCCGTCGAAGAAGCGGTAGCTGTAGCGGTAGGTCTTGTCGCCGATGACCACGCGGTCTTTCTCGCGGATGGTGTCGGCCTCGCCTTCCACCAACTCGGCCTTGCCAATGATGGACTCCACGGTCCAGTCGCCGTTGCTGGCAATGGACTTGGTGTACAGCACCACGTCCTCCTCGGCGTAGCCGACAACATCATACTCCAGGCCGGCGTCATCCATGTCGTCCAGGGTGATGGTGTCGCCATCCACCTTGGTGACCTCGGCGGCATAGGTGTTCACGATGCACACGGTGGCGGTGCCGGAGTAGTTCACGCCGCCAGAGCGGACGGCGGTGTCATCCAGATAGACATAGGTGGTGGCGCCGCGCTTGGTGCCGGCCAGAGTGTCCTTGTCGTTGTCGGCCACGTCCTTGCGGACAAAGAGGTCCTTGCCGTCAGCGTCCTCGTCACGGCCGTCCATCAGCACGATCCACTGATAATCTTCAGCGGCGGTCTTGCCCACGGCGGAGTACATGGCGTTGCTCTTGACCTCGCCCTCAAACTCGTAGTCAGCGCCGTTGGCATAGTTGCCCACCTCGCTGTTCTTGTAGGTCCAGCGGGTGGAGGGAGCGCCGAAGTTGTCGGTGGTCTCATAGCGCTTCAGGTCGCCGTTGTACAGCTGCTCGCCCAGCTCGATGACAGAACCGGTAACGCCAGTCAGAGCACTGGTGTTGAAGTTCTTCTCGGTGGTGTCGATGGCTTTGGCGAAGCTCTGCTGGCTGGAGCGGTACACATAGTTTACACTGCCGTTGCTCACAACCGTGCCATCAGGGGTGGTGACGTTGATGGTACCACTGTTGTCAGCGTCCACCATGCCGCTCTCAATGGCGTTCAAGGCCAGCTGAGCCACCTGGTTACGGGTGAGCTGGGTGTTGTTGCTTACCGAGATGCCGTCGAACAGGCGGATCTTCGCAGCCTGGTTGGCGGTGGCCCGGGCCCAGTCGGTGCCGAAGTCGGAGGCGTACTGGAAGTAGCCCAGGGCCTTCATCATCATCAGGGCCGCCTGGGTGGCGGTGACGTTGCCGGTGCCGAAACGGCCGCCGCCCACACCGCTGACGATGCCGCTGGCCTCGCAGGCGGAGACATACTTGGCGGCCCAGTCAGGCACGTCGGAGAAGCTGTTCTGGCCCTCGAAGTAGTCAGCCTCCAGCCCCAGCAGGTTGGACATGACAATGGCCATCTCAATACGGCTGATCTTGGCGTCAGGGTTGAAGTTGCCGCTGTTGCTGCCGGACATGGCGCCCACAGCCTGCAGAACCTCAATGGCCTCGACGTTGTGGTCCTCCGTCACGTCGGGGTAGGCTACTGCGGCGCTGGTTCCGATCACCATCATGCCCAGGAGCATGACGGAGGCCAGAGTCAGGCTGAGAGCCCGCTTCAGGTTT
>CAPGBJ010000044.1 GCA_948616425.1 uncultured Oscillospiraceae bacterium
AGTTCAGACGTGTGCTCTTCCGATCTCACTTAAATACGCCCTCAATCATGTGGTGGCTGTTCTCCCCGGCCAGCTGGCGGACATGGACCGTTATGTCCGAACACCGGGCAAAGGCAATGAGAAACTCCTTTGTCAGCTGTGTGTCGAAGGTCCCTACCTTTTCCGTGGGAAAGCTCAAATCACAGCACAACATCCCACGGCCGCTGAGGTCCACAGCAGTGAGGATGAGTGCCTCATCCATGGGCAATGTACAGTTTCCATACCGGACCACTCCCCGCTTGTCCCCCAGGGCCTGGGCAAATGCGTCCCCCAGGCAGATACCGATATCCTCCACTGTGTGGTGGTCGTCCACCCAGGTATCTCCCTGGCAGGAGACCTGCAAATCAAATCGCCCATGTCGGGCAAAGAGGGTAAGCATGTGGTCCAGAAAACCGCAGCCGGTTTTGATTTTCCCCATCCCTGTGCCGTCCAAGTTCAGAGACAGCTCTATCTTGGTCTCCGCCGTCTTGCGGAACACCTCCGCCCTGCGCATTTCAGCCCGCCTCCTTCCTGATCTCCCGAACTCTGTCCAAAAAAATGTCCATCTCTTCCCGGGTCCCAATGGTGACGCGACACCAGTCTCGAATCTCCGCCCGCTCCCAGTGGCGCACTAGCACCCCTTTGGCCTTCAGTGCACGGTAGAGGGCTCCCCCCTCCATCCAGCTGCAGCGGGTGAAGATGAAGTTAGCCAGGCTGGGCAGTGTCTCAAACCCCAGGGCGTCCAGTTTCTCCCCAGTATAGGTCCGGTTGTCCTGAATTTTTCTGCTGTTTGCCACATAGTAGCTGTTGCTGTCCAGGGTGGCCAGGGCAGCTGCTGTGGTCAAGCGGTTGATGTTATAGGAGTTGGTGGAGTATTTTATCTTCTCCAAATCCTCAATCAGCCCCCGGCTTGCCAGTGCAAAGCCCAGCCGGCCCCCCGCTAAAGAGCGGAACTTGGAGAAGGTCTGGCAGACCAGCAGGTTGTCGTACTTCCCAATCAGAGGCAGGCAGCTCTTGCCGCCGAAGTCCACATAGGCCTCGTCTACGAGCACCACATGATCCAGGTTAGTGCGGACAATCTCCTCAATATCGCTTACCGGGATGGCCCGACCGGTGGGGGCGTTGGGATTGGCGATCACAATATTTTTTCCCAGCCCACAGTAATCCTTGGGGTCCAGCACAAAGCCCTCCCGCAAAGAGATCTCAGTGTAAGGTATCTGATACAGGTTGGCATACACCGGATAAAAGCCATAGCTGATATTGGGATAGGCCACAGGGCGAGTCCGGTCGCAGAACGCCAGAAAGGCGAAGCTGAGCAGCTCGTCTGAACCATTGGCCAGAAAGACGTTCTCATATTCCACACCGTACATCTCCGCCAGCCGCTCCCGCAGCAGCCTGCCCTCCGGGTCTGGGTAGCGGTTGAGACGTTCCACCTCTCCGCCCTGCAAAGCCGCCAGCACGGCCGGGGCGGGAGGAAAGGGCGACTCGTTGGTGTTAAGCTTCACATATACCATATCCTGGGGCTGTTCCCCCGGGACATAGGCCTCTAGGGAGTCGAAGCGGGAACTCATATACCGGCTCATTGACCTCCCTCCTTTTCTATCCGGGACAGGGCACTGCGGGCATGACCCTCCAGCCCCTCCTCCCGGGCGAGACGCGCAACCTTCTCGGCCACCCGTTCCAGCGCGGCGGGCGTGTAGTAGGTAAACTGGGATTTTTTAATAAAATCGTCGACCGAAAGCGGGCTGGAAAAGCGGGCGGTGCCTCCGGTGGGCAGAGTGTGGTTGGGTCCGGCCAGGTAATCCCCCAGCGCCTCTGGACAGGACCGCCCCAGGAAGATGGACCCGGCGTGCCGCACTCGGTCCAAGTAGTCAAAGGGATTGTCTACGCACAGCTCCAGGTGCTCCGGGGCCAGCTGATTGGCAATTTCAATGGCCTGGAGAATCTGTTCCGTCACAATAATCTTTCCGCACTTGTCTATGGATGCCTGGGCAATGTCCCGCCGCGGCAGTACCTCCAGCTGACGTCCAAGCTCGTCCTGCACCGCATGAGCCAGGGCGGTGCTGTCGGTAATCAGCACAGCACTGGCATTTTCGTCGTGCTCCGCTTGGCTGAGCAGGTCGGCGGCTATCTGGACAGGGTCGCTGTCACCGTCTGCAATGACCAGAATTTCGCTGGGGCCGGCAATCATATCAATGGCCACCTGGCCAAAGACCTGCCGCTTGGCCTCCGCCACATAGGCGTTACCCGGGCCCACAATCTTGTCCACCCGGGGCACGCTCTGGGTGCCGTAGGCCAGGGCGGCCACCGCCTGTGCCCCGCCCACCCGAAACACCCGGTCCACGCCCGCAATTTTAGCGGCAGCCAAAATCACACAGGCGATCTCCCCGCCCTGGGAGGGGGGCGAGACCATAACCACCTCCCGACATCCCGCCAATTTGGCGGGGATGGCGTTCATCAGCACAGTGGAGGGATAGGCAGCAGTGCCCCCAGGAATATACAGGCCCACCCGGTCTAGAGGAGTCACTTTCTGACCCAGGATGACCCCTTCCCCCTCGTTGATCACAAAACTGCCGCGCACCTGCCTGCTGTGGAAGGCCCGGATATTCTCTGACGCTTCCTCCAGCACGGACCGCAGCCCAGGGTCCAGCAGGTCAGCTGCCCGGTCCAGCTGGGCGGCGCTGACCTCCAGTTCCCCCAGGGATACTGCGTCAAACTGGCGGGCATACCGGCGCAACGCCTCATCCCCCTCCCGGCGTACCGAGTCAATGATCTCCGCCACCGGACCGGAGACATCAGGCAGTTCCTTCTGGCGGGACAAAATCTGTTCCAAGGGGACTTGCCCATATGGGTAGATCACTATCATTGGCTTTTCTCTCCCTCCCTGCCCGCCCGCTCCCGACAGAGCGCGTCCACCTGCCGGCACAGCCGAGTGATCTCATCATAATTAAATTTGTAGCTCACTTTGTTTGCAATCAGCCGGGCACTGATCGGCACAATCGTCTCCCGAATTTCCAAATCATTTTCCATGAGTGTCTTCCCCGTCTCCACAATGTCCACAATGACATCACTCAGTCCCAGAAGGGGAGCTAGTTCAATGGAACCGTGAAGTTTGATAATATCAATGTCCCTGCTGAGGGTGCTGTAATAATTCTTTGCAATCTTAGGGAACTTGGTGGCCACCCGCAAGGTCTGATCCCGCCTGTCCCGAAAGCCTATTTGACTGGCCACACACATTCTGCACTGTCCCACGCCCAAATCGGCCAATTCATAGACCTCGGGCTGGTACTCCAACAAAATGTCCCGACCTGCAATACCAATGTCAGCGGCAGCCCGCTCCACATAAATTGCCACGTCGCTGGGCTTGACCCAGAAATAACGCACACCGGCCTCTCTATTTTCAAAAACCAGTTTTCGGTTTTCCTCCCGGATGGAGGGGCAGGGATAGCCCGCCTTCTCCAAAATCTGATAGACAACCTCCCCCAGGCGCCCCTTGGGCAGGGCAATGTTTATCATAGCCCATCACCCTACCTTTCGCACAGTTCGAAAGGACAGCCCCTCCGGCGCCTGGCGGTCCACCCGGACGCTCTGCCCCGCCCTGCGGCACCCCTCGGCCTCCTGCAAAACGGCGGGAGCTGAACTCTCATCGTCATAGAGCAACAGTACGTCAGCGTCGTAGGTGTCCTCTGACATCTCCAGCCGCTCCAGCAGATCCATATAAACGGCAAAGCCAATTGCTCCATCTGCCCGTCCCATCTGGTGAAGCAGGTTGTCATATCGCCCGCCAGACAGCACTCCGCTGGGCAGACCGGGCAAGTAGCCCCGGAAAATAAGGCCGTTGTAGTAGTCCATATTATTAACAATGGAAAAATCCAGACGCAAATGGTCCTCTGGTACCAAGAGACACACATTTTTCAGTTCTTCTAGGGCCAAGGCCATCCGCTTCCCCTGCACCATTCGCTCCAGTTCAGGCAAAAGCTTCTGCGGCGAGCCGTAGAGGGTGGTTAAGCAGCATAGACGGTCCGCATCTGTGGACGATAACCCCAGTTCTCCACAACAGGCCAGAAGTTCGGGCACATTTTTCTCTCCCATATATGTCAGCAGATGTGTTCGATGTTTCTCCTCCACACCGGCCCTGTCCAGCAGCCCAGCGACAAACCCCAAATGGCTGATATCCAACAGGTAGTCCTTACTGATCTGTTCCAAGCTCCGGGCCGCCAATTGCAGCACCTCACCCATGGCCACTAAATCAACCGCTCCAACACACTCCAGCCCCATCTGCATGATCTCTCGGAAACCCCGCGTCATCGGCGAGGTGCGGTAGACATTCTCGCTGTAATACACCTTCTGCAGCCCCGCGCCCTCCTTGGCGTTTTTGACAATGGACAGGGTCACGTCCGGTTTCAGCGCCATCAGCTGTCCGTCAGCGTCCGTGAAGGTGAGGATATCTTCACTGACCAGAAAGCTCTTGTTGTGGACATAGAGGTCATAAGGTTCAAATTTACTCATTTTATACTTGGTATATCCATAGCGGCGATACAGTTCCCTGAGTTGCCGCGCCACCCGCTCGCTTTGAATCTGTCCCATGCGTCTCCTCCTCATGCGCCCGTGCCCTTCTCCCGGTTCAGTCTCATATCTTTACAAGCCAAAACATTTTTTGTCTCTGTACTCATTAAAGAAAGATAAAACGAATGCGTTTTATCAAAGGGCTATCGCTCATTTTTACTTTATCATAGTAGTGCAATAGTTTGGGGAAGTCAACAGGAAATCAAGAAAAATATGACACAAAATATCGTGCAGGAGGGACGCACTTTGTACGAAAAATCCAAGTGCTGAGCGCGGACAGAGCAAACGGCCACCACTTCCCCAGCGATAGAGAGGGTAGACCGCCGCATCTATGTTCAAACACACATCTCTCCAATTCCACACATAGGATGGTACAGCACCACCTGAAAGGAGGATGCTGGAACTTTTGTTCCTGTCTATTATGATATGAATTCAAATGATTTTCGTTATTTTCTCTCTCCCGTGGAACGGGTCGGCAGAGGAGAAGCGGTCATTCCCCTGCCCAATCCCGGCGAGGGAGGCCCCGTCTATCCCGGGGACAGTATGCCGGTGGAACCAGTGATCCCGCTGCCCAACCCCGGCGAAGGCGGCCCTGTCTACCCTGGAGAAACTATACCGGGTGAACCGGTCCTGCCTCTGCCCGATGTAGGGGAGGGCGGGCCTGTCTATCCGGGAAACGGCATACCAGTGGAGCCGGTCATTCCTTTACCCAATCCTGGAGAAGGAGGACCTGTCTACCCCGGAAACAGCAGTGAATGGCCCTGTCCTGGAGGCATCTGCGGCGGAACCGTTATTTTTCCGGGAAATATTGGCGTTCCCCGCCCCGGCATATCCAGAATGCGTCTCTTGAACGCCGCCTATGACTACCCGCCGTTCCGGATATCTGTGGGAAACAATCGGTTTGTTAACCGGCTCAACTATGCGGCCGTCACCGGATATGGCCGGTTCCGTGCCGGCTATCAAACTGTGACGGTTTCCAGCCTCAATGGCTACGTCTATCTTCAAAAATCCATGCCCTTCCCAGCCAATGGACTCACCACCATTGCCATTATCAACACCGCTGGCGGGTTGGATCTGTTGCAGATCACTGACAGCTGCTGCCCGCCCTCTCATGGCTGGTCCAGCTTCCGCGTAGGTAATCTGGCCTACAACAGCGGGCCGCTGGATGTCCTGTTGGGCGACGGCAGGGTCATCTATAGCGACCTGCGGTACAAAGAGGTAGCCGCCTTCAAGCGCATTATGCCTGGGACCTATCAGTTTTTCTACGCTGATACCAATTTAGCCCCCATGCCTGCAGCTATGGACATTGAAACGCTGGATCCCGCTTGGCTGGGCGTCTATCCGCCCCACGAAATATTCGGTTCCTTCTATTTGAATATCTCCAGCAGCGAAGTATATACCATCTACCTGCTTCAGAATGGACCTGGACGCAACAATATCCAGAATCTGATTCTGGTGGACCGGTGATCTGATCCGGTTCTAATACTGCAAGGATGGGAGAAAGACACGCCGCAGCGTGTCTTTCTTTACATTTTTTATCAGCAACCCAAATAAGAAGAGACAATATGCGAAAAACTTTTCCTGGAAATTCCTCTCGAAACAGAAACCCCCCGCAGCTTACGCCGCGGGGGGTTCGATATGTTCATCAGCGTTGATCCGGACATTTTCGACCGTCATCGGTCACTGCCACCGTCGTCCTCGCTGGTGTGATAGGCCTCGTAGTTGAAAATCAGATCATCCACGTCCACATCGTCGCGGACCCTGGCCCAGATGTTGTTTACTTCCCGTTTCGGCATTGTCATCACTGCCATCTCCTTTCTGTGTTTTTACAAAATGGGTATAAAAATACCACCGTCTGCCATGCAAACGATGGAGAAAATGCTGTTATCACCGCAGTTCAGCCATTAGGCCGCAAAGCCACGCACAGTATGCTCCATTCGCTTGCAAAGTAAGAGTGCCCCTTGGGTAACATAACGCTGCTGCATCTGTGCCCACCTCTTTTCCCGCAGATTCTTTGTCTCAGCTGGAATCTGAACCTTTAGCAGTTCCAACTGGTGTAGTTATTGTAAACCCTTTTTCCGGTTTTGTCAAGCGCTATTTGTTATTTTATAATAAAAATTTTTCATTTTATTTATTTTCTCATAACTTTTGACAAAAAGACTACCAAAAAACGGGGTGCAACAGCTGTTGCACCCCATTTTAATCTCTTTTACCTCTCCATTCCGCTTCGCGCCCTATTCATGACCCGGCATAGCGGCTGCTCCAACATCAAGGCCAGAAAGAAATTTCCAGCACAGTGGAGCAAATCAAAGGGGATACCGGATACCCACCGGGAAATGGCCGCCATCGTCCCCCCCGCCAGATACGGCAGAGCATCTAGCGCCCCAAAACTAAGCCCAAAGGCTCCACTGGCTACCGCCCAAACCAACGGGCTATGTTCCCTCTTTCGGCCAATCAGCAGCACCACTAAGGCCCACAGCGACCAGATATAGAGATAGGTTATCCACCACAGGTGAAACCCATAGAGTAGACCCTCTAACAGAACAAAGGTATAAATGATATAAAATACGTCCCATCGAAATACCAAGGCGTAAACCAAGATCAGCAGAGACACCGGCTCAATGTTGGGCAGCAGGGCCATCGCCTCTTTCAGCGCCGTCATCATGGCCGCCAGCAGGGCGCACAGCACCACCCGGCGGCTGGCCGTCTGCAAAGCGTTCCTGTCCACCGTTCTTAGTAGGTGGACAGGGTCAGCTCAAAGTGGTCGCCGTCCGCAATAGGGGTGGAATCTGCTCCGGTGTCCACTTGATCCCCCCCTTTGGTAATACACCACCACTGGTGTAAACTATCCTGGGCGGTCTCACCGTCCACTGCGGTGATGAACAGACCATAGGGCCCTTGCTCCCCCTCCACCAGCTTTTCGGCCAGCAGAAGTTCACCCAAATATTCCGCATCGGTGTGATAGGTAAACTCTTTGGAGCTGGCGTCGGCGTGGACTACCGCCACCGCCACTGTCTTGGCCCCCTCCTGGGGCTGGGGCCTGGTAAAATACCAGATGCCCAGCATCAGGGCTGCAACCACCGCCAAAGCAGCTACAGCAAATAGCGTTTTTTTGTTTCCTTTCATAATAACCTCCTCGCTGTCTCTCGCAGCGTCAGTATATCCCCAGGCAGGTCTTCTGACTTGAGCTTCAACGCCCGGCTGCGCCTTCCCAGTCTCCCAGTGGCACATGACAGCCCGGCTCCCCTCTCACAGCGGCGGGACCGTGTATTTCTTCCCTATTCTCCCGGATTTTTCCATCCAGGCACCTGGGCGCAGTGATTATACCACACCTCCAGCAAAAAGCCAACTGGACTTTTCCCAGATTTTGCGCTAAACTGGGATTGACTCTAAACTTGCCAAGGAGAACAGCTATGGATACCATCATTCAGACCCTGGCCCAAGAACTGGGCCGCACCGAAGAACATATACAAAATGTGGTAAATCTTATCGACGAGGGGGCCACCATCCCTTTCATCGCCCGCTACCGCAAGGAGCTCCACGGCTCTATGGACGACCAGCTGCTTCGGGAACTGGCCGACCGTTTGCAGTACCTGCGGAACCTGGACACCCGGAAGGGAGAGGTCAAGACCTCCATTGAGAACCAGGGTAAGCTCACCGAGGAACTGTCCGCCGCCATCGACGGTGCCGCCACCCTGGCCGAGGTAGAGGACCTGTACCGCCCCTATAAACAGAAGCGGCGCACCCGGGCCACCATCGCCCGGGAAAAGGGGTTGGAGCCCCTGGCTGCCCTGGCCTTTGCCTATGGCCCCAGCGTCAATATGGAGCAGGCCGCCATGGACTACATCGACCCGGAAAAAGGGGTTGCAACGGCGGAGGAGGCCCTCCAGGGGGCTAACGACATTATTGCCGAGCTCATCTCCGACGACGCCGATATTCGCAAGGAATTGCGCCAGCTCTATCTGCGCCGGGCCATGCTGGTGTCCAAGGCGGCAGACAAGGAGCCGGAGGACACCGTCTACCGCCTCTACTACGACTTTAAGCAGCCGGTGAGCCGGGTCCAGGGTTACCAGGTTCTGGCCGTCAACCGAGGGGAGCGGGAGGAGGTCCTAAAGGTATCGGTGGAGCTGGACCCGGAGACCGCCCACATCGCCGTCCGCCGGATGGTGGTGCCCAACCGGGCCGCTATGGACTTTGTCCGGGCGGCGGCGGACGACGCCTATGACCGCCTTATTCAGCCCTCCATGGAGCGGGAGATTCGCAATGCCCTCACCGACCGGGCCAACGAGGGGGCCATCCACATGTTCGCCCTCAACCTCAAGCCTCTGCTGATGCAGCCCCCTGTAAAAGGCAAGGTCACCATGGGACTGGACCCTGGCTACCGCATGGGGTGCAAGGTGGCGGTGGTGGACGGCACCGGCAAGGTCCTGGACACCGCGGTGGTCTACCCAACCCACGGGGCACGTCAGAAAGAGGAGTGCATCACCAAACTGTCCGGGATGGTTCGGAAACACGGGGTAGAACACATCGCCATCGGCAACGGTACCGCCAGCCGAGAGACAGAACAGATGGCGGTAGAGCTCATCAAAAAACTGGGCGGCGGCGTCAGCTATATGATCGTCAGCGAGGCGGGGGCCTCGGTCTATTCCGCCTCTAAGCTGGCCGCCGAGGAGTTCCCCCAGTTCGATGTGAACCTGAGAAGCGCCGTGTCCATCGCCCGGCGCCTCCAGGACCCCCTGGCTGAACTGGTAAAGATCGACCCCAAGGCCATTGGGGTAGGCCAGTACCAGCACGATATGCCCCAGGCCCGACTGGGCGAGACACTGGACGGAGTGGTAGAGGACTGCGTCAACGCCGTGGGGGTGGACGCCAACACCGCATCCCCCTCCCTGCTCCAGAGGGTATCGGGCCTCACCGCCGCCACCGCCAAGAATTTGGTCAAATACCGGGAGGAGAACGGGGTATTCACCACCCGGAAACAGCTCTTAAAGGTGCCCAAACTGGGGCCCAAGGCCTTCGAGCAGTGCGCCGGCTTTCTCCGAGTGCCCGAGAGCAAATCCGTGCTGGACAACACCGGCGTCCACCCGGAGAGCTATGCCGCGGCAGAAAAGCTGCTGGCCGCCTGCGGTCTCACCCTGGAAGACGTAAAGGCAGGGAACATCACACAGCTGAAATCTCAGGCGGAGTCCATTGGCTATGAGGCCCTGTCTGAGACCTGTGGGGCTGGCGCCCCCACCTTGGCCGACATCGTCAAAGAGCTGTCCAAGCCGGGCCGAGACCCCCGGGACGAGCTGCCACCCCCCATCCTGCGCACCGATGTGATGGAGGCCAAGGACCTAAAGGCTGGCATGGAACTTCAGGGCACTGTCCGCAATGTGATTGACTTCGGTGTGTTTGTGGATATTGGTGTCCATCAGGACGGACTGGTCCACATCTCTAAGCTGCCCTGCCGGGTAAAACACCCCTCTGAACTGCTCCGTGTGGGAGATGTGGTCACCGTTTGGGTGGTGGAAGTGGACGAGAAAAAGAAGCGAATCTCGCTGACCATGAAGAAACCTGAGTAAAATTTCATTTTCACATTCATATACTTCTGTAGGGACAGCCCGCGGCCTCCCACCTCAAAATGCCCCCACAGCGCACATAAGAAAGGAGATTCTTATGCTTCCCCACGCCCTCATTGACCTGCACTGCGACACCCTTACCGCCCTCACACCGGAGGACTACCATCTCTTCACCACCCTTAGCGACTCGTCGGAAAGGCAAGCCGCCATTGCGTCCATAGCGGAC
This sequence comes from uncultured Oscillospiraceae bacterium, assembly GCA_948616425.1. Taxonomy (GTDB): domain Bacteria; phylum Bacillota; class Clostridia; order Oscillospirales; family Oscillospiraceae; genus Lawsonibacter. The sequence goes on from CAPGBJ010000044.1 coordinate 10,372, forward strand.
CGGATTCAGAATATGGATACCCTGGACCTCCCCGATTGTCACTTCTCGCTCTCCGCCATCCCCCAGGCGGTCCACTGGTGCCAGTGCTGCGCCATCTTCATCCCGGACGAACTGAAGGGGGAGGAGGCCATTACTTACTACAACCTCCACCAGCGCAGTTTCCACCGACAGATGGAGGCGCTGTCGGACAAGGTGGCCCCCTGCCGCACAGCGGCAGATATTGAGGCCGCCTGGTCGGCGGGCAAAGCGGCGGCCATCCTCACCGTAGAGAACGGAGCCGCTCTGTCGGGTCAGCTAAACCGAATTGAAACTCTGGCCCGGGACGGAGTGCGGATGGTCACCCTCACCTGGAACGGAGAAAACGAAATCGGTTCCGGCAACACCACCGGCCGCGGCCTATCCCCCTTTGGGAAGGATGCCGTCCGGGCGCTGGAGCGGGCGGGTATCCTGGTAGACGTCTCTCATCTGAACGACCAGGGATTCGCCGATCTGCTGGAGGTAGCAGATCGGCCCTTTGTGGCCAGCCATTCCAACGCCCGGACCCCGTGCGCACACCGGCGCAACCTCACTGACGAGCAGATCAGGGAGATGGCGGCCCGGGGCTGCCTCATCGGCTTGAATTACTACAGCGCGTTTCTCCGTGCAGACGGACAGCCCGCCGACCTGGACAACCTGTTCTGCCACATAGAGCACTTCTTGGCCTTGGGTGCGGAACACTGCCTGGCTCTGGGTTCCGACGCAGACGGCGCCGATCTCCCCCGCTCCCTGAACAATCCGAAGCATTTTGCAGGGCTGTTTCAATATTTTTTGGACCGCGGCCTCTCCCCTGCCCAATCTGAGGGGATTTTGTGGAAAAACGCCCTGAACTTTTTCCAAAAACATCTTCACTAGGCGCTGTCTGAAAAATGGAACTATGCACAGCGGCGAGGGATTTTTCTGCCGGACAAGCACAATTTTCCCAGGAATACTGAATGTATTGCAAGAAAAATTGGGGCAGCATGGCGGACAAAGACCCGCCTCTTGGACCTATTGGCATTTTTCAAGCAAGCCCTAGGCAAAAGCATCTTGCGGCAAGCCGCTTTCTCTGTTATAATGAAGAAAACGCATCGAAATACGCGGCTGTCTTTTGCACCGTACATAAAAGGAGTATCACTATGTCAAAACGCTGCCCGGAATGTCACCGTGTCAACGAGGACGTACGGATTTTCTGTACTTACTGCGGCGCCGCACTGGATGCAAACCTTCGTCTCATTCAGGGGCTGGAACGGCAGGCAGAGGACCTCTCTAAAAACCAGCCAACCCCTAGCACTCGCCGTGGCGACGTCAATTTCTACGGCTCCCACAGCACACCCAAGAAGAAAAAAAAGAGTATCGCGCCCTGGATTATTCTGGGCCTGCTGCTGCTCGCGGCAGCCGCATGGTTTTTCTTAAAGAAATAACAAACTCAGGCTGGAAAGGATTGATTCTCTCCAGCCTGAACTTTTTCGGGCACTCTTGCGCCGCCGCTCGCCGCGTGATATAATTCCCCATGCGACACAATATATGAAAATCAGCCACTCATTTTTATATCGCAAGGGGGTCTGGCCATGAGCAAACTGGAGACAAAACCGCCGCTCTGGACAAGACGGTGGTTTCCATGGGCCATTGTTATTCTGCTTGTCCTTGTCACCGGTCTTTTGGTGCGGTCGGTGCTGTCCGCCCGAAGTCAGCAGACTGAACTAGAAAAGGAACTGGACTTACAGCGGGCCGCAATTGAGGCCCTTCGGGCAGACGCCAAGAAAAATGAAGAGGACCGCCTGATTCAGGAGGCCGAACCTGTTATTACCAACAGCACCGTCAGTGACCAGCTCAACGCTCTTCAAGAATTGGTCACCACAGAGTACATCTACACCAACGCAGGAAAGTATGAAAATCAGAATCAAATTTATATCATTGGCCAGGGAATCAACATCCCTTTCACCGGAAAACGATTTATCGTGGCCTATGACGGACGTATCAAGGTAGGCATAGACATAAGCAAAGCCAAAATTGATGTAGATGAGGCCGACCATACTGTCACCGTTCTCCTGCCCAACAGCCAAATTATCTCCCATGAGACCTTTGAGGATACGCTCGTTGTCTTGGATGAGACCAACAATGTGTTTAATCCCATCTCCATTGAAAACTACACCGAGTTTGTCAGCGGACAGAAGGCCGATATGGAACAAAAAGCCATTGACCGGGGCGTTCTCACCAACGCCGACCAGGAGGCGAGGGCGGTGGTCCACACCTTCCTTTCCCTGCTTCCAGGGATGGACAACTATAAACTGGTTGTGAAATAAATGGAAAAATCTCCCGCCCTTCTCTTGACAAGAAGGGCGGGAGATTTTCCTTATTTTCTCTATATTCTCTTCCAGTTTGCCCCGCCGGGCACATCGATCACTTCGATCCCCTGCCGTTTGAGTTCCTCTCGGATACGGTCGGCCTCGGCAAAATTCTTGGACTTCTTTGCCTCGTAGCGGGCCAAAACCTGGGCATCCACGGCGGGGTCCCCCTCGCCAGTGATGGCGTAACCGCCTTGGGAGGCGGTTTTCTGCTTTTTCTGCTCCTCCCGAACTTTTGCGGCCTTGTCCAGCAGCGACAGGGACAGCACCTGGTCAAAACTATCCAAAACAGCCAGCCGGGTAGCGCCGTTGGTCTTCGCCTTAAGGGCATCATACAGGGCGGTGACACCCAGGGCGGTGTTCAAGTCGTTGCCCACCTGGGCACGGAATTTCTCCTGGTACTCCGTCAAAACCCTCTCATCCACCGGACCATCTGCCGGGTCCTGGGCGGCGATTTTGGCGATGAGCTTTTGAAAGGCCACTGCGGCATTGTCCAGGTTCTCCCAGGAGAAGACCAGCCCCTTCCGGTAGTGGCTCTGGAGGCAGAAGAAGCGGTAGACAATGGGATCGTAGCCCTTCTCCTCCAGCAGAGAGACCGTGAGGAACTCCCCCTTGGACTTGGACATCTTGCTGTTGTCGGCGGTGACCAGGTGGTGGACATGGAACCACTGTCTGCACCAGGGGTGGCCGATGTAGCTCTCTGACTGAGCAATCTCGTTGGTATGGTGGGGAAAAGCGTTGTCGATGCCGCCGCAGTGGAGGTCCAGATACTCACCGTTATACTTTAGGGAGATTCCGGAGCACTCGATGTGCCAGCCGGGGTACCCCACTCCCCAGGGAGAGTCCCACTTCAGGGCCTGGTCCTCAAACTTGCTCTTGGTGAACCAGAGAACGAAATCATTCCTGTTGCGTTTGTTCTGGTCCTCCTCCACCCCCTCTCGGACCCCCACAGCCAAGTCCTCCTCGTCGTGAGAATGGAAGACGTAGTACCGCTCCAGCTTGGAGGTGTCAAAGTACACGTTGCCTCCGGCCACGTAGGCATAACCTCTGTCTATCAGCCCAGACACCAAGGTAATAAACTCGTCAACAAGGCCGGTGGCAGGCTGGACCACATCGGGGGTCTTGATGTTCAGCTTACGGCAGTCGTCGAAGAAGGCGTCGGTGTAGTACTGGGCGATCTCCATCACGGTCTTGTGCTCCCGTTTGGCTCCCTTAAGCATCTTGTCCTCACCGGTGTCGGCGTCGCTGGACAGGTGGCCCACATCGGTAATATTCATCACCCGGTTCACACTGTAGCCGTCATAGCGCAGGAATTTCTCCAACACGTCCTCCATGATGTAGGAGCGCAGGTTGCCGATGTGGGCGAAGTGATATACTGTGGGCCCGCAGGTGTACATCTCCACATGACCGGGGGTATGGGTGGTAAATACTTCCCTCTTGTGGGTAGCAGAATTATATAGATACATGACTGACTCCTCCTTGTTTTCACTCGTGCAATTCCAGGGGCAGACCGTCCGGGTCATGGAAAAAGGTAAAGCGGCGCTGGGTATAGGTATCCAGGCGGATGGGCTCGCAGGGAATCCCCTGCTCCTCTAACTCCTTCACCGCCTGCTCCACGTCGTCCACCCGGAAAGCCAGATGGCGCAGTCCCTGGGCCTCCGGATGATCGGGCCGGGCCGGGGCGCCGGGAATGGCGAAAATCTCCAGTTCGCCGTCCCCAAATTGCAGATCCAGCTTCCAGTCCCCCCGCTCCTCCCGGTAGTTCTCCCGGAGTATAGGCAGGCCCAGCTTCTCCACATAGAACGCTTTGGCCCTCTCATAGTCGGACACAATAATAGCCACATGATGCATCCTATGAAACAACATCTCTTCTCCTCCTTGTATGCTAGCCACTGTCTGTCTCTACGCTCTCTCTTTCCAATACTGCTCATCTAGCAACTTTTCCACCAGGTCTAGCCTAGCTGATAGGACCGACAGCTTCTCTAAAGTGGGATTGTTGACACTGATCTGATCCACGTCGTCAGCGTAGCGTGTGGAGCGGCCGGCGATGCGGACAATTTGGGCGGGGATCCCCACCGCTGTTGCGTCCTCTGGAACTTCAGAGAGGACCACAGCGTTGGCGGCAATGCGGGCATTGTCCCCCACCTTGAAGGGCCCCAGCACCTTGGCCCCGCAGGAGATGAGCACGTTGTTGCCAATGGTGGGGTGGCGTTTGCCCTGGTCCTTGCCGGTGCCCCCCAGGGTAACACCGTGGTAAATGAGCACATCGTCCCCCACCTCGGCGGTCTCGCCGATGACGATCCCCATACCGTGGTCGATGACAAAGCGCCGGCCAATCTGGGCCCCGGGATGGATCTCGATGCCCGTCCAAAAGCGGGACCACTGGGAGATAATCCGGGCCAGAAATTTCCATTTGTGACAGTATAGCCAGTGGGCCAGCCGATGATACAGGGTAGCGTGGACCCCCTGGTAGAGCAGGAGAATTTCCAACTTGGACCGTGCTGCCGGATCACGGCGCTGGTACGCCTCCAACGTCTCGTTTAGTGCTCTGAACATAAAGCGCCCCTTTCGAGTGGAAACAAAAAACCTCCTATGTCCATATGGGCATAAGAGGCGATTACTCGCGGTTCCACTCTCACTTTTCACTCGATTGACCGCTATCGGAGTCAAGCCGGGCGGCATTACCCGCCGCGCTCCCGGACGCACTTCACATCTCTCCAGCACAGGCCCTCTTTCAGCCGGTGAGGGGCCCTCTCTGTCTGCCAGTTAAGATGTTACTTTTCCGTTCTTCGCGCTGATTGCGTCAAAACAGAACTGCTTTGACTAGGACTTGTTTGAAACATGTCAAAAGGCCCAAACGGCAAATCTTTTGCCCTCATACTGCCCCAATTTTTCTTGAAATCTATTTAGGATTCCTGGGAAAAATTGTGTTTGTCTGATGTCAAACTCTCTCGCCGTTGGGCATAGTTCCATTTTTCAAACGGCGCCTATAGTACAGTATATTATCATTCTCCACTGCTGGTGTCAAGAAAAAGTTACGAAGACGCGGACGGGCCCGGGAAATCCCGGGCCCGTTTTATGATATCACAGCAACTTCAGACCTGTCATAACATCTACCGCTCATCCTCAATGAGGCCGTAATCGCCGTCGTTCCGACGATACACTACAGCGAAAGCTCCCTCGGCCTCCTCGTCCCGGAAGGCAAAGAAGCTGTGCCCCAGCAGGTTCATCTGCAAAATCGCCTCATCCTTAGTCATGGGCTTAATGGGGAAGGTCTTGCTGCGGACAATGCTGTACTCGCCCTCCTCCGGCTCATCGGGGGCAAAGGTGGACAGCTCGCTCACATCCAAAGCCCGCTCGAAAGCGCCTTGACGCAGACGCTTCTCCAGGCGGGTCTTGTTCTTGCGAATCTGCCGCTCCAAGGTAGTGACAGCAGCGTCAATAGAGGCGTGCATATCGGAGGTGCTCTCCGAGACCCGGAAAATAGTGCCGCTGGAGCGGATCGTAATTTCCACTTTGTTGTTCCGCTCTTTTTCCACACTGAACGTAATGGCTGCGGTAGCGTCCTCCTTAAAGAAACGGTCCAGTTTTCCCACCTTTTTCTCCGCATACTTATGGATGGAGTCGGGCAGGTTCACCTTTTTGTCCGTAAAAACAAATTTCATCTCAGTCGCTCCTTTCGCCCAGAGGGCTGGTATAAACCAGAGAGTTCCCCCTCTGATTATCCTTATTATACCACAGGAGGCGGGAAAGTCCAATGGTTTTTGTTAATATTTTCTAAATTCTTCGTCCGCCAATCAGAACAGCCCTCACCCTTCCCATCAGATTGAGAGGCCCACGGTCGATCACGACGACATCCGCCTCCTTGCCAGGCGTGAGGGAGCCCAACTCGCCGTCCAGCCCAGCAATTCTGGCGGCATTGATCGTGATGGCGGCCAGAGCCTCCTCCTCCTCCATCCCGCCCTTCACCGCGAGGGCAGCGCACAGAGGCAAGTACTGGACAGGCACCTCCGGGTGGTCGGTGCAGATCGCCACAGGGACCCCTGCCCTCTGGAGAATCGCGGGGTTATCCAGTGCCATGTTGGCCAGTTCCGGCTTGGACCGGTCCCCCAGGGCGGGGCCGGTGATAACGGGGATCCCCGCTTCCGCCAGAAGTTCGGGGATCAGATGTCCCTCCGTGCCGTGGACAATCACGCATCTTAGCCCAAACTCCCGGGCGATGCGCGCTCCAGTAGCAATGTCATCTGCCCGATGGGCGTGGATGTGGACGGGCAGTTCCCCCCGGACCACGGGAATAAGGGCCTCCAATTTGGCGTCGTAGTCAGGCGGGTCGGTATCCTCATCCTGGGCGGCCTTGTCCAGCTTTTCCCCATATTCCACCGCCTTGCGCAAGTTTTCCCGGATAATTGCAGCTGTGGCCATACGGGTAACGGGGCTCTCGTCCCGGTCGTGGTAGACCTGCTTGGGGTTCTCCCCCAGGGCCAGCTTCATGGCGGCAGGCGCCTTTACCACCATAGCATCCACCCAGCGGCCATCTGTCTTGAGGGCGGCAAACTGCCCTGAGATGGGGTTGGCGGAACCTGGCCCGGTAAGGACAGTGGTCACCCCCGCAGCCCGGGCTTCAGAAAAACAGCGGTCTAAGGGGTTAACAGCATCAATAGCTCGAAGGTGAGGGGTAGAGGGGTCGGTCTCCTCGTTTCCGTCGTCACTCTCGAACCCCAGAGCATCCCCAAACATCCCCAGGTGGCAGTGGGCGTCGATAAACCCGGGACAGATATGTCCCCCTTGGGCCTCAATTACCTCCCCCTCCCAGTTTTGGGGGCATGCCTCCATGGGACCCACTTGGGCAATTTTCCTCCCTGTGACGGCCACATAGCCCTTTTCTATGATGGGACCGTCCATGGTGTGGACGGTGCCGTTGATGATCAGCATAGATTTTCTCCTCACAAAAAATTAGGCGCTGTTTGAAAAATGGAAATGTGTCCAACGGCGAGAAATTTTTTCGCCAGACGAAGCCAATTTGACGCAGGAATACTGGATGTATTTCAAGGAAAATTGGCAAAGCATGGCGGAAAAAGAGCCGGCGTTTGGGCAT
>CAPGBJ010000045.1 GCA_948616425.1 uncultured Oscillospiraceae bacterium
AGAAGGGAACCTCTGTCTGCGGGGAAAGTATATCACCGCCGTACCCGGCGAGGATACCGAAACTGTTGAATCAGCCGGTGCATAACCGGTGGGTAATCTTCCGCTGAACCCACCGGTCGAAATTATAGCAGGATAAAGGCCGGGGGTCGCTTATGCGCCCCCCGGCCAGCCACACCGCCCCGCAGAGCGGGTCGGGGATTTTCCATAGGTGGTCGGAATTTTCGCTTTTTGCTGTGGCAGGTGGCCGTAAATGAGGAGAACAGAGAAAATACTGCATCATTTCACCATTTCACAAGGTGGCTGTCACAGGTGGTTTTCAGAGATTTTGCAGAAACCAACGCGGGGGTCATTTTTCACCCCCTGGGGTCAAGCTGGGGGTCAGTTTTTCATCTGCCCTTACAGTCACCGCAATACTGGCGGGTCTAAGCGGGGATATGTGCAAGGATCTGCGCCAACAACAAGTGGATACCTCAGAGGTCAAAAATGCTGAGCAGCAAGCTGCCGCCCAGCATGAAATCAAAACCAAGCTCGTCAGGTCATCCGCATTCCCATCTGTGGCCACTCAATCGTCTGCTCAAAAAAGTCAACCAGCTGATCCATAACGCCCTGCGCCGCATAGATCGTAGCGATCATGAACGCATCCGGGTCTACAGAACTCAAGTCAAGATCGTACCCAAGACTGCGAATCCACTGCGTAAAAAAGACACGCTGTACTCTGCCGTTGCCTTCCCGAAATGGATGCAGCATATTGACGGTGTGATAAAAGTCCGCTACCTCCTCCGCCAGCCCACGATGGGACAAGCGCTCACCGCTGAAACCAGCCAGGCGCTTGAAACACGCATCGGCACACGGTTCGATTTCTGCAGCAGGAACAAAAGCGGTTCCCTTCTTGGAGATATTGATAGTGCGTATTTGTCCAGCCCAGTCATAGAGATCACAGAACAGGAATTGGTGGATGCGTTTGTAGTGGTCAAAGTCAAAGCCGCCGACAATCGGCTGCTGATCCAGCAGACTGGCTTTTCCTAAAACGACAGCCGCCTCTGTTTCCGCTAGCACCGCTTCGTCTTGGATACCCAGCTTGTTGATCAGGCAAGTTGTTCCCGGATAGCAGCCGTCTGTTGTGGAGTCCATGCTGTAGGCCATGTCAGCACTCTCCTCTGCTGGAAGTAACATGAGCCAGGTACTGCTCCAGCGTAATTTCGCCGGCGAGCAATTTCCGGCACAGTTCCTTACAGACTTCCGTAACAGAAAGTCCCTCCATCCGCAGAGAAACCTCCGCAGCCTCAATAGAGTGCTCAATGGAACGCGGCATGAATCACACCTCCACCTAATCAGGAGTTATTATATGCATTGTAGCACAAAGGGTAAACGGTTGCAAACTGAAAATCACCTCTGCCCCTATCAAATTTTGCGCCACAAAACAAAGAATAAAAGTCCTCGAAAAAAATAGTAGCTATTCCCGACAAAGTGTGGTATGTGTTGGTGTTGCAAAGGAGGCAGTAGATATGAGAACGACTTTGGAAGATCTCTACTACGGCAATATCACACCCAACGAACAGAGGATGGCGCCTGGCTCAGAGTTAAAGCGGGCGGTAGATCGTGTCGCCAGCTACGAAAAACAACTCACAGAGCAACTCGAAGAAGCTGAGCAAGAGACTCTTACAAAGCTCATCCGGTCACAGCATGAGATCAACAGCATCACAGCAACCAAGAATTTTATCCTGGGCTTTCGGCTGGGTGTCAGGATCATGGCCGAGTGCATGAATGACAATGACGGTGATATTCGGACTGGAGGTGAATGACAAATGGCAAAGCGCAGACCGTCCGGCGACGGCATGGTGCGCAAGCGTGACGACGGTCGCTGGGAGGGCCGCATCGTAGTAGGCCACAAGGAAAACGGCGACTCTATCTTCCGCTACGTCTATGCTCCCACGCAGAAAGAGCTGTCCGTGAAGCTCCGCCAGCATATCGACAACTACCAGGGCGCCGACCTGACAGAGCAGAGCCGGATGACCTTGAGCGAGTGGCTCGACAAGTGGCTGGAAAATATGGCGGATACTCTGCGGCCCAACACGCTGAGGAACTACCGAAGCTACATCGAGAACCACATCCGCCCCGGCCTGGGCGATAAGCCGCTGGCCCGGATTACACCGAAAGACGTCCAACGGTTCTATGAGAAGCTGAACAACACCCTGGCCAGCAGTACAGTTCGCCGCATCCACACCACGCTCCACGGTGCGCTGAAGGCGGCACAGCAGGCTCACCTGATCGCCAGCAACCCGACCGAGCAGATCACCGCTCCCAGGTTCAGCTATGGGACAAAGCAAATACTGACGGATGAGCAGTTGGATGTGTTCATGAAGGCCATCGCAGAGGATGAAATCTGGTGTGACTTCTTCTACACAGAACTGACCACAGGCCTGCGCCGGGGCGAGATCTGCGGGCTCAAGTGGGAGGACTTCGATGAAACTAGCGGCACTCTGAAAATCTGCCGCACCCTCTACCGAGAAGATGGTGGTGGGCTGACTGCCGGAGATACCAAGACCAGCGCCGGTACTCGGAAGATCGTTCTGCCCTCCAGTACAGCGGCTCTGCTCAGTAAAAGGAAAGTATCGGCTCTGACTGAGTGGATATTCCCCAACCCGCTGAAGCCGGAGCAGTCCACTGATCCTGGCTCCGCATACCGCCAGTTGAAAGTTCTGCTGAAGCGGGCCGGCCTTCCGAACATTCGCTTCCACGACTTGCGTCACACCTTCGCAACTCACGCTCTGGCGTCAGGTGTGGACGTGAAAACCCTGTCCAGTATCCTGGGCCACACCAGAGCGGCGTTTACCTTGGATACCTACACCCATACCACTGGCGATATGCAAAAGCGGGCATCGGAAGTAGTAGGAGATTTCCTGATAGATATTTTTGGAGAGGAGCTGAGACCATGGGAAGAAAGCGCAAAAGTGGCGAGGGTACCGTCCGACTGAGAAAGGATGGCCGCTGGGAGGGGCGGGTGGTCATCGGTTATGATGACAAGGGCCTGCCCAAGACGAAGAATGTCCTTGCCAGGACTAAGGGGGAGTGCGTGGAGAAGCTGAACGCTCTGAAAAACGTAGTAACGCCAACAGCCGCTGTCAAGGTCAGATCGGATATGCCCTTTGGTGAGTGGATGACATTCTGGTATGAGACCTGCTGTAAACCCGCCGTCCGGCCAAACACGCGGACAGGCTATGAAAATAATATCCGCCTGTACATCCGTCCAAGGTTGGGCAATGTTCCTCTCAATAAGCTGACCGCAAACGACCTCCAGCGGTTCATAAACTGGATGAGGCAAGATGGACGGAGTGAATATCGGGAATCCAGAGGTGACGGGCTCTCCGCTAATACGATACGGCACTGTTATGGTCTCTGCCGCAGAGCCTTGGAAAAAGCTGTGGCTGAAAAACTGATTTCTCAAAATCCGGCAAAGGAATGTAAACTCCCTTCGGCCAGACGAATGGAGATGCGGCTGCTCAACCGGGAGGAACTGCAAAAGCTGCTGATTCAGGCCAGGGCCGAGGGTTACTATGAGGTGTTCCTGCTGGAACTGACCACCGGGCTTCGAGTGGGAGAGTTGATGGCCCTCCAGTGGGATGATCTGAATCTCAACACCGGCGAACTAAGAATCGAGCGTCAGGTCTACCAGATCAAAGGCGAGCTGCTGATACAACCGCCGAAAAACAAAGCCTCCATTCGAACGGTGATTCTGCCGCCCGCAGTGGTCGCCGCACTGAGAATGTACAAGCAGGCCGTCTCTTCACGGTGGATATTTCCCTCGCCTAAAAAAGAGGACGCTCCGATAGCCCCCTCCGTCGTCAGCCACCGTCTGGCCAAGATTCTAAAACACGCCGGATGCAAAAAGGTGCGGTTCCATGACCTGCGTCATGTGTTCGCTACCAACGCACTGGAGCATGGAATGGATGTGAAGACCCTGTCCACCATCATCGGTCACATCTCCAGTGCTACTACATTGAACGTCTACGCCCACGTGACTGATGATATGCAGAAGCAGGCCGCCGCAAAAATCGACCGGGGCATCGGTAGGGCGGAGGCAGCGGAGCCCGCACCGCCGGCAGAACCCAAGGCTATGATGACCGATTTCCAGCCCACCTGGAAGGGGAGGCGACGGTGGGGAACCGGGTCCCTCAGTCAAAGTAAAAGCGGTCGATGGACTGGACGGTGCGCAATCACATGGCCGGATGGGAGGCTGGAAACACGAAACGTCCATGCCGATACAGAGGAAGAATGCGAAAGGCTGCTGGCAATCATGATTGCCGAGATGCGAGCGGAGGTGGCCGCTGAAAAAGAGCGGCTGAGGGCAGAGAGCAAGGCTGGTTGACGGACCCGCCCCACCGGGGATAACCCGGTAGGGCGGGTTTCTCTGTCTGTGGGCAAATATGTGGTCAGAGGGTATGCACTCATAATGGACAGGCAAAAAAGGTTGTGGAAGCAGTGGGTTTCGGGGAGTTATCGGATGCTTTCACAGGTATAAATCTGCTAATTCCTATGAGACACTACTTGCGCTGATACCTGCAAAGATAACGTCCGCTTTCAACACTGCCATATCAAAGCTTTGCCAATAGTTGCTTCAGCTTCTCATCTGACAGTTTTCCCCGCTCAGACTGGGCCACCAGCTTCTGTGCCTTGGCCACGGCGGCGTTCCACTCGTCCTCACTGATTTTTCCTCTCTGCTTTCTGGTGTATTACGAGGGTTCGAACCCCGCCAGTTACTCAAAAAACTTCATTTACATCTCCCGTTTGACTGGTGAAAATTTGGAGACCAAAATCCCCGGAAACCACTGATGCCGTAGGCGTTCAGCCTACGGCATCTAAAGTGGGTTCTTGATTTGGAGCAAGCGCCCACTTTCGAACCC
>CAPGBJ010000046.1 GCA_948616425.1 uncultured Oscillospiraceae bacterium
CGTCACCCCTCCTTTCCGGTCAATTCTTCCACAATTCGCTCTGAAAAATAGGAGGTATCCTCGTTTTCTGAGGAGACAAACCCGGCAAATACCGGCAAGTCGGCCTTTAACTTCTCCCGCAGCTGTCTCTCCCAATCCGTCTCCGCGCTCCGCCCGGTACAGGCGGCGAAGCCCAGGAAAATGTCCAACAGCTCTACCTTTAATTTATGGTCCGCCTCCCGCAGGGCGAGCATCAGGAAGTCGTAGGCGGGCAGGGCGGCGGAGGATATATAGGCGTGCTGGTGGCACAGGCCGGCCCACAGGTCGCTGGCGGCCTGCATGGCTTTTTCCCGGTCCACGGAGAACAGGGCCCACAGGCAGCTGGGCACGCTGGGGGTTTTCCCGGCCTGAAAGTGGGGGATGTCCCGGGCAGCGTTTCCGTAGGCGGTCTCATATCGGGACCAGTCGATCTCGTCAATCATTCGATAGAGCACAGCGGTCTCCAACTGCCATTCCCCTTTCCCATTGGAAGTTGCTACATTGGTCTTAGATTTTTGTTGAGCCGATCCACCATCCAGGTAATTCGATTTTTCCGTCCGGTCTCCGTCTTTGCGTCGAAGTAGGCCCGTGTGTAGGTCTTTTTTACAGACAGAGGCATGGTCTGGAAATTGGTCCAGGCGGGCTCATGGCCCTCCAACAGGGCAGAGACCTGAAGGATCTGTTCCTCTGTGACCGCCATGGGGTTGGGGGCGTACCACTGGCCATTTTTCTTGGCCTCCTCCATCTTTTTCCGACCGAAGTCGGTCATCAGCCCTCGTTCCTCCAGACTTTGGACCAACGCCTTATTTTTTTCTGACCACTTGCTCCTCTCCCTGCGCATGGAGAAATACTTCCTATAGGTCTTATCGTCTATGCTCTGCATCTGTCCATCGATCCATCCAAAACAGAGGGCCTCCTCCAGGGCCTCCCCCGCCTGGATCGTCTTCGGTCCGCCAGATTTACCGAACAGTAGCCAGACGCCCTCTGACGACAGGCAGTGCTCCAAAAGCCATTCTCGAAACTCCTCCCGGCAGGCAAAGGTCAAAATATCGCTCATAACGGGCACTCCTTTTCCGCATCCTCGTCCTTTAAGTCCTCGGGCCGCAGTTCCATGAGCTGCTCCTTGGTAGGGGCTTCCAGCTGGGACACCCGGTCGGCCTGGCGGGCCACCGCCTGTTCAAAGAGATTGCGCACGTCCCGGGCGTTGCCGAAGTTTTCGTCCCGGCTGTCATACAGTTCCTGTAGATCTTTCTCCATGAACTGCTCCCCCTCCTCCGAGAGGGTGTAGCCGTTCTTTTTACACATGGACCGGAAAATCTCCATCAGCTGTTTGCCGTCGTAGTCCTCAAAGAAGAAATACTTGTTGAAGCGGGACTCCAACCCGGGGTTGGCGTGGATAAACTGCTCCATCCGGTCGGTGTACCCCGCCACGATCACAATGAGGTCTTTCCGGTGGTCCTCCATGTTCTTCAGAATGACTTCTATGGCCTCGTGGCCGAAGTCGTTGGCGTTGTCGGCGTTGACCAGGGCATAGGCCTCGTCGATGAAGAGCACCCCGCCGATGGCCTTCTGGACGGCCTCCTGGGTCTTCAAGGCGGTCTGGCCCACAAAGCCGGCCACCAGACCGGAGCGGTCCACCTCCACCAGCTGCCCCTGAGACAGCACCCCCACCGCGTGGTAGATTTTGGCCAGCAGCCGGGCCACGGTGGTCTTGCCGGTGCCCGGGTTGCCCATGAAGACCAGGTGCAGAGACATGGGGGGCACGGGCAGTTGGGCCTCCTCCCGCAGCTTACGCACCTTCACCAGATTGATCAGACTCTTTACGTCCTTTTTCACCCGGTCCAGGCCGCACAGCTCGTCCAGCTGGCTCAGCAGCTCTTCCAAGGTGGGTTCAGGTTCCTTGATGGCTTTCGTCTCCTCTTGCTTGGTCGGGACCTCCCCTTTTGGGGCGGCTGGAGCGGCGCTTGGACCGGGGCGCGGCGCAATAAACTGGTCCGCCCGGACCGCAGGTCGGTCAGACCGCAGGCCGTCCTTGTCACACAGCTCTAACAGCACGTCGTTACAGGCGTTGACAAACCCCGCCTCGCTCTCGCTGACCACCCCGTCCACCGCGGCGAAGAGGAGGAGCAGCAGGGTCAGCTGGTCGGCAAACCGCCGGGCCAAGCTGGTGCCCGACCTGCGGTCATACCGCCGCAGATCTTCAAAAAAAGCAGGGGGCTGGAACAGATCGAAGTTGGCCACCCCGGAGGCTACCTCCCAGTACAGGGCGGAGGGGGCGGGGCTGCCCGCGGAGTAGATGGCGTTGTAGAACTCCACATGCCGGGGGGAGATGGAGCTGGCACTGTCCGCCTGCCATACCCCAAGCGCATACTGGCGGATGTAGCCGTCCGCCTGTCGGCTGAAGGCCACACGCAGCGCGGGGTCTGGAATCAGCCGGCGAAAGGCGGTTACCACCTCGTTGTACTGCTTGTGGACTTCGCTGGCGGTCATAACAGAGCTCATAGCGGTTACATCTCCCGTTGTTTCAAGATACCATCGATTGACAGAGGGCGGCACAGTGTTTGGGAACCAAATGATAGATGCAGGCGGGCTGCCCCCTGTCAATGGATGGTTGAGACCTATTATATAAAAAAGGTCTGGTCCGGTCAAGCTGCCAGGAGTGATTGACATAAAAATGTGAATAATTTGTGATTTCGACGTTTCACCGTTGACGGGAGGGGAAAATGCTTGTAGAATAGAAGCTGTCTCGATTGAATGCACATTTGGAGGAACCAACATGGCTGAACGACAGAATCCCGATCCCCGCCGCCGCAGCGGTTCCGGTGAGCGCACCCAGGGCTCCCGGAGTGGGAGCGGCTACAGTGAGCGTACCCAGCCCTCCCAAGGCGGGAGCGGCTACAGTGAGCGTACCCGGCCCTCCCAAGGCGGGAGCGGCTACGGTGAGCGCACCCGGCCCTCCCAAGGCGGGAGCGGCTACAGTGAGCGTACCCGGCCCTCCCAAGGCGGGAGCGGCTACGGTGAGCGTACCCAGCCCCCCCGAAGCGGGAGCGGCTATAGAGAGCGTCCCCAACCTCCCCGGGAGGGGGATGGACGCAGTCCGGCAATTTCCCGGAGCGGCTCCGGCGACCGGCGTCAGCCGTCCCCCCGGCGTAGTGACGTGATCCGCTGCGAGAACTGCGGAGAGGATTATTCCATCACCTACCGGCGCTGCCCCTTCTGCGATGAGCGCCCCGTCAGAGGCGGGATTTCCGGCAAGCGAGTGGCTAACACCAGGGGAGGCGGCTATGGACGTCCTGCCTCCACACTGCGTGTTGCCGGGTGGGTCTTTTCCTTTGCCGTCATCCTGTGTGCCATGGTAATTGTGGTGCGTTTTATGGGCGCCCCCATTTTCGGCGGCAAAAAGCCAGGTCCCGGTACCAGCTCCTCTACCGGTCAGAATGACGGAAGCGTCTCCTCCGGTGGAGATCTCTCCAGCCCACAGCCTGGAGGTCCCGATGTCAGCGCGCCTGATCCCAACGGCAATTCTGGGGATGTGAGTGCGCCCCAGGGGCCCCAGGTAGAGGCGGTGGTCTTGGATACCCTGGACTTCACCCTGGAACATGGGAGTTCCAACACACTGACTGCCACCTTGCTTCCCGCCGGTGTCACAGGTGAGGTGACCTGGTCCAGCAGCGATCCCAGCGTGGCCACCGTGGACGCCAACGGCCTGGTGACCAACGTGAATGCCGGTTCCTCTAAGATTCGGGTAACGATTACTGCCGCCTGCGGCGACTTGACCGCGCAGTGTACGGTGTATTGCAACCCCAAGCCGGCCGTCACCCCCGGCACCACGGTCCCAGCCGGCAGCAGCAGAAAAGGCACCATCACTGGTGCGGACACTGGCCTGAATATCCGCTCCGGTCCAGGTCGGGAGTACAGCGTAGTAGCCAGCGCCCAGAATGGCGCTTCGGTCACCGTTTTGGGTGAGGAGAATGGCTGGTACCAGATCAAATACAGCGGCACCGGCACCGGTTACGTC
>CAPGBJ010000047.1 GCA_948616425.1 uncultured Oscillospiraceae bacterium
AGCGGCTCGGTGATATTGCCGCCATACACCAGCTCATACATCAGCCCGGTAAAGGAGATCTCGCCAGGCTTCCGCTCCCCCAGCTTGGTCTGGACCCGTCCAAGGGGCTGGTCCTGGGTGCCCGTCTTCAGAGCCTCACGGGGCGGCCGGCATCGGGCCATTACAAACTCTCCGGTGGACAGCGTGTGGACACAGGCCGTCTTCATGGGCTGGGCCACGCTGTTCCACAAAAAGTCGCACATTTCAGGCTCTTCCTTCTCTAACAGTTCTGCGCGTACTTCGATATTGAGTTCTGGGAATGTCAGCTTAATTCTTCTGTTCAATGTTAAAACCTCCTTAAATAATATAATCTCACTTATTTTTCTTCTAGTTCTTAGCCGCAACCTTCTCCTTTGTAACCAATGTCAACCCGGCGAAGGGCAGTGCGCAGCCCATAATGACCGTAATGATATTGAGGAAGGAGTAGGGAAAATACTCCATAACAGGCACTCCAAACACCCCGACGTAGTACACCGCCGAGGAGGCCCACGGACAGAGCACAGCTGTAATCGTAGCGCCTTCCTCAATATTTCTGGACAACATGGAACGGTCTAAGCCTACATCGTCATACGCCTTGCCAAACATTTTTCCAGAGAGTGTCAGCGGGACATAGTTGGAGCTGGTGGCAATGGTCAGCAACGCAGAGGTCAGGATAACAATAGCGGGATAAGCCCTGGGACTTTTGATTTTTTCTGTCAAAGCATCCAGCACCACAGGGAAAATACCGGAGCCGCTCATTAAGCCGCCGAAGGCCAGCGCAATCATGACGATGGCCAGTGTACTCATCATGGAGGAGATGCCACCGCGGTTGACAATTTTGGCAACAATTTCATTTTCGATATCCAGCGAGACACCGCTGGCCATACAATTCATTATCTTGGAAAAGTCTTGATTCTGGAAAAACATAGCAATCGGCACCGCCGCGACAATACCTGCCAGCAGAGTGGGTATGGCCGGCTTACGCATGACACTCAACACTACGACCAGCACCAGCGGGAGCAAAACAATAATATTGACGTTGAAGCTCTCCAGGATAGCCTGTTCCAGCTCAATTGCCGCCTGAATATCGCCCCCGGAAGTCTGGAACTGGAACCCAACGACCATATACATTACAAAGGCGATCACATAGGCCGGAACAGTGATATAGAGCATCGCCCGTATATGTGAGAAGACATCCGTTCCGGAGGAGATCGGCGCAAGGTTGGTAGAGTCTGAAACTGGAGACATTTTGTCTCCGAAATACGCGCCGGATACAACAGCGCCCACCGTCATCGCGTCAGGAATTCCCAGCGTCATACCGATACCAAAGCAGACAATGCCAATCGTTCCAGCGGTGGTCCACGCGCTGCCGGTACACAGAGAAAAAATGCTACTTAACACAAATGTAATTGGTAGGAATATGACCGGATTCATAAGTTTCATGCCGTAGTACACCACGGCCGGCAGACATCCGCTGATCATCCACACAGCAATTGCCATTCCGATTAGGAAAAAGAAGAACAATCCGCTGACAGTGTTGCCAACACTAGACGCCATATTGTCGATAATCTGATCGATACTGTTGTTCAGCCCAAAATAACAGACCAGGGATACGGCGGCAATTGCGATGAAAATTACCATTTTCACATCGAGTTTTAGAGCCACGATTCCGATAATCATCCAAACCAGGACGGCTACCAGAATACTTAGGGCCACTGCAAGTGAGGGGGTACGGTTTTCTTTTGTCTTCATATGCGTACTCCTTTGCATTATTTTCTTGCAATTTTATAAATTGCATCGGCCTATACTTACCTCTCATTCTTCTCAATACCAGCCTCCTCAGAATCAACTTGTCTATATAACCTACTCCATCCATTGCAGCTGCAAACAATGGTATATATAGGAACCATAAAACCAAAAAAATAATAGGGCGCGTAAGCGAACGGTGACACACCTAAGACCGATTCCATAAACACGCCAGTTGCCGTCCACGGCAGAACAGCGCCACAAAAACCTGCCATTTCACAGCTGCGTGAGAGCATACTGCGGTCAAGGTCAAGGGCATCATAGCGTTCAGAAAACGCCGAAACAGTCAGCAGATAGGCGGGATAATTGCTCCCTGTCATGGCAGCTGACAGCATAGAACAGATTGACGAAGCCGCAACAATCCCTGGAACCGATTTCGCCGCCCCGCTTAGGCGAGAAATAATGACCTCAAGCGTTAAAGAACCGGGGGGAAATAAACCTCAGTCCTAGGCACATTATGTATGGCATCGTGCCTGAAGCGCACAGAGCCGCGATCAGGATTCCGATCATGCTGTTAATCAGCATCGCAAAAAGCCCAGCGTTAAGCCCGTTCAGAATCATTTTCTCAACGCTTTTCCATTGATGGCCAAGGCCGACAGCAAAAATACAACGTAAAACCGAGGTAAACAAAAGTGAGAACTGCTCGGGTAAGTCAAGAATAAGATTGCCAACGATCAACACCGCAGCTAGAACAGACAAAGCCCCAAACGCTTTTATCATACTTGGTACGGGACCATCATGTTTTTCCATTACAGCTTGTCTTCCTTACCACGTTTTTATCTATGACCAAATATTTTCAACAGAATCCACATTTTTTATGTATTTTTATGATACTTCATCTTGACTAATAAGTCCAACACGTTTACAATTTATATTATTATTAGAAAAACATTATAATAGGAGGCACATATGACAGACAAGCAGCTGGAGTATGTCGTAACGATTGCCACGGAGGGCTCCGTCTCCCGCGCCGCTGAACGGCTTTTTGTAAGCCAATCATCTTTGTCACAAACGCTTGCCCGTGTGGAGGAAGAGCTTGGTGTTGAAATTTTCTCCCGCTCGTCCTTCCCTCTCACGCCAACCTATGCCGGTGAACTTTTCCTCTCCTCCGCCTCCCAAATACTCGATATTAAAAATAACCTGACTGCCCGCTATAAAGAAATAAAGGAAGAAACCGCCGGACGAATCCACATTGGGTTATCTCAGGATAGAAACCTGATTTTTACCCCCATAATCCTGCCACCATTCATAAAGCAGTATCCAAATGTAGACATTGTCTTTACCGAGAGCGATCAAAACAGGTTGGATCATCTCTTGCTTGACAGGAAAATTGATATCATTATTACAATTCGTCCTCAAATCCGCCGGGAACTGCTGTATTTTCCCATCCTTACCGAACAAATGTTCCTTGTGCTTCCAATTCATCATAATTTTGGCGACTATCTACATCCCCCAAAAAGCATCGCGGACTTTAGGCGCGTACCCTTTATTCTGACCAAATCAGGCAACAATCTGCGCACCATGTGCAACCAGATTTTGGACGAAGCCAGGATATCCCCCCGTATTCTGATGGAAACCAGCAGTATGGATGTCTGTCTTCGAATGGCCGCAAAGGGGCTTGGAGCCACTATTATCCCCAGCATGTTTTATAATCTCCACGAGTGTAAAAACAATGTCTATATTCTGCCTCTGTCCTCTAAATATAATCGAGAAATTTTCTTTGCTTACAGGAAAGAAATGTACCTCTCTTTCATTCTTAAAGAATTCATCCGCATCGCCACAGAAAGTTTGTCATCATATAATTATAGTATTGGTATGATCAACGCCCCATCTGCTGAAGAACATGAAAAAATCTTCCAAGAACGCTTGAAACAGCAACATTCAGAAAAAGAAAAAATGGTATAGCCACGAAGGCTATACCGTAATTTGATACACAGATGCCCTCGTACCCTTCACTTCCTTATGTGAAGGGTACGAATGTGCCGCTTTTTCAGAAATTTTTAAGGATTTCTCTATGGTTTTCGTAAGAATCTTCTGCTATATTGAGAGACAGCCGGGGCCGACCCCCGCCCCACACAGGATGTAAGAGGTGCTTGTATTGAAAAAATATCTTTCTCTGCTGCTAGTCCTGGCGCTTCTGCTGCCGGGGTGTGCAAACAAACCATCTGAAGCGGACAGGACCACCGGTCAGGACGCAGAAACCATCGTCCAGGTGGTGCTGGCCTTTCTGGCCGAAAACAGGGAGGCAGACGCCCTCACCTGGTATCTGGAACCCGGCGATGTGAGCAGCTATATCTCAGACTACTACAAGCTGGAGGAGCTGAACTGGCAGGACGGGGCCGTTGTCCGCATGGAGGGAGCCCGAGCCTTCGAGCTGGCGGTGCTCTTTCTCGACGAGTGGGATGTGGACGAGACGGCGGAAGCCCTCCAGGAATACCTGCTGAACCGGAAGGGCTCCTTTACCGGCTACTTTCCCGACCAGGTGGAGCTGATAGACAGCGCCCTTATTCTCACCAGAAAGCAGTGCGTGGCCCTTATTGTATGTGAAGACCCGGACACCGCCCAGCAAGCCTTTGAAACCTGCTTTGGGGAGGGGGTCAACGCCGTGGGCATCCCCGCCATTCTAGGGCCGGATCAGGAGGATCTGAGGTCAGACGGCCGGATCATTTACAGCGACCCCGGCAAGGACGACATGACCCTCTTCGACAGCTCCGCCATCCTGTCCGCCTGGGAGAGCGCAGACGCCTCCGCCCTGTCCAGAGAGGACAGACAGGTTCTGGACGCGGCGAAGCGGGTCTTTGAGCAATGCGTCACCCCGGAGATGACCGACTATGAAAAGGAGTTGGCCCTCTACATCTGGCTCACCGGGCATGTCACCTACGACCAGACCCACTACGAGAAAAAGGGGGCACCCCGCACCTCCTACGAGCCCTATGGCCCGCTGATAAAGGGGGAGGGGGTCTGTTTGGGATATGCTACGACTTTCCAGCTGCTGATGGATATGGCGGGGATTGAGTGCATCACCGTCACCGGCGCGGCCTTTGGCAACCGAGAAAACCACGCCTGGAACATGGTGAAGCTGAATGGCGAGTGGTACTGTGTGGACTCCACCTGGGATATAGCCCCTGTGTTTATACATGTGAATCAATACAATTACTTTAACGTCACCAGCCAATACATGGCCGACACTGACCACCAGTGGGACTACGACAGCGTCCCGGAGGCCACAGCGGAGGACTACGGGCGAGGGTAGCCACATATCCGCCGTTGGGCACAGTTCCATTTTTCAAACGGCGCCTAGATCAAAGCGGCATATTTTGACAAAGCGGGCCTCCGGCAAAAGCCGGAGGCCCGCACTTTATCGATTCTCCATCAGCAGGCACATGACTGCCTTCTGCGCATGAAGGCGGTTTTCTGCCTCGTCAAAGATTTCCTGGGCATGGGCCTCGAAAACCTCCGCGGTAATCTCTTCCCCCCGGTGCGCAGGCAAGCAGTGTTGAACCATGCAGCCAGGATTGGTGAGGGCCATCAGTGCTGTGTCCACACAGTAGCCCTGGAAAGCCTTTTCCCGGACTGTCTTCTCCTCCTCCTGGCCCATAGAGGCCCACACGTCAGTGAACACCACGTCGGCTCCAGCCGCGGCCTCCTTGGGCGCGCGGCAGAGGGAAAATTTGTGCGCCGGGCTGCTCTTGGCAAATTCCAGCACCTGGGGGGCCGGGTCATATCCCTCGGGACAGGCTACCGCCACTTCCATGCCCATTTTCAGTCCCCCTACGATAAGGGAATTTGCCATATTGTTGCCGTCTCCGATGTAACACAGCTTCAGCCCCTCCAGCACCGCCTTGTGTTCCCGAACGGTGAGCAGGTCGGCCAGCACCTGGCAGGGATGGCAAAAGTCAGTCAGACCATTGATCACCGGAATATCGGCATTTTGAGCCAGTTCCTCCACTTCTGCCTGGGCAAACGTGCGGATCATGATGCCATCACAGTATCGGCTGAGCACCCGGGCGGTGTCCTCAATGGGTTCCCCTCTGCCAATCTGACTCTCCTTGCCCGACAGGAATAGCGCGTGCCCCCCCAGCTGAAACATCCCCACCTCAAAGGATACTCTTGTCCGGGTGGAGTTCTTCTCAAAAATCATGGCCAGGGTCTTTCCCTCCAGATACTTCTGGGGAATGCCATGTTTTTTTTCATATTTCAACTGGTCCGCCCTGTTCAGGATGGCAGTGATCTCCTCCGGAGTCAGGTCCAGCAACTTCAGCAGGTCTTGTTTCATGGTTACGACTCTCCTCATTCTTACAGCCCGATGACAACACCGGCCCCTGTGAAATTCGCTATGCTCTGTGCAGGGCCGGTACTCCCACTGGCCCGCAACTATTTTAACCCAGTGTCCCCTTTAAAATGGACAGTCCTCTGTCCATCTCCTCCTGGGTAATGGTCAGCGGGGGCAGGAAGCGCAAGCCCGGACCGGCCGTGAGCACCAGCAGACCGCTTTCGATGAGTCTGCCGGCCAATTCGCGGTTGGTCCAGCCCTCATTTACTTCCACCCCAATCATCAAACCCATCCCACGGGTCTTGCCCAGGCAGGGCAGCTCCAGTTCCTCCACCTGCGCGCGGAGGTAGTCCCCCTTCTCCCTAACCTGGGCCAGGAAGGGGGCATCCAGCTGGTCCAGCACATAGCAGGAAGCGGCGGCGGCGATGGGATTTCCTCCAAAGGTGGTGCCGTGGGTACCGGGAGTAAAGACATCCCTGCACTTCTCCCCCGACATGACTCCACCGAAGGGCAGACCACCGGCGATGCCTTTGGCAAAGGAGACAGCATCGGGCTGAATATCATACTGTTGGAAGGCAAAAAGGGCGCCGGTTCGGCCTATACCGGTCTGGACCTCGTCGATGAGGAGCAGCCAGTCCCGCTTCTCACACAGGTCTGCTACCTTGTGAACATACTCCTGGTCCAGAGGCAGCACCCCTCCCTCCCCCTGGATCAACTCCATCATAACGGCACAGACATCGTGGCCGGCCACCCCCTCCAGACTGTCTATGTCGTTGGCGTCGGCGTAGCGGAACCCCTCGGTAAAGGGAAAAAAGTAGTCGTGGAATTTGTCCTGACCGGTGGCGGCTAGGGTGGTGATAGTCCGGCCATGGAAGGAGTTGCGCAGGGTGATCACCGTCCCCCGCCCCTTGCCGTATTGATCAAAAGACCACTTCCGGGCCAGCTTGATCATAGCTTCGTTGGCTTCCGCCCCGGAGTTGCTGAACATGACGTTGCTCATCCCTGTAGGGACACACAGCTTCTGAGCCACTTTGGCATAGGGCTCGGTGTAAAACAGGTTGGAGATGTGGGACAGCTTGGCTGCCTGTTCAGTCACCGCCTTCATCCAGCCCTCGTCGGCATAGCCCAGGGAGGTCACACCGATACCGGCGGTGAAGTCAATATACTCCTTACCGTTCACATCCCACAGGACAGCCCCCTGTCCCCGGTCAATCGCCACTGGAAACCGGCTGTAAGCGTGTATGACATATTGCTCATCCAGGTTTTTTATCTCTTCAAAGGTCATGAAAAAACCTCCTTGTTCCACATATAGGGGCCCGCCCCTATGGAATTTTGTGCACCGGGCCGCTCAATTGGTCAGCATGGTTCCAATACCGGCATCAGACAGCAGCTCAATGAGGATGGAGTGTTCTACCCGGCCGTCCAGAATAACGGCGGAATGGACCCCGGAGCGGACACTCTCAACACAGCAATCCACCTTTGGAATCATCCCTCCATTGATCACCCCTTCCCGTACCAGCGCGGGCACGGCGGACAGGTGCAGTTCAGGGATAAGTGTACTCTCATCCTTGGGGTCCCGGAGCAGCCCCCGCACATCGGTGAGGAGCAACAGCCGCTCCGCCTCCATGGCGGTCGCCAGCTTGGCGGC
This sequence comes from uncultured Oscillospiraceae bacterium, assembly GCA_948616425.1. GTDB lineage: Bacteria > Bacillota > Clostridia > Oscillospirales > Oscillospiraceae > Lawsonibacter. Next base: position 7,746 of record CAPGBJ010000047.1, read on the forward strand.
GGCGGTGTCGGCGTTGATATTGTAGGAGCACTCCCCATCTGTCCCCTGGGCCACCGTGGCCACCACAGGGATATACCCACCGTTCAGGGCATCCACCACGGGAGAGGGGTCCACTGTGTGAATTTCTCCCACCAGGCCATACTTTTCATCCAACTTTGTGGCCTGGAATAGACCGCCGTCCAGACCACAAAGCCCCAGAGCCCGTCCCCCCAACCGATTCAGGGTAGCCACCAGGTTTTTGTTCACCTGACCGCAGAGAATCTGCTGAACCACCTCCATGGTCTCCTGGTCGGTATACCGCAGTCCGTCTACAAAGCGGGACTCCTTACCAATCTTTTTCAGCATCTGGCTGATCTCGGGACCGCCGCCGTGGACCACCACCACCCGGATACCTACCAGGGACAGCAGGATGATATCCGAGATGACAGCTCGGCGCAGCTCCTGAGAGATCATAGCGTTGCCGCCATATTTTACCACGATGGTCTTGCCGGTATATTTCTGAATATAGGGCAGGGCCTCAGCCAGCACCTGTGCCCGGTCAATTTCGTTGAAGGACATGTTTGTGATTCCTCCCCCTGTTTTTGTTTTGTTGAACAAGCTTTCTCGCTCTACTCAGGTCCGGTAATCCCCGTTGATCTTCACATAGTCATAGGTCAAATCACAGCCCCAGCACTCGGCAGAATCTTCCCCTTCGTTCAGATTCACGGCAATGATCACCTCTTTCTCTGTGAGCACCTTCTTAGCCAACTCCTCATCAAAGGCCAGTCCATCTCCCTGGCGGCACACCAGGACAGAGCCAGCCGCGGACGCAAAGGAGATATCCACATGTTCCGGGCGGAATGGGGCCTTGGAATAACCCATGGCGCACAGCACCCTGCCCCAGTTGGCGTCGGCGCCGAACATGGCCGCCTTCACCAGGGAGGAGGCCACTACCGCCTTGGCCAGACGTTCGGCGCTCTCCTCACTTCGCGCCCCCGTCATCTTACAGGTCACCAGCCTGCTGGCTCCCTCTCCATCTCCAGCAATGGCCCGGGCCAGGTGGCGGCAGACATAGTCCAGCGCCCCCTTGAAGCACTCATAGTCCTCGTCCTTCCACTCAATCAGCTCGTTACCCGCCACCGCGTTCGCCAGTATGACAACGGTGTCGTTGGTAGAGGTATCTCCGTCCACAGTCACCCGATTAAAGGTTCTGGCAGTCACCTCCCGCAAGGCGTCCTCCAGCATCTCCTGGGTAATGGCGCAGTCAGTGGTAAGAAATGCCAGCATGGTACCCATGTTGGGGTGGATCATCCCGGAGCCTTTGGCAATCGCCCCCAAATGTACTTCCTTGCCCCCCAGGGAAAAAGAGACAGCAATCTCTTTCTTTATCGTATCAGTGGTCATGATCGCAGTGGCGGCCCCGTCGGAACCAGCTGTCGATAGGGCCGCTGCCGCCTTTGGCAGACCGGTCTGAATGGCTTGGATGTTGATGGTCTGACCGATCACACCGGTGGAGGCCACCACAAAATCCCCCGCTTCCCGCCCAGTGGCCTGGGCGGCAAAAAGACACATAGCCTCAGCATTCTCATGGCTCATGGGACAACAGGCGTTGGCGTTACCGCTGTTGGCCACGACACCCCAGGCCACCCCGTTCTCCAGATGGTCCATAGTCACATAGATGGGAGCCGCTTTCACCCGGTTCAGCGTGTACACCCCAGCCGCAGTACACTCCTTCTCTGAAAGAATCAGCGCCAGATCATTCTTGTCCGGGCTGCTTCCCGCCTTGACTCCGCAGTGTACCCCAGCAGCTTTAAATCCCTGGGCGGCACACACGCCGCCGGCGATCTCTTTTAACATGGTTCGTTCTCCTTCCTTAAAAGGCGCCTTTCGTGCGGGCAACTGTCTGTCCTTTTACAGATTAAGTCCCGCCGTCTCCTCAAAGCCCAGCATCAGGTTCATGTTCTGTACCGCTGCGCCAGAGGCGCCCTTGCCCAGATTGTCGAAGAGGGCCGTAACAGTAAACTGTCCGTCGTTTCCGGTGACAATCAAAGACAGTGTATCCCTGCCGCTCCACTGGTTTGCATAAATTTTGAAGCCGTTGTCGATACCAGTCTCAGCGTCAGTGGGATCCCCCGCCACCCGGACAGCCCCCTCCACTCCGGAAGTCTGTACGTAGAAGTCGTGCAGCTTCTCCCACACCTTGCCGAGGGAGGAGACGCCCTTAAGCTGACTCATCTGGAACGGAACCGTGGCGGCCATTCCCTTGTAGTAGTCATCCACAATGGGGACAAATACAGGCGGTACAGACAGGCCGCAGCGCACTTTCATCTCGGGCAGATGCTTGTGATTTTGTAACAGACCATAGAGCGCTGGGCTGGAAAAAGTCGAAGGGCGGTTGTCCTGTTCATACTGGGCAATCATTTTCTTTCCGCCGCCGGAATAGCCTGTGAGCGAAAAGCAGGACAGGGGGGTATCCGAGGGCAGAACCCCCATTGCCACCAGGGGATAGACAATGGAGATAAAACCGGTGGCGTGACATCCGGGATTTGACACTCGCTTACTCTCCTGAATCATCGACCGATGAAGCTGGGACAACTCCGGGAAGCCGTAGGCCCAGCCCTCCGCCACCCGGTGGGCGGTGGAACAGTCAATCACCCGAGTGTGGTCGTTCTCGATAAGGGATACCGCCTCCACAGCGGCAGCATCGGGCAGACAGAGAAACACCAAGTCGGACTCATTGAGATACTTCCTTCGCTCCTCGGTATCTTTTCGCCTGTCCTCATCTATGAGTAGGAGCTCAATGTCCTCTCGGGCAGCTAGACGGTCGTAAATTTGCAGGCCGGTGGTGCCCTCTTTGCCGTCAATATAGATCTTTGGTTTCCCCATATCCCTTATCCTCCTATTCTGAGTCTTCTTCCATCGCCTCAATTAAAAAACTGACCGGACGAAACCCGTCGTTACAGGAGATCATGGCGGATTTTTTATTCTTCATCCACCCATCATAGAAATCCTCCCCGCCGTGGGCCAGGGCCATGACAAAGGGGGACATACTCTCCCAGGCGCTGAGGCACAGCCCGTCCGGACGCTGCCAGCCATTGGCAACAAACACCTGCCCCTCCCGCAGGTCACAGGCGTGCTGAATCGGGTTTTCATACCGGGTAATCAGGTCGTCGTATCGGGCCATTCTTACCACAGTAATTCTGCATTTTTTCATCTGTGGGCCTCCACAAAGGCTTCAATCAGCGCAATCTGCTTCTCCACCGAGTCCTTGGCCGGGCCGCCGTAGACTTTACGGCCGTTGACACAAGTTTTCAACGCCAGGGCGTCGTACACATCGGAATCAAACAGGCCCGAAATAGCCCGAAAATCTCGCAAAGTCAGCGTGTCCAGCGTGTCCCCAGTCTTGATGCACAGGTTAACCAGCCGGCCCACAATCATATACGCCTCTCGGAAAGGCATCCCCTTGCGGGTGAGATAGTCGGCGCAGTCAGTGGCATTGATAAAGCCGCCAGCCGCCGCCCGGGCCATGTTTTTCGGCCGGATGGTGAGGGTATCCAACATGGCGCCAAAGACGGGCAGACAGATCTCCACCGTGTCAATGGCATCGAAGAGAGCCTCCTTGTCCTCCTGTGTGTCCTTGTTATAGGCCAGGGGCAGCCCCTTCATCACGGTGAGCAGAGTCATCAGAGCGCCGTATACCCGCCCCGTCTTGCCCCGGACCAGCTCGGCCACATCGGGGTTCTTCTTCTGGGGCATAATGGAGGAACCAGTGGAGTAGGCGTCGTCCAGATCCACAAACTTAAACTCCCAGGAGCACCACAGCACGATCTCCTCGGAAAACCGGGACAGGTGCATCATCAAAATGGACAGGGCGGACAGCAGTTCAATGACATAGTCTCGGTCGGAGACCGAATCCATCGAGTTGTCGGTGGGCTTTTTAAAGCCCAAGGCCGCCGCCGTGGCAAACCGGTCGATCGGATAGGTGGTGGTGGCCAGAGCTCCCGCCCCCAGAGGGCACTCGTCCAGCCGCTCCAGACAGTCTTCCAGTCGGGTGACATCCCGCTTAAACATATTGGCGTAGGCCATCATATAGTGGGCAAAGGTGGTGGGCTGGGCCCGCTGGAGGTGGGTGTAGCCAGGCATCACCGCATCCAGGGTGGCCTTGGCCTTTTTCACCAACACATTCTCCAAATCCAGCACTTGGCCGATGATGGCGGGGATCTCCTCCTTCACATACAGCCGGGTGTCCACCGCCACCTGGTCATTCCGGGAGCGGGCGGTGTGCAGGCGCTTGCCCGCCTCCCCCACCCGCTGGGTGAGAATCGTCTCGATATTCATGTGAATGTCTTCGTTCTCCGCCGAGAACTCCACCTGTCCCGCCTCGATGTCGGCAAGGATGGCTTTCAGGCCTTCCACAATCTTCTCAGCCTCGTGCTCCTCGATAATCCCCTGGGCGCCCAGCATCTGGGCGTGGGCGATGGAGCCGGCAATGTCCTGCTTGTACAGCCGGGCGTCGAAGTCGATGGAGGAATTAATTTCATTGACGAGAGAATCCGTCTCCTTCTGGAAACGGCCTGCCCAGAGTTTCATAGTAAGTTCCTCTTTTCATTTATAGGAGTTCCAAGCCCTCTTGCCAAAGGGGGCGCCCCGCAGGGGCGGGGGATGCGGCTGGCAAAACGCCTTCAATAAAATGGAATCTCTCCAGGGGCGGTCGATGGACCGTTCTGCCGTGTGGTCTTCTGTTCCTGTTCCTGGCTCAGGCCCTTACAGTTTCCCCTGTTCCCGCAAAGCCTGCACCTTATCAGGCAAGCCCCACAGGTTGATAAAACCCTGGGAATCCTTCTGGTCGTAGTCGCTCTCCTCAAAGGTAACCAGATCCTCGGAGTACAGGGTGCAGGGGGAGGTGACTGAGGCGGTGATGATGTTGCCCTTGTACAGCTTCAGCTTTACTGTGCCGGTGACAAACTTCTGAGTATCCAGGGCGAAGGCGGACAGGGCTTCCCGCACAGGTGTGAACCACTTGCCGTTGTACACCAGATCGGCGAAGTCCACTGCCAGTTTAGTCTTCATGTGCTTGGTATCCTTATCAATGGTAATCATCTCCAGCACCTCGTGTGCCCGGTAGAGGATGGTACCGCCAGGGGTCTCATACACCCCCCGGTCCTTCATCCCCACCAGCCGGTTCTCCACGATGTCCAGTAAGCCGATACCGTTCTTGCCGCCCAAATCGTTGAGCTTGCGAATGATGTCGCTGGCCTTCATCTTCTCGCCGTCAACGGCCACAGGCCAGCCCTTCTCAAAGTCCAGAGTGACATAAGTGGGGGCGTCGGGAGCCATGGCGGGGGACACCCCCATCTCCAGAAAACCGGGTTTGTCGTACTGGGGCTCGTTGGCCGGGTCCTCCAGGTCCAGCCCCTCGTGAGACAAATGCCACAGGTTCTTATCCTTGGAGTAGTTGGTCTCCCGTGAGATCTTCAGCGGGACGTTGTGGGCCTCGGCGTAGTCGATCTCCTCGTCCCGTCCCTTAATAGACCACTCCCGCCAGGGGGCGATGATCTTCATCTCAGGGGCAAAACGCTTGATCGCCAGTTCAAAACGGACCTGGTCGTTGCCCTTGCCGGTGCAGCCGTGGCAGATGGCGTCGGCCCCCTCGGCCTTAGCAATCTCCACCAGCCGTTTGGCAATGATGGGTCTGGCGAAGGCGGTACCCAACAGGTAGTCCTCATACTTGGCCCCCATCATCATAGAGGGGATGATCACCTCATCCACCATCTGATCCGTCAAGTCTTCCACATAGAGTTTGGAGGCCCCCGTCTTGAGGGCTTTCTCCTCCAGACCGTCCAACTCGGTGCCCTGGCCTACATCCCCCGAGACGGCGATGATCTCGGGGTTGCCGTAGTTCTCCTTCAGCCAGGGGATGATGATGGATGTATCCAAACCGCCCGAATAGGCCAGTACCACTTTTTTTACCTCTGCCATAATGATGATCCTCCAAAATCTACCGCAGAGTCGCTTTCGACCCTACCAATTTAGTATGGGGACAGTCTACCACGCTTTCCTCCGGATTGCAAGTGGGTTTTCGCATGAATATACATATCATCCCCGAAATTTTCCGTTTATTTTGACTAAAATGATTATTTATACGGAATATACCGGATTTTTATTCAAATTCAGTTTTGACCCTCCCGCAACTCAGGGGGTATGACCTCCAACTCGGTCTGCTCAATAGCAGTCTGGAACCTAGCACTGAATTTCTTGCCCCCAAACTCCAGCGAGCACAAGGAAAACTTCCAACTGTTCAGGAAAAATAAAAAACGATTACATACACGACCTCACTGTCCAGGCGGTTCGCCTCCCCGCTGGTGTTCGTTTTGGTCTGTGTATGTAATCGGCTTTCACTGTGAAGCAGTTCAGTATGTCGGCTCAGAGGGCAGTTGAGATACCCACGCTATTGCAACATAACCGTCAGCATAGTCAAATTGTCGTTTCCGCCTCTGATCCGTTCCATCATGCGCAGCAAGAGATATTCTGCCCACTGCTTGGCACATCTGGACTTCAAAAAATCGACTGCGATCTCCTCGTCATCCAGAAATTCCCACACGCCATCCGAGCACAAAAAGAATCCGTCACCTGGCGTCAGGAATTCCTCATATACGCGAATAGTGGGCTCATTGTGGTCCACCCCTCCAATCGACCGGAGCAGTCTTGACTGATCCTCATCGAAGGCAATTTCTTTTCTTGTGATCTCTCCTGCTTTGTACTTTTTATATGCAACCGAATGATCCTCCGTATAGGCTTTCAACCGGCCCTCATGGATGTAGTACAGACGAGAATCTCCGGCGTGGGCCCAGATTGCCCTGCTTCCCATAATATAAAGGGCAACAACTGTGCTTTTCAAGACGGCATTTTTCTCCTGCTGCAATGCCAGCACACGTCGATTTGCCTCAGCAATCTGCACTTCAAGCCACTGTGCTGGGTCCCCGTCCCGGCACGGAGCCCCCTCCAGCAAGGTATCCCGAACGCATGCAGAGGCAACTTCTCCAAAAGAATGGCCTCCCAGGCCATCCGCTACCACAAACACTCCATGGTCCCCCTCTACACGAGAACCGACAGAATCTTCGTTATAGGATCGGCCGCCCCGGCTGCTGAACTCATATTGATCAAAAATCACAGGCTTACCCCAGTTCTACGCGAATTTCGTTCGCCCGATCACCCACATAAAACCCATTGCCGGGCTTTATGCGGCAAGGGACATTCGCATCCAGTTTTTGTCCATTCATAAGGAACGTGCCATAAGTAGATCGGAGGTCGGTTACAATAAACTCGCCCTTTGCCGCGTCATAGGAGACAGAGCAGTGCCTTCCGCTGACGCCGGCAGTCCCCTCTGCATATACCACTTTGCAGCCGCTGGAATCACGGCCAACCAAAACCGGGGTCTCCCCCACTACAACAGCAAGGCCGTTATGCTGTGCCGCCATGGAGCGCATAAACGCCCGCTGTCCAGGCTGAGCAGATGCCCGCGCTCCGGTCGCCTTCTGGGCGGATGGCCCGGCGGCAGGGGCGGCCTTCTTCTTTTTGGAGAGCACGACAACGGCCGCTGCCGCGACACAGACAACCGCGGCGACAGCGACGATCACAATCGGGAGACTTCCACCGCCCTGCTTTGCCATCTCGTAGGAAATATTGTTCTTATCCAGGAAGGTAACCAGCTCGCTGGCGTTGAGGGAATAATAGTCCGCCTCAATTTGGTTTGCATACGGACTAGTTGACATAACATTCGTATTCACTCCGATGACAAATCCGTCCTCTGTCACCAGTGGTCCGCCCGAATTGCCATGCTGTATGGTGGCATCGGTCTGAATGCGCTCCACACCCTTGTCATTCGCCACAAACTTTGTGATCGCCCCCTTGTGAACGGTTACATCGTCGATCCCAAAATTACTTGCGCTTGTAAAATAATTTTCCGCATTGCCCGGAAAACCCAGTGTATACACGGTCTCACCGACCATCTCTTTTGTCGGGACCATGATTTGGAGGGGTTTTCTCTTATCGGTAGCATCTCTCAGCTTCAGGACGGCTAAATCAACTTTTTCCATGTCCCCGTAGCAGTCTACATAGGCGACATCATAATTGTTATCGTCGTAATATACCCGCAATTCGCAGCTTTCAGCGATGAGAACAAGGTATATCCCTCTATCCGCATTGTACGTCCCCACATAAGTCCTAAACTGTCCGCCTTCGCCCGCCTTAATGTAGTCATCTACTACATGGTCATTCGTCACAATATACGTGGGATCCTCGCCGGATTTTCCCACAAAAAATCCAGTACCGGAACCGCCTCGGCCCTCTCCGTTCGTACCAAACTCTTGGTAGAATTCATACTGCTTACCGTTGGTAAGATAATAAGCGGCCCCTTTTACATAGAACTGGATAGAAACAACACCATTCTTCGCTTCAATGACCTTCTTGCTGCCTGCGGCATATGCCGGCGCGGAGCACAGCCCCACCCCCAAGCCGAACAGAATCAATGACAAAAAAGCTGTCTTTGCCTTTGCTGCCAATCTCCTCACGTTTACCACTCCTGTCTTCCTTTTATAGTCCTACAAAACACATTTTACTACAATTGCTGTGTAGTTGTCCTGATTTGGCCTGCAATATGAAACAATCTTTGCCTCCAGGTCGGCGCACATCTCCTCCGCTGTGCTTTTTTCCAGGGCCTCTACTACTTCCTCCGGACTCAACACACCGCCCACGCCGTCGGAACACGCCAGCAACACATCGCCCCTGTTCATGGGGAGGGGATGGACACTGCAATCCACCTCATCCAAACCGACCATACCCAAAAACTCTGTCAAAGCCGCTCCATCCGGCAGTGCCTGGAAAGGCAGCGGGTCCATGTCTCCCTCCCGCACAGCTTCCAGATACTTCTGGTGGAGGAGGTTGTGTTCGGCATTCAGTCTGATCAGATTTCCATCCCGCAGGAGATACAGGAAGCTGTCACCCACGCTGGCATAATAAAGTCCGCCCTGATACAGAATCCCGATTACGACCGTACTTCCGCCGTCCCCTCCAATTCGCTCCTCCACTTGGGACGAGGCCTGGAAAACGCTCTGTTCCAACTGAGGCGCCAAGTCGCAGCTCCGGTCCATATTCAGAAAGGATTGCCGTAAGCTTTGTATCGCGGTCTCGCTGGCCAGTCTGCCGTCCCGCATGCCGCCCATTCCGTCGCACACCGCGAAGAGCAGCCCCTTTTCCCGGGCCGCGGCGGCATCGAAGGCGCCGGCCACCGTGAAGGAGTCCTCCTGCCCCGTCCTAGATCCAAGCCCCTGTAAATTGGCGACGTCATAGCTGAGTTTCTCCCCCTCAGGCGGGCACTTTCCGGCAGGCGAGAGCTTCTTTTCAATCGTTTGCCGCGCAAATTTTAAAAATGCCATATTATCCGTCCTGTTTCAGGCCTTCCTGCCAGTTAAACCTATCATTGCAGAAAGGAATAAACATAAATTTACTCTCCCCCAACTCAATGATATCGCCGCTGTTGATCTGTGTCGGAATAAAAACTGGCTCATCATTGATATACACGTTGTTTGTGCTTTCAGCGGGAATCAGATAAAAATTGTTATGCTTGCCGTCGTAGGAGAGTCGGGCGTGATTTTCCCGGGAGATCGCCGGGTCCCCTTTGATACAGATATCCGCGGTTTCACTGCGCCCAATGGAGTTGTTCTTCGCGGCAATTCGGTAGTCCACCCCCTTTTCTGGCCCCTCAATGCAGACAAGCCAGCCGACGACGGGTTCTTTGGAAAAATTCTTTTGAAATACAGCCACTGTCTTTCCGGTATCCCGTCCCGAGGTCGGAGCACTGCTTAAAACCCCTACAGTCTTACCCAGGCCGGGGTCCGGCGGCGCACTAAACTCCACACGGTTCATGTTTCCGCCGCAGTAGGGGCAGGTGGGGTACTGGTCCGAGTCGTATAGGTGTCCACTCGCGCATTCTGTCAATGCCATTTTCTTCTCCTCCTAATTCTCAATCTTGATTCCCTCTATATTGTAGTCCCGGTAATAAACTCCGTAACCGTTGTCGTCCTCTTCGTGGTGAAGATAATTGAGGCGATACGTACCGTCACTGTTATACAAAATACTGGGACTGTGGGAGTTTTTGGAAATTCTCTCTATGTCAAAGGTGCTGTTTTCATATCCCTTTACCGCATACAAATTAGGGGTATAGTCCGTTCCGTCAACGGATGTATAGGCATAAAAATAGATGAAATGATTGTCTTTGTTGATATTAAATCCAAACCCATCTTCCCTGGTGGGCTCATTCAGCTCTGCGCTGATCTTCCAAACTGGGTCAGTATCCCGATAGCCGACCTCCCGATCCAATCTGCGAATATAGTAATTCTGGAAATTAACTTGATTATAGGTGCTGTAATATAAATAATTGTCCACTACGATAAGATTACAAACGGAATACTCCGTATTGTTAAGCCGAACAAGAGATGATGGACCTGGTTCCAGAGTATCCAGCCGCATGGAGTAGATTTTGGAAACGCCCTCCTCATCCTTGCATGTATAATAGAGCCACCCATCGTCAGATAGGGTAAAGCATTTTTCATCTTTGACGGTGAAGCAGGTTTCGTACTCGCCACTGGTTCTCGACATGCGGTATACGGTGGCAGTCCCATCGCTGTTCTGGCAGCAGACAACACAGAAATCCCTGGTCATTAACAGGCTGAGCACGCTGCCGCTCAAAAAACTGTCTATCTCAAGCTCATACAGCTTGCCATCTGTCGGGTTATAAAAAAGGATATATCCATCAACCACGAAATACAGCAGCCCGTCTACAAAAGTCAAATTGGAAAGGGCGTAATTATCCTCGAAAAGGTATTTCTGTTCGGCGTAATCCCAAATAGAACATTCCCCTTCCCCAATAAGATAGTTGCCAATACGAATGCCGCCATTTAATATATTTGCGGCACTGTTGCCCACCACAGACCAGTCTCCGGACAGCGTAACAGCCGGCTCCGGGGGAGTGGTTGGCTCCGGCTCTGTAGATTTGTCCGACACCGGCTCTGACGTACTTCCTTGCGAAGAGTGCGTTGTCTGGCTCGACGTACCCGCGCTATTATCTGTGATGTTACTCCTGTCCGTTCCGTCTGGCTTGAACGCGAAAAACCCAATCAAAACGGCAGCGATCAATCCTACTGGCACGATAAACAGTTTCTTGTTTATGGCTGATTTCTTGGGCGCACCCCCAGTTATGGTTTCATGGGCAGTCCCGTTCCCTGTGATTCCCACAGTTCTCCCCACGGTATCCATGGTTGTCTCCCCGGCAATGTTCGGGGATTCCGCCGTGTTCTCGACTGCCTCCTCAGCCGCCTGCCGCGCAGCTTCTGCGGCCGCCTGCCGAGCAGCTTCTGCAGCTGCCTGTTCCGCGGCCCTTCTCTCTGCCTCTTCCGCCTCCCGTGCGGCCCTCTCCGCCTCTCGCGCGGCCTTTTCCGCCTCTCGCTCCGCCGCCTTAGCGGCCAGCTTTTCAGCGGTCTCCGCTCTCTTGGCGGCCATGATTTCGGACATCTTTTCCGCCGTTCCGGCCATCACTCCGGCCGTCGCCGCCGTTTTTTCCGCCATCTTCCCGGCCATCCGGCCAGCCAGCCGTCCGGCCAATTTTCCAGCCGTCTTCACCGTATTGGCCAAGTCCTGGAGGTCCGTGTCCTGTTCGCCCCCCGGCCGGGGCGCTCCCATGGACTCTGTACGAGACATGCCATCCTGGACCGGAGCATCAAAGAAGGTCTGGACCACAGCGGGCTGGCTTCCAACTGCCACAGCCTGCCGCGAACCCAACAGCGCGCCCTTAAAGTCCGACATATTCTGGAAACGATCAGCCGGCTGTACACTGAGGGCCTTCAGTATCGCGTCCTCCGCCACGCCGCTGAGCTGCACGCCCAGAGAACTGGGCGGCACAAGATCGTCTTCATCCAGCCGTTCCACCGAGTCCGGAGGGCGCTTTCCGGTCAGCGCAAAGTAGAAAGTTGCACCCAGGGCATAAATATCGGTGTAAGGCCCCTGTTTGCCCCGGCGGGTGTACTGCTCTTTGGGTGCAAAGCCGTGCTTCAAAATGATATCCAGGCTCCGGCTCTGGTCGCCCAGGCTGTAGCGCGCCGCGCCAAAATCTAAAAGTTTTACAACGCCCTCTTTTGTGATGTAGATGTTGTCTGGCGTCACATCTCGGTGGACAATCCCCTTGCTATGTACTGCGCTAAGAGCGTCCATAACTGGAATCAGGATATTTGCCGCTTCCTCATAGGGGATTTTCCCGCCATGCTGCTCCAAATATTTGTCAAAGCTGGTCCCCTCGATAAAGTCCATCACAAAATAAGCCGTTCCGTTTTCCTCGAAATAGCTATGTATCCGGACAATATTTTCATTTCCGATAAATTTCGCCAGGGTTTCCGCTTCCTGAAGAAAGCAGCTCTTTCCATAGGCATAGTTTTCACCCTTTTCGCCGGAGAAGGGCATAACGGTGGTCTGATTGGTACGTGTCGCCATAGCGTCTGGAAAAAATTCCTTTACCGCCACCCGTTCACTGGTTTTATAATCCTTCGCCTCGTAGGTTATCCCAAACCCACCCTGGCCAAGAACCTTTTCCACAATGTATTGTCCAGCTAAAACAGTACCTTCTGGTAACGCAAGAGGATATTTCTCATTCATACAACACAGGCCTCCAAAACGTTATTCATAGACGGCGCAACACCTGGGGTGGATATCGAAGTACAGATTAATATCCATATAACGCGCTGGAAAAAGTATGGTTAACATCTGCGGATCAGCTTTTTCACAATGTGTCAGCTCTTTCGACAAAGCCGTTCCTATTGTACCAGAATGCTGAAAAGAAGGCAATACCAAATGTGGATATTAATCTGTACTTTTTTCAGCAGATTTTAGACTCTGTCGCCCACTTCATAAATGTTCGGTGTGTAATGCCCAACTGTTTTGCCGCGCCTCTGGCGGATAGATGACCAGTTTTCCACTTCGCGCAGACATCATGAAAATTCGCGGGTTTTTCCATTGGCCTGCGTCCAAACTTTACCCCCTGGGCTTTGGCTGCCGCAATTCCTTCCGCCTGACGCTGACGAATGAATTCGCGCTCTGTCTGCGCCACATAGGAGAGCAGCTGCAAGACGATATCAGCAATCAGCGTCCCGGTCAAGTCACGTCCTTTCCGCGTGTCCAGCAGGGGCATATCCAACACAACTATGGCAATCTGTCTGTCCCTTGTCAGAAAACGCCATTGCTCCAAAATCTCATCATAGTTCCGCCCCAGCCGGTCAATGCTCTTAGTCACAAGCGTGTCGCCCGGCTTTAATTTTTTGATGAGCCGCTTATATTCAGGCCGCTCAAAGTCCTTCCCTGACCGCTTGTCGATAAAAACATGACTATCAGGCACTCCAAATTCCCGCATGGCCACACATTGACGCGCCTCATTCTGGTCCTTGCTTGAAACACGAACATATCCATAGATTTTCTCGCTCATAAGTTTCCTCCAGTCATTTTGATGTCATACTTCTAAAAATATGTACTACCAGCCGATATAAAATATCAAAGAAACGCCCCGCCATCTGACTGGCGGGGCGTTTGACACCAGTCCGTTCCATAAGAATGGGCTGGGAATCTTACATTTCTTTCAGTATGCTTTGCCGCTTTGCAAAATGACCCCGCCAAGACTGTCAGATTTTACAAACCTGTTCAAGTCGGGCAGGGTCATCGATATTTTGCCTTATACGTTGAACCGGAACAGGATAATATCTCCATCCTGAACCACGTACTCCTTGCCCTCGGAACGTATCAGTCCCTTCTCACGGGCTGTAGCCATACTGCCGCAGGCCATCAGATCGTCATAGGAGATAACCTCTGCCCGAATAAAGCCCCGCTCAAAATCTGAATGGATCTTGCCCGCAGCCTGGGGCGCCTTGGTGCCGCGGGTGATGGTCCAGGCCCGGCACTCATCTTCGCCAGAGGTGAGGTAGGATATGAGGCCCAGCAGAGTGTAGCTGGCTTTCACCAGTCTATCCAGTCCGCTTTCCGCCACGCCCAGATCGTCCAAAAACAGCTGTTTCTCCTCCCCATCCAGCTGGGCAATCTCCGCCTCCAGCTTGGCGCACACGGGAATGACCTGGGCCCCCTGTTCGCCGGCCCGCTCCTCCACCTGCTGGTAGTAGCCCACAGACTGAGGGTCGGCGAAGCCTTCCTCATCCAGGTTGGCAGCGTAAATCACTGGTTTGAGCGAGAGAAGCTCACAGTCTGGGTACTCCGCAGCAATATCTACCTCAGGGTAACTCCGAGCGGATTTTCCGTCGTTGAGCCAGGCGCGCAGCCCCTCGAAGTCGGCGGCCTCCTGAAGAAATTTTTTGTCGCCCTTAGCCGCCTTTTTGGCCTTGTCAATCCGCCGTTCCACCATCTCCAGGTCAGCCATAACCAGTTCCAGGTCGATGGTGTCTATATCTCGGATGGGATCGGTGGCCCCCTCCACATGGATGACATTGTCATCATCAAAGCAGCGCACCACATGGACAATGGCATCGGTGGCCCGGATATTCCCTAAAAACTTGTTGCCCAGCCCCTCGCCTCGGCTGGCTCCCTTTACCAGACCGGCAATGTCCACAAACTCAATCACCGCCGGCGTGGTCTTCTTAGGCCGGTACATCTCCGAAAGTTGATCCAGCCGCGCGTCGGGTACCGCCACCATGCCCACATTGGGGTCAATGGTGCAGAAGGGGTAGTTGGCACTCTCTGCACCGGCGTTGGTAATCGCGTTGAACAGGGTCGACTTCCCCACATTGGGCAGACCCACAATTCCTAATTTCATAGTTCCTCACATCTCCTTAGTTTTCAAGGGTTTGCGGCTTTTGGGAGATGGCGTTTACACCATTTTTACACCATTTATGCCGCACTGTCCGATTTTTCGGTGTCACCGCCTCCTGGGATCTGATCAGATAGATTGTTAGCACGCTGCCCCTGCTCAAATTGCCGTACTCCCTCTACCAGAGATTCATCAGTCACATGAACATACCGATCCATGGTCGTCTTAATGCTGGCATGGCCCAAGAGCTTTTGGAGCGTTTTGGGCGGCATCCCGTTCTCAATGGCTCGGGTGGCGTAGGTGTGTCGTAAGGCGTGCATGCAGAATCGCTCGATCCCGTTCTCATCACAGATCTTATAGAGGTGGGTATCATAACTGCTGTTTTTGGTGGGCTCGCCAGTTCGGAAGTTGAGGAAGACCAAATCACCCAGGACAAATTCCATCTCCTTGCCGGTTCGGCGGTCAATGTAGGTCAAGGTTTCAGATAACAGCGGAGACTGTTTGCGAAAATTGCGGGTGGCATGGACAGCCTTCAGAATATCATAGGCCCGGTCAGTCAGCGGGATGGTCCGATAGCTGGACACCGTTTTGGGAGGCCCAGCCCGCCAATGCCCCTGCTTGTGCCGATATTCCAACGTCTTGTTGACGGTGAGCGTCCGCTTCTCCCAGTCAATAGCATCCCAGGTCAAGCCGATCATTTCACCCGTTCGCAACCCGGTATCCAGAATGAGCGCATACTGATAAAAATTATGGGTGCTCTTGGCTGCCTCCAGAAACTTCTGCTGCTCCTCGACCGTGAGGAAATGGATATCGTCCACCGCTCGGACAGGCTTGGCATATCGTACACCGTCCATTGGGTGTGAGTCAATCATGTGGTTCATCTTGGCCGCCTTGAACATGGTCCCCATGGCGATATAGGCTTGGCGAATGGTGGAGCCGGCGTAATCCTTTTCCATGCGGTTCAAAACGATCTTGCAATGCATAGGCTTTACATCGGCGAGCCGCATATCCCCCATAACAGGCTTGATGTTATGCTCATAGCGATCCCTGTAATTCCGCTTGGTGTTGGGGGACAATCCTTGAAGAAGCTCTGCCTGCCAAAACTCAAACCACTCATCCACCGTCATATCGGGCGAGGTGATCGGCTTTCCATGCTTATCTTGGTAGCGTGCCTCTTCCAGCCAATTCCGTGCCTCGGGAAGCGTGTTAAAGTAGTCCTCCATGCGCTTTCCGCTCTTGGTCATAAACCTCGCATAATATAGGCCATCCTTTCTTTGGCAGATGCCCTTACCGCATTCTTTGCCTTTTAGATTTTTTCCCATAGTGGAGTTCCTTTCTGTGTCAAAGGAAAGGACTCCCATGCAACACATACATTGTAGCATGGAAGGCTCCATTTCTCAATACTGAAATTACCTTATATGATCAGGGTTTTGCTGATGAACTCCTCAAACTCCTTGCGTTTTATCAGCTTTTTTGTGCCGACAAAAAGGACAAATGGACAGTTTGGAGCACGAAGCAGTGCGTCCAAACGGTTAATTCCGATGTTGCTGTACGCTGCCGCTTCTTCTTTTGTCATAGTCAATTTTTCACTAATAGGTATTGTTTCACCCTTTTTCATCTTATCACGTTCCTTTTTAATGATATATAGGCCCGCTCCCGGCTCATTTCCTGCGCTCCTGTTTGGACCGTGTATTTCCAGGCCGCCGCTGTGCGGCGCTTCCGCCGTGGGTACGCAAAGGCATACTGTCCACGGCTCCTGTATAACTTCCGGGGCGGGGTGTGTAATTTTCAAGGTGCAGGATCGGAACAAGTCCGTTCACAAGAGTAAAGAGGGACAACAGTCCTTTGTGTTCTGCACCAAGAAAAAATATAGGAAACACTATATATTGTGTTTCCCCATTGACAACGCACATATATTGTGCTATCCTAATTCTGTAATTGATTTTTGTGCATACCCAATCGGGTGGTAGGTTCATGGTTTCTCCTTACGGAGAGCCTGTTGGCCTATCCCGCAGGAGTTGAGAGGCTTGCCCTTTCCTCCCGCATGGCACACGCTGTTAAGTTTGTACGCTGCCGACTGTATCACTGCGCCCTTCGGGGCCTGATATGGCCGGCTTTTTGTTTTTTTCGGGGAGTTTTCTCCAGGTGCGAGGAAGGACGTCTGCCATGCGGTTGCCGTGTGGTGCCAATCGTTGATGGATTGGGTCTTTCCTCGCTATTTTTTTGCCCAAATGCCGAGAGGCTTTTGAGGATATATCAGAAAGGTGGAATGACCCATGTATGGAAAACGGAAACGCAAGCGTGTCAGAAAGGCCCGTAAGCGTGTTCCCCGCAAGACTTGGCTGGATAAGCGTGGCCGCTCCCAGCGCCTGCTGGAGCGGACCGAGCCGCCGGTCAGAAGTGCGCTCCCCTGGGGGAGGTGCTAAGAAGTGTCTGCTGTGACTGCGGCCTACGAGCCGCTTGTCCTTGTGGACACCAGCACGCTCACAGAGGAGCAGTGGCTGGACTACCGGCGCCTTGGGATCGGCGGCAGCGATGCCGCAGCGGTGCTGGGCATCTCGCCCTTCCGCACCGCCCGGGACCTGTACTACGACAAGCTGAATATCGCCTCTGTCGTAGACGATGACGGGAACTGGGTGGCAATGAGGATGGGGCATCTTCTGGAGGATCTGGTGGCCGAGATCTTCAGCCGAAAAACCGGCTTCAAGGTCTATCAGGTCAAGAAGATGTTTCAGCACCCGCAATACCCCTATATGCTGGCAGATGTGGACTACTTCATCGAACTGCCCGGCGGCGGTACGGCGATCCTCGAAATCAAGACCACTAACTATAATGCCAAGGGCAACTGGTGGAAGGACGGAGAGGAGATCGTCCCTGACTACTATGAGGCACAGGGGCGGCACTACATGGCCGTGACGAACCTGGACGAGGTCTATTTCTGCTGCCTGTACGGGAACAACGAGGACGAGGTCATCATCCGGCGGCTGAAACGGGATCTGTCCTATGAGTCGGAGCTGGTTGCCCTGGAGGGGTATTTCTGGACAGACCATGTGCAGGCCCGTGTCCCGCCGCCCTATCGGGAGGATGGGGACACCATCCTCGCCAGCAGCCAGCGACATACGGGACCGGCTGACCCTGACGCCGGTCCGGTAGAGCTGAGGCAGGATCTGAAGGACCGGTTTGCGGAGTATCTTGCCCTGCAAAAGCAGAAAAAGTCTATGGATCACTGTGCGAAGGAGGTTGAGAAGGAAATTGAAAGGCTGCGGGCCATCATCACTGCGGAGATGGGCCAAAGCTGCCACGCTCACTGTGCGCTGGATGGGGTTGACTATGAGATCACCTACAGCCCTGTCCGAAAGCGGGCAGTTGGCAAGGACGACCTGCTGCGGATAAAGCTCCTGCACCCGGACATTTACGATGAATTCGTCGGGGTATCGGAGTACCGCAAATTCAATGTGAGGCAGGTAAAGGCGGAGGCCGCTTAGACCTGCGGAGAGGACAATTTTATGGAAGAAAATCGTACCAATATGGAGCCGGAGGCGGAATACTGCGGGACGGCGAGGTTTGACCGCATCGTCTTTTTCAACCCCGTCAACAAGTACACCGTGGCCTCCTACAAGACCTCCGACCAGCTTGTGCCGGAACGGGCCAGGAGCGCTTACCGCTATCGGGATCACCTGATCCGCTTTACCGCTGTGGGCTATGACCTGCCCCAGACCGATGCGGTGGAGGTGGTACTGGAGGGCCAGTGGAAGGAGGGCAAGTACGGCCTTCAGCTCTCGGTGGAGCAGTGGCGGGAAATCGTCCCCCGTACCACAGACGGAATCAGGGGCTATCTGGCCTCCGGCCTGTTAAAGGGCATCGGGGAAAAGACGGCCGCCGCCATCGTGGAGCGGTTCGGTCTGGAAACGCTGGACATTTTGGAGGAGCGGCCTGAACGGCTGCTGGAAATCAAGGGTATCACAGAGGAACGGCTGGCGGACATCAAAACGTCCTATGCCGAGAGTAGGATGCTCCGGGATCTGATGACCCTGCTCTCCCCCTACAAGGTGACGCCCGCCACGGCCCAGAAGATCTACCAGCACTTTGGGATCGGCTGTCTGGACATCCTGCAAAAGAGCCCCTTTCGGCTCTGCGAGATCTCCGGCTTCGGTTTCAAGCGGGTGGACGCCATCGTGCAGAAGTTGGGCGGCAGGCTGGACGACCCCATGCGGATACAGGGGGCGCTGCGCTATACCTTGCAGGATGCCAAGGACAAAAGCGGCCACCTGTTTATGGAGCAGGAGGACTTGCTTGTCCAGGCACATACCCTTCTCAACGAGAGGGTGCCGCTGATCCAGCTGCGAGTGCCGGCCGAAAAGGTGGAGGAGCAGTACCAGGCAATGGTCCTGCATGGGGATATGGTCGCCAGCAAGGAGTGTGTCTATCTTCCCCAGGTGTTTGCCCTGGAGGACGAAACCGCCCGAAAGGTGGCGGCGATCCTGACGGAGCGCCCCCCGGAGGAACACATCGGTTTTGTTCTCGCCCAGGTCAAACGGAAACTGGGCCTGCGGCTTTCGGCCAAGCAGGAGCTGGCTGTGGAAACGGCATTTCGCCACAATCTCTCCATCATCACCGGCGGCCCCGGCACCGGCAAGACGACCGTACTGAAAACCATCCTGACCGTCTATCAAAAGCTCCATGCGAAGGGCAGGATTCTGCTGGCGGCCCCCACCGGGCGGGCCAGCCGGCGGATGGCGGAGAGTACGGGCTTCTTGAACGCAAAGACCCTGCACAGTGCGCTTCGCCTGGGCAGTGAGGAGATGGAGGAGCAGCTTCAGCAGGAGCGGCAGCCTTTGGATGCCGACCTCATCATTGTGGATGAAACCTCTATGGTGGATCAATGGCTGGCAAAGCAGTTTTTCTCCCGTGTAAGCCCCGGGACGAAGATCGTCCTGGTGGGCGACGCCGACCAGCTCCCCAGTGTGGGGGCGGGCAGCGTATTCCGGGAGCTTATTGACTGCGGGCTGATCCCGGTGACTGTACTGGACGAGATTTTCCGTCAGGCCAAGGACAGCCGGATCGCCTACAACGCCAAGTACATCAATGAATCCCGGACGGACCTGCTGTATGGGGACGATTTCATCTTTGTGCGCTGCAAGTCCCAGGACGAGGCGGCGGCTTTGATCGAAAAGACCTATCTGCGGGAGATCGGCCAGACCGGCATTGAACAGGTACAGATCCTCTCCCCCTTCCGCTCGGACGGGGCCGCATCCGCCGGACAGCTCAATGAGGTGATCCGGGAGCAGGTCAACCCGGGCGGCAACGGTGTGCAGGAGCTGAAAATCGGGAATCGGGTGTTCCGGGTCAACGACCGGGTGATGCAGACGAAGAACAAGGCGCCTGTGTCCAACGGCGACGTGGGCTTTATCCGTTCCATCGAGCCGCAGCCCTCCAACGGGGCCAGGTTCCGCATCGAGTTTTCGGATGACCGGTTGGTGGAGTACAGCGCCGAGGAAATGGGCAGCATCGAGTTTGCCTATGCGGCCACCGTCCATAAAGCCATGGGCAGCGAGTATGACACCATTATTATGCCGGTTTTGAAGGCACACACGATCCTGCTCAACCGCAATCTGGTCTATACCGCCGTCACCCGTGCCAAGCGCAAGGTGATTTTGATCGGTCAGAAGGACGTGCTGTTCATGGCGATCCACCGCCAGAAGATCAACCGGCGCAACACAAAGCTGGGTGAACGCATTGGCCTCTATTACAGGGCCTTCAGTAAAGAACATGGAATAGCAAGCAGACCTCCCGAGTGGAGAGAAGCAGTGTAAATTGGGATGCCGTGCAGAAATGCGGGGTGTCTCTTCATTTTTATTACATGAGAGGAGCATATCAGTATGAAGGAAAAACAGGTACCCATGATGAAGTCCAACGCCGCCGTGGCGGGGCTGAACAAGGTGGCCGGGTTTGACCCGGTCAAGCTGCTGAACAGCGCCCTGAGCAAGAAACTGGCCGACAAGGACGAGGCCGCCCGCCTGAACCTGCGGTTCAAGAAGCTGTGGTTCCGGCTGGCCTGTCCCCAGGGCCGCATCCGCCTGAGCGCCCTGCGGCTCACCGACCAGCTCGCCATCATTGAGGCCAGGATCTTCCTCCACAAGGATGACCCGGAGCCGGTGGCGAATTTTACGGCGGAGCGCAGAGCGCAGGACACCCCGCTCTACATCCAAGCGGCCCAGTATGAGGCCCAGGACAACGCCCTGACGGACGCCGGTTTTGGCATCCAGCTGTGCGATGTCTGCCAGGCCACGGGCGAGGAGGCCTATACCTCCAGAGAGCCCGCCCCGGTGGGCGCTGCGGAAACACCTCCGGCCAAGGCCGCTGTGGAGCCTGCCCCGGAGGTCATTACGGATACCCCCGCCGCACCCCCTGCTCCGGCAGTGGATACACCGCTGGAGGTGCAGGACACAGGTGTCAGGGAGGAGCCGTCGAGTGATACTCCCGGCGAGGCCGGCGCTGTTGTGGAAACCGTGGAAACGGACGGACAGCAGCCTCCCACCGAGGACACGCCGCCGGAACTGCCTGCGGAAACGCCTCCCGCCCCCGAAACAGGGGCGGATACGGTTCAGAGTGTGGAACCGCCTGCGTCCGCTCAGGAGGAGCCTCCCGCCCGGGAAACCGGCGGCTACTCCCCCTCTATGACGGAGGATGAGATCGCCGAGCGCATGACGGTGGAGGAGGCCCTGGCTATCATTGCCGACGTGGGAATGTGCCGGGGCCAGACGCTGGCGCAGATTGCCGACCGGCGTCCCGCCAGCCTGCGGTGGTACATGGTGGGCTGCAAGGAGGCCAGCAACGTCCTCAAGGCGGGGGCGAGGCTGGTACTGGAGAGCCTGTCCATGCCGAAAAGCGCGTGATGGATGAATGAAATCTCTCTGCCGGGGAACACATGGTTTCCCCGGCAGAAAGGAGGTGTGCAGCCTGGACGAGTATTCCTTTACCATTCTGGACATTGCCGCCCTTCTGCACCTGCCCATCCGGCGGGAGCTGGCGGACAGTGTGTATGTGGACTGCCCCTTCTGTCAAAAGCGGAAGGGCAAGATGAATCTGAATTTCCGAAAAAATATATGGCGGTGCAATCGCTGCGGGGAAAGCGGCCACATGTTTCAGCTCTACGCCAGGATGCGGGATCTCTCCGTCTCCGAGGCCAAGCTGGAGCTGATCGACCGGCTGTGTGACGATATCGGGACGGAGCCTATACAGCACGCCCCAGCCAGAGCCACAGCGTCGGAGAAGGCGCCGGCGGAGCGATCTCCCCTGGCCTCGCCGGAGGAGATCGACAAGACCATGCGGGCGCTTTTAGAGCTGCTGACCCTGACCGAGGCCCACCGAAAGCATCTTCGGGATCAGCGGGGGCTGACGGACGAGCAGATCGCCTATCTGGGGCTGAAAAGCACGGCTTCCTATCAGCAGTGCTACCATATCCCCCAAAAGCTGGCGGCGCAGGGCTGCCGGATCGAGGGTGTCCCCGGATTTTATGTCGGAAAGAACGGCAGGTGGATGGTCAATTTCGGGACCCGGACAGCGGGCATCCTCATTCCCGTGCGGAGTGTGGACGGTCTGATCCGGGGGGCGCAGATACGGCTGGATGTACCGTTCAAGGATGACGAGGCCGACCCGGAGGACGAGGGGACGAAGTATATCTGGTTTTCCTCCTCCTCTAAGCCAAAGGGCGCCTCTTCCAGCAGTCCGGTCAATTTTATCGGCGACCCCCATTCCCGGGTGGTCTATGTGACGGAGGGCTGCCTGAAGGCCGGGATTGCACACTGTCTGATGGACCGTGCGTTTCTCTCCATCCAAGGGGCCAATAATCTGGGCGGCTTAAAGGAGGCCTTTACTCAGCTGTATCAGAGCGGGACAGAGGAAATCGTCGAAGCCCATGACATGGACAAGTTCTGCAACGATGCTGTGGCGCTGGGTGCGGCGAAGATCCATCTTCTGGCCAGAGAGTGTGGAATGACGTGCCGGCAGCTGACCTGGAACCCCAATTACAAGGGGATCGACAACTGGCAGCTTGCTCTCAAGCAAAAAGCCGAAAAGAGAAAGGGTGAACGACAGAATTTTAAGGAGCAGTACCTGACTGGCCGGTGCGGATTTGCGCAGCTCCGGGACTATGTGGAGGCATGGCACGACGGGGCCGGGCCTGGGGAGCCGCTGGACGGTTTCCTCGGCCTGAATGCCCAGGAGTACGCCGCCTACTGCCGGAGTGACCGGGAATTGCAGATGCTGCTGGACGGACAGCGGCGGAACCAGGACTTTCGCATCTACCAGCTGGATTTTTCCGATGGCAGGACAAAACCGTTTGCCTTCCAGGACATTGAGGTTCTGCACAAGGAGGGCCATCAGCAGCCGCCCGCCGCCGAGTATTGTCTGGTCCATGAGGGCCGGCTGACCGTACCGGCGGCCGAAACGGAGTTTGAGGTGCTGCGAAGGGTGTTTGAGGTGTTCAACGACGACCTTCCGGTTGGGTATCATGGCCGCAGTGTTGCGCCGTCGGACGTGATCGAGCTGTTTGACAGCGATGGCCGGCGGTACTATTACCGCAACCGGGAGAATTTCACCAAGGTGCGTTTCTCCCCGGCACTCGCCCATTCCCTGCTGAAAGGACGCTCGGGCGATGAAAACGGTTAAGACAGGGGAGGATCAGCTGGAGAAGGTGCTTGCGGTCTGTCAGGCGTTGGACGCCGAGTTCCGGTACAGCCGGAAGGGCCGCTATTTCACAGCAATGGTCTGGAATGACTGGGGCCTGCCCTGCCGGGAGCAGGAGGCCCTTGCCATCCAGCGGGAAATTCAATCGAAGGCCGGTCAGTTCTCAGGCGTGGTGTATTACTGCTTTGATGCGTTCAGCACGCTGGTCTATGAGGTCTGACCACATAAAACGAGGCACGATGCGGATAAAGCCGTATCGTGCCATCATTATTTGAAGGGAGCATATACAAAATGGGTGTTTTTTCTGAGCTGGACGCCGACCGGAAATACGGCGGCAGCGGGACGGAGCTTGGCGGCGTGGAGCCTTTTCAGGTTGGACCGTCCGCCGATGCACAGCCCCCGGAGCTTGATGATGAGAGGGAGCAACAGGCGGAGGCGGAGGCCGCCCCCGGTGAGTTGAAAAAGCTGATGGCTGAGGATCAGCCGAAGGGCAGCGGCCAGCCGGCACCGGCCGAGCAGAGCGAGGACGAGAAACGCAAGGCCCACGAAGCCGCCGAGGCCAAGAGAAAGGCGGAGTGGGAGGCCAAGCAGGCGGCCAAAAAGGAGGCGGAACGGCTCCAGCTGGCCCGTGTGGACGCCATGGACGACGATGAGGTCATGATGGCCTCCATGAAGCGGGTCAGCGAGGCTACCGAGCGGCTGACACGCCGCAATATGAAGGAGTGCGTGTCCGAGTTCGTCCAGACCAGGTGCCTGGAGGACCCGGCCTTCGCCCGGATGGTCATGCACCCCCAAAAGAGCATGATCCACTGCCTCTGGTATATCAACCGCAAGGCCAGGGAGTACATTGAGCAGGAGATGAAGGACAACGGCGAGGAGCCCCGGAACGCCCCCGGCGGCATTTACGGCGGCGACGTGCCGGACGAGCTGTGCTACCAGTGGGCCGAGGAGTATTTCCGTGACCCGAATGCCGAGGAGGACCACAGGGACGAGGAGAAGTTTGTTCCCAAGCCCTACTACGGCAGCGGCGGCAAGAAATCCACGCCCAAGGCCAAGAAGGAGAAGGACCCGCCGAAAAAGGCTCCCGCCCCGCAAAAGCCGCAGGGCGACGGTGAACAGCTCTCGCTGTTGGGGGCGGCGTCATGAGTGAGATCAATCAGAGCGCTTGCCGGAAATATCTTTTTCCGGCAGAGGCCCCGAGCCCTGACCACGGCCTTTTTCTCGTTGAGCAGATCAAGTTTGTCATCTGCACCTCTGTGCGGATGATCGACCACCGCCGTATCTTGGTGTTGTATCTGTACTCCAAAGGGGAGGTGGGTCACGGCACCCCTGCCCTGGCCTTTACCATGTTTCAAGCCAGCGACTCCTTTATCACTTATGCGCATGGAACAGAGGCAAAGACGAGATGGCGTACCTCCATGCTGTGCAATCTGAACAGGCAGTCTTACTATTTCAGCAGGCGGGAGTTTGCTTTCTATTCCAGAATGGATGAGGAACGACTACTCACATTTTTCAAATCCCGGAAGGAGAGCGCAAATTGGGAAAACGGCATTGACGCCATTGTTCATGTGCAGGAGGACATCCGGTGCAAGCAGCGGCAGCGTCGTGAACGTAACCGAAAACGGGCGATCCGAGCAAAGATGAAAAATCTGCGCCCACTTCCGAGAGATCTGAAGGAGTGGCTGCGCCGAGAGGTACTTCCTGCCTACTTCTTCTATGACAGCAAAAAGGGCGGCAGGCAGGTGGAGGGTGTTTGCAGCGCCTGCGGTCACGCCGTTACGGTAGAGCGGGCCAAGCACAACGACGCCGGGACCTGTCCCCATTGTAGACGCCCCTTCGTGATGAAATCCAACGGGCGGCGCGGCCGCCTGTGGGAGCGGGTCACGGCCTCCATCATTCAAAGATATGACGAGGACAAGCTGATCGTCCGCATTATCAAGGGGAACTATACTGCCCCCAGAGGCGAAAGAGGGCAAGTGGATTACTATGAGAAAACCCGCATTATCGTTGGCATGAACCCCAATGGGGAGCCCTTCGAGGAGGCATACCACAATGAATTTGGATGTTTCGACATCACGCCTTGGAAAAAGGGTTATCCCCCGGTCATGTTTCTTTACCAGCGGAATTTCAATGCGGAAACCTGCGGTTTTCTATACTGCCGGAACCTGGCCAGAGAACTGGCCGGGACACCGTGGCAATACTGCCAGCTCAAATCGTTCTATGAAGGCATCCAGGACGAGATGCAGGTCGCACCCTATCTAACGGTGTCCCGTATGCTCCCCGCCATTGAGTTTTTTGTGAAGCTGAAGCTGTACTGGTTGGTGACGCACCTGGTCTATAAGACAGGGTTTAGCGGTGCGGATACGGTAATCAACCCGCAGGGGAAAAACTTGCGGGAAGTCCTGCAAATTGACCCCTCGGACCTCCCGATCCTGCAACGGCCCACCGCAACTGTGGACAGTTTGGCCCTGCTGCGGAAACTCCGTGAGGAAGGCCACCGGCCGGATGCTGCATTTTTTGATTGGGCGGAGCAGCACGATGTCTGCAGTTCCATGCTGATGCAGCGGGCGCTGCACTACACAACGCCCCATAAGCTGATGCGCTATCTGGGGCAGCAGTTTGCCTCCCGGAAAGCGTCCAACTCATGGGATCACAGAAGTGCGGCTACGGACTACAGGGATTATCTCGGCTTTTGCGAAACGCTGCACTATGACCTGACGGATGAATTTATCCTGTTTCCTCGGAATCTGAAACGGGCCCATGACCGGGCCCAGAATATGATCCGAATCGACGAGGTGAGGCAGTACGACGCACAGATCGCCGCCTCTGAAAAGCAGCTGAAACAGCTCTATCAGTTCTCTGCGGATGGCCTTGTGGTGCTGCCGCCGCATACAGCCGGAGAGATTGTAAGCGAGGGACACAAGCTCCACCACTGTGTTGGAACCTATGTTGAAAACGTGGCCCGTGGGCTCTGTGCCATCCTCTTTGTGCGAAAGGCCGAAGCGAAAAGGACCCCGTTCTATACGGTTGAGGTACGTGACGGCCGCATTGTGCAGGCACGAGGAAACAACAACTGCGCTCCAACGCCAGAGGTCAAGCAGTTTTTGGACACATGGAAGAAAGAAAAACTTATGGCCCGGGCGGCCTGAAGAGGCTTTGCCCACATAGAAAGGACGGTAAATATGGATAGAACAATTTGCACCATCGAGGAGAGAAATCAAATCGTGGAGCAGCATCTTTGGTGTATCGACGCCGTGATCCGCCAGAACTATACGCTGATCGTCGGGGCCCATCTGGACCGGCAGGATGTGTACCAAGCGCTGGCCGAGCGGCTGATCCGGGCCGTGATGCGGTATGACCCTGCGAAGGGCCGGAGCCTGAAGGGGTATCTGTTCGATCAGCTGGAGTACGAACTGCTGACCTGCGGCAGTCCCCGGACGAAGTACGGCCTTACCAAGGCCCCCTACGGTCTGCGGAACGCAGTTGTTTCGATAGAGGCGCTGGCCGAGTGCGATCCCTGCTGGGAGTACCATTTGGCCGCATAAGTGAGCGGCGGAGGGATGGGAATTGCCCTATCCCTCCGCAACATTTTGAAAAGAAGGGCAGGTATTATTATGGATATGCAGACCTTACAGCAGCAGTTTTACGATGTGATGCACAAATATCGGATCGCATTCTCCGAAAAAGGCGTGAGAGCGAATCTGGACGGATGGTGGGCCAACAAGCGGGGGCTTTATGAACTGCTCCGCAGGCACCCCAACTGGGACGAGCAGGAGCTGGCCCTGGTGTTCCGGTTCTCCGAGGAGCGGGAGCTGGACCACAACATTGTGGATGAGGCCAAATTTGAGATGATGGAGCTGGCCCGGACGTGCGGCTTGAGCGGTGCGGGACTGGCGAACTTTGAGACAGCCCTGAACGCCGCCACCGCCAGCTACAGCCGTATCCCGGAGGAAAGGTATCTGGAAACCATCTCCCGATACGGCGGGATCACCTGCGCCGCAGGGCAGAAGGCCAGCCGGATCATCAATAAGCTGTGCCTCCGCTTTGGGCTGGACAGGCTCACCAGGGAGAAGGCCGACACAGACGAGAACGGCAATGCGGTGACGAAAACCATTCACCCCTACAACGCCGTGTTCGCCCGGCTGGCAGACTCCCTCAACCCCGTCCATATCCCCAAAACCGGCGTGCTTTCCATCCACCCCTGTGATTTTCTGGAGATGTCCAACCGGGACGACACCTGGCACTCCTGCCATTGTCTGGAGGACGGCGGGTGGCGCTCCGGCTGCCCCTCCTACATGGGCGACAGCGTGAGCATGATCTTCTTCACGGTGGACGAGGCAGTTACCGCTGATTTCCACAAGGTCCCGCGGATCACCAGGGAGATCTTCTGCTACCGGGAGGGGCTGCTGATGCAGTCCCGGCTGTACCCATCGGACGACGCCGGACAGCGGGATCTCTACCGCAGCCTTGTCCAGCGGGCCGTCGCAGACTGCCTGGGGATGCCGAACCTCTGGACCTCCAAGAACAAGTCCAGTGAATACCGTGGATTTTTGAAAACGGCGGAACACAGCTATCACTATACCGACTATGACAACGGATATGCGATACTCTCCTTTTTGAAAGGCTGGGGGAAGGAATATGAGCCTATGACCATTGGCAGTCCCACCCTCTGTCCCTGCTGCGGAGAACCCACAAAGCATGAGGACGATTTGAACTGTGGGAATTGTAAGCCGATGGTGGTCTGCAAGGAGTGCGGCCGGGAGATCCCCAAGGGCGATGCCGAATACGTGGATGACGCCTATTATTGTCACACCTGCCGGCCCGTCTGCTCCAAGTGCGGCGCCGCCATCCGGCATGAGGCGCATACCGCCACCGACCATGCCGGCCGTCAGGTCATTCTCTGCGAGAACTGCTACGAGGCGGCTGCGGAACCCTGCCGGGAATGCGGCATCCAGAGCATTTGCAAAAATCTGGCGGCCATTCGGTTCTGCCCCTGGGCTGATCTTCTGGCCGACGCCGCATGACGGAGGACGGGTATGGGAAATAAAACATTGGGTCTGGATCAGATCCTGCGCTTGACGCAGGCCGAACTGAAAGAGGCCCTTGTCAGAGCATTGGAGGAGCGGGGATACACGCCCATCGCAAGGAAGGGGTATCTCTATGCCCCGGGTACGCTGCCGGTACTGCTGGTGGCCCATCTGGACACGGTACACCCTGAGCCGGTGCGGGATATTTGCCGCTCCGGCGACGGCACCATCCTGATGTCCCCCCAGGGGATCGGCGGAGATGACCGGGCCGGCGTCTATATGGCGCTGCGGATCTTGGAGCAGGCCTGCTGCCACGTTCTGTTCTGTGAGGACGAGGAGGCCGGCGGCCAGGGCGCCCAGAAGTTTGCCGCAAGCGGCCTGACCCCGGAGGTCAATTACATCGTGGAGATGGACCGCCGGGGGCATAACGACGCCGTTTTCTATGGGTGCGACAACCGGGAATTCGTGGACTTCATCACGGAGTTTGGGTTCCAGGAGGCATACGGCAGCTTCAGCGATATTTCGGTCATTGCGCCCCATCTGGGGATCGCCGCCGTCAACATCAGCGCCGGGTACTATAATGAGCATCGCCCCCATGAGCATATCAACCTGGCCCATGTGGAGCATAACATCACCCGTATTCTGGAGATGGTGCTGACGCCGGCGGAGCAGTTCGAGTATGTCGAGCGGGATGTATATGGGTTCGGCGCCTTCGACAGCCAGATCCGCCTCTGGGACCATTTCCCCGGCGTGGACAGCACGCAGGACAGAGGAAAGCTGTTGATGCCGCTGCCGGAGACCGCCTATGTGGAGGTCAACGGCAGGCGGGTGGAAAACGGTCTGGCCCACTTTATGGACAAGGAGGGCGTCGTCTATGACTACTTGGAGGAGCCGGACGTTGCGGTGCGTGCAAACTACACGAAAGCGTATGAGGAGGACGGAACGCTCTTGAAGTTTTCCAAGAGCGCCGCAATGAGGATCAGGGTTGTCTCGCTGGAAGAAGCGATGGCGAGATTAGTTTAACGTACAAAGGGAGCGTCCGGCCACATGGCTGGGCGCTCTCCTTTTTTCTGCCTTTTTGTTGCGTTTATACGTATTAAAATCGTAAAGGACAGGTATAGAGCAAAAAGGAGGAATTTATCATGCTCGTATCTGTCGATCACGGAAATAAACAGGTCAAGACCACCCACGCTCTCTGTGCGCCCTTTACCTCGGGTCTGCGGGAGAGCGCCACGCCGCCCTTTGGGGGCGAAGTTCTCCAGTACGGAGGGAAATACTACACCCTGGTGGATGAGCGCATCCCCTACCGGCGGGACAAGACAGAGGATGAGCGGTTTTTCATCCTCACTCTGTTCGCCATTGCCAAGGAGATCGAGGCCAGAGGAGCCTATTCTGCCGACACCATCCCTATTCAGCTGGCTGTGGGTCTGCCGCCGGCCCACTACGGAGCGCAGTATCAGAGGTTTGAGCAGTACTTCATGAACCGGGGAGAAGTCCGCTTCGCCTTCAACCAAAAGGCGTTTTCCATCGAGATCATCAATGCCCTGTGTTTTCCCCAGGCCTATGCCGCCGCCGTGACCATGTTCCAGTCTTTGGGCAGCGCCCCCAAGGTGCTGGTAGTGGACATCGGCGGGTTTACCGCCGATTACCTCTTTATCAAGCAGGGCAAGGCCCAGCTTGGAACCTGTGATTCCTTGGAGAACGGCGTGATCGTCCTCTACAACCGCATCCGCTCCAAGGTCAACGGGGATTTTGATACCCTGCTGGAGGAGGGGGATATTGACGCCATCCTTCGGAGACAGGGGAATTACGCCGATGAGGTCCAAAGGCTGGTGGAGCGGGAAACGGCGGCCTTTGCCAGCGACCTGTTCAGCGCCCTCCGGGAGCGGATGATCGACCTGCACTCCGGCCAAGTGGTGTTCATCGGCGGCGGCTCCATCCTGCTGCGGCGGTTTATCGAGCAATCCGGCAAGGTGGGACAAGCTCTCCTTGTGGACGACATCAAAGCCAACGCCAGGGGCTATGAGATCCTGTACCAAGTAGCCGCCGCAAGAAGGTGAGCCCCATGGCCGAGAAGAAGTCCCTGTACCGATTCACCATCGGCTTCAATCCCGGCGATCCGTCCCACCGGCAGGTGGCGGAGCTGCTGAACCGGCAGGGCCGCCGGAAAGCCCAGTTCCTTGTGAACGCCATCCTCCATTATATCCACTGTCCGGAAACGCCGGAGATTCCCGAGGCAGCCGAGCCGCCTGCTGGGATGGACCGGTCGGAGATGGAGGCTCTGGTGGTGCAGATCTTGGAAGAGCGGGGGTATCGGAAAGCTGGGGAAAGCCATTCCGATGGCCAGGCGGCCCAGGAGCTGCCGGAGCCGGTTTTGGACGGAGATCTGGACGCCGCCGGATTTGCGGCCATAGCGGACTCCCTGGCGGCGTTCCGCAGCAAATAAAAAAACGAGCGGGGAACATGGAGACTGGCTGCCTCATGTTTCCCGCTCATTGATTGCGGCGATATATGCGTCTATCATGTCCTCTAAATGCCGATACTGAGAGGGGTTCAGCTGGGAAACCTTTTGAGAGAGAAGGTCGTAATCATCCGACCCCACCTTGCCCATCAGGAGATAGTCCGCACTGATGTCCAGAGCGACGCACAGCTTGATAATATTCTCCGGCCGCAGGGCCTTCTTTCCGGTTTCAGCGGTGGAGATCGTTTGGGTGGTCATGTCCGCACACTCGGCCAGTTCCTCCTGGGTCAGCCGGAGCTGCTTTCTCCGTGCCACCAGTCGTTTCCCCATCTGATTGAGTAAATCATCCACAGGCACCCCTCCTATGGACAATATTTTATCCGCTATGGCGTAAAAAATTAACAGGTCATTGATAGATTAAATTAGCCATAACGTATATAATGGGGAAAGTCAGTCGAAAGGAGTAAAAAATATGCTGCAAACCTGTGCGATCACCGGCCACCGGCCCACTCGGTTCAAGTGGAAATACGACGAGAACAACAACAGCTGCAAGCGGCTGAAGAAGCGGATGCGGGATCAATTCGTGTTGCTCTATGAGCAAGGTGTGCGGCAGTTCTGGGTCGGCGGCGCCCTGGGGGTGGATATGTGGGCCGGGGAGATCCTGCTGCGGCTCAAAGAGCAGCCGGAGTACAGCGAGATAAAGCTGATGGTGGCCCTTCCCTTTGAGGGCCACGACGCAGGCTGGGACGAGCGGAGCAAAAAGCGGCTGGCCTTTCTGATCCGGCACAGCGAAAAGACCGTTGTGGTCGGAGAAAAGGGGCAGACCTCGGAAGTCAACTACCGCCGGCGGAACGAGTATATAGTGGACCAGGCCGACTGCCTGCTGGCGGTCTATGACGATGACCGCTCTATCCGCAGCGGGACCGGCAAGACGGTCAATTATGCCAAGGAAAAGAGACTAAAATTGCTGCTCATCCATCCAGACACGGCGGCTGTAGAAGAACAACTTATTTGATATTCAGCCTGCAAAAGTAAAACACTTCAATAGAACTGTATGTGCCTTGGGCCATGTTCGGCTCCATTGGATGATCGGCATTAGGTTTTTGATTGCTAATCAA
Organism: uncultured Oscillospiraceae bacterium; assembly: GCA_948616425.1. GTDB lineage: Bacteria > Bacillota > Clostridia > Oscillospirales > Oscillospiraceae > Lawsonibacter. The sequence continues at coordinate 39,870 of CAPGBJ010000047.1, forward strand.
TAAGGATGGGAAGCGGGGCAACCCAGATTTCCATATAGGCTACATCCAGAGTATGATAATACTTTTCGGCTGAAAATGGATGAGTCGTAAGGTTATGATGGGGCAGCCATGTGCCAAAGAGATATTTGCCTGCCTGATTTAACGCTGTCGTCACCAGTTTTTCAAAATTTTCAGCCTCGATTTTACAAACAATATATTCTCCTGCTGGAAGTTCACGCTGAACAGCATCTTTCCAAATATGGTTTGAGAGTCTTTCTGCTGGTCCACCCACAAAATACAAGAATGTCCCATTTTCAGAGTTAGCTGAATAGGACATCCCCAGTTCTATTTCGGAGTTGATGCCTGGGGCCACAGTTGCCTTTTCAACATGGTATTGACGCCAAAGTTGTCCTGGCATATCTATACTTGTGGCTTCGCCAATTGGTGTTTGTTCCAGAATACTGATTTCTGCTTCAAGGCCAATATAGAGTTCTGGCGCTGTTAAAATCTTTCGGTCAATTTCCAGAACGATGTCATTTATTACCAACGGCACTCCCTCACCAATCAAGACATAGCTCATGGATATCTCCGGTCTGTCAAATGTATTGAGCATAGGAAGTTTTTTTCTGTATTCTTCCGGAGTGATCCCATATGTCTCTTTGAACGCCCGAGTGAAATTGGCATGACTGGAAAAACCGTGGTCCAGAGCCACATCGAGAATCCTCCTTGATGTGGCCTGTAATGCCCCTGCTGCTTTGGCCAGGCGGCGGAGTTTGATATACTCCTGGACAGGTTTGTGTACCAGCCGTTTGAATAGGCGTTGAAAGTAAAATGGTGAAAGCGCAGCCATATCAGCCATTGTTTCTATAGTAACTTCTTCCTCCAAATGTGCTTCTATAAAATCCAAAGAGCGTTCGATTGTTTCCCATGCGTGCATACAGCACCTCCCGTTTTTGATGGCCTTATTTTAGCATAAACTTCAAAAGTACGCTTCTCATTAGATGCCCATTTTACGAAAAAGGGTTCTGTGGTTCTCCTTGGCTTATCCATGCTGCTGATTACCCTTGGAGCCTTGGACATTCTGCCTCCGGCTACCTCCGCCATGCTGCATAACCTCTCTATGTTAGGCGTCAGCCTGCGGAGCATGACAAATCTGTTGGAATCAAGCTGAAATAGCATAGGAGAAACCGGCCCCATAAGCCCTGGGCCGGTTTCTCCTATGCGGTCAGATCGGTTTCAGCGGACAATTTCCGCCAGCGGCATGGGCCTTGATTTTCTCAAAGGTTTCATTGCTCAGATCATGTTCTACCTTGCAGGCGTCCGCCGCCGCTGTCTCCGGGGAAACACCCAGCTGAATAAAAACCTGTGTCAACAGCTTGTGCCTGTCATAGATCCGCCGGGCAATCTCCTCGCCGGGGGGCAGGAGCGTGATGTATCCGTCATCGTCCATCTGAATATAGCCGTTTTCCCGGAAATTTCGCATCGCTATGCTGACGCTGGGCTTGGAAAAGCCGAGTTCATGGACAATATCAATGGAGCGCACCATCCCATGATCTTCCCGGAGTTTTAAGATCGTCTCTAAATAGTCCTCAGCCGATTCGTGGATATTCACAAAAAATCCTCCTTCCACGGAAATCTCTGTGCATAGGTTAGCAGATTCTAACCAGAAATGCAAGTTTTTCTGAAAAGGGTCTTGACAATGGCGGTTAGTCGTAGTAAACTAAGGCCGACTTCGAGGTTAGAGAATACTAACTGCAACCCGGAGGAGGCGAGAACATGATGCCGCTGACAATAGCAAAGGCCGAAGAGACGGTCACGGTCCGCAAAATCTCCGGCAAGGACGATGTGCGCCAGCATCTGGCGGAGCTGGGCTTTGTGGTGGACAGCGCTGTGACGGTGGTCAGCGAAATCGGAGGGAACCTGATTGTGCAGGTGAAGGACAGCCGAATCGCGCTGGACAAGAGCATGGCAAACCGCATTATGATTTAAGAATCAAAAAGGAGGAGAGCAAGATGAAAACGCTGAAAGATGTGAAGGTAGGCGAAACCGTGACCGTGGTGAAGCTGCACGGCGAAGGCCCGGTGAAGCGCCGGATTATGGATATGGGCATCACCAAAGGCGTGGAGATTTTCGTCCGCAAGGTGGCCCCTCTGGGCGATCCCATGGAGCTGAATGTCCGGGGCTATGAGCTGTCCGTCCGCAAGGGCGACGCAGAGATGATCGAGATTCAGTAAATTGATGCGGCAGGAGGCCGCTATTCTTTGCGCCATAAGTTAGCCTTGGCTAACATCGAAAGGAGAGAATGACTATGGACATCAAGATTGCACTGGCGGGCAACCCCAACTGCGGCAAGACCACGCTGTTCAACGCCCTCACCGGCTCCAGCCAGTACGTGGGTAACTGGCCCGGTGTTACCGTGGAAAAGAAGGAGGGCAGGCTGAAGGGGCATAAGGATGTGGTCATCCAGGATCTGCCCGGCATCTACTCCCTGTCCCCTTACACCTTGGAGGAAGTGGTGAGCCGGTCGTATCTGGTGAACGAGAAGCCGGACGCCATCCTCAACATTGTGGACGGTACTAACATTGAGCGGAACCTCTACCTTACCACCCAACTGATTGAACTGGGCCTGCCTGTGGTAGTGGCGGTGAACATGATTGATCTGGTGCGGAAAAACGGCGACACCATTGACCTTACTAAGTTGGGCAGCGCCCTGGGCTGCGAGGTGGTGGAAATGAGTGCCCTCAAGGGCGAGGGCGGCATGGCGGCGGCGGAAAAGGCTGTGGCCCTGGCCCAGAAGAAGCAAGCCGGAGAGCTACCCCATGTGTTCACGGACAGCGTGGAACACGCCTTGGCCCACATTGAGGAATCCATCCAGGGCAGGGTGGCGGACAGCTATCTCCGCTGGTACGCCATCAAGGTTTTTGAGCGGGATCAAAAGGTTATGGAGGAAATGGGTCTCGACCCCGACCCGAAAGCCCACCTGGAGGAGCACATCGCCGACTGTGAAAAGGAATTGGACGACGACGCGGAGTCTATTATCACCAATCAGCGGTATTCTTACATCAACTCTGTGGTCACCAAGGCGGTGAAGAAAAAGGCGGCAAAAGGCAGCCTGTCCGTCTCGGACAAGATCGACCAGATCGTTACCAACCGAATTCTGGCCCTGCCCATCTTCGCGGTGATCATGTTCTGCATCTACGCCATCGCTATGGGTGCTTCCGTTGCGGACGGCGGCGTGGGCATTGGTACTTTTGGCACCGATTGGGCCAACGATACACTGTTCGGCGAGATCGTCCCCAATTTCTTTGACGGCATCCTCACCTCCCTGGGCGTCAGCGGCTGGCTGTACGGCCTGATCATGGACGGTATCGTGGCCGGCGTGGGCGCGGTGCTGGGCTTTGTGCCTCAAATGCTGGTGCTGTTCCTGCTGCTGGCCATTCTGGAGGACGTGGGCTATATGGCCCGTGTCGCCTTCATCATGGACCGCATCTTCCGCCGCTTTGGCCTCTCCGGCAAGAGCTTCATCCCCATGCTGGTGGCCACCGGCTGCGGCGTCCCCGGCATCATGGCCTCCCGGACCATCGAGCAGGACCGGGACCGGAAAATGACCATCATGACCACCGGCTTCATCCCCTGCGGGGCAAAAATGCCCATCATCGGCCTGTTCGCCGGAGCGGTGTTCGGCGGGTCCGCTCTGGTGGCCGTCTCCGCTTTCTTCATCGGCATCGCCGCCGTGGTGATTTCCGGCATCATGCTGAAAAAATTCAAAGCCTTTGCCGGGGAGCCTGCCCCCTTTGTCATGGAACTGCCCACCTACCATGCGCCCTCCATGGGCAATGTCCTGCGGGCCACTTGGGAACGGGGCTGGAGCTTCATCAAGCGGGCCGGGACGGTGATCCTGCTGTCCACCATCGTGCTGTGGTTCCTCCAGGGCTACGGCTTTACTGACGGCGTGTTTGGCCCTGTGGAGGACAACAATACCTCCCTGCTGGCCGCTATCGGCAATGCCATCGCTTGGATTTTCTATCCTCTGGGCTGGACGGGCGATATGGCCTGGAAGGCCACCGTGGCCTCCTTCACCGGCCTGATTGCCAAGGAGAATGTTGTGGGCACCATGGCCACGCTCTACCACTTCGCCGGTGAGGTCAGTGAGAACGGCGAGGAGATCTGGGCCCTAGTGGGGGCGGACTTCGGTGCCATCACCGCCTACAGCTTCATGATCTTCAACCTGCTGTGCGCCCCCTGCTTCGCCGCCATGGGAGCCATCAAGCGGGAGATGAACAACGCCAAGTGGACCGCCTTTGCCATCGGCTATATGTGCGTGTTCGCCTATGTGATCTCCCTGATTGTCTACCAGCTCGGTGGGTTGATCGCGGGTGCCGCCAGCTTCAGCCTTTGGACCGTTGTGGCCTTGGTTCTGTTGGCCGGTATCCTCTACCTGCTATTCCGCAAGGGTTATCAGGGCGAGGAGAACGCCCGGCGGCTGACCTCCGTGGCCGCCGCACAGTGAGGGGGTAACGTTACATGACTCTTGGAGAAATTGTCGTTCTGCTGGTACTGGCAGGCGTTGTGGCACTGGCTGTCCGGTCTTTGTGGAAGTCACGCAAATCCGGCGGAGGCTGCAACGGCGACTGCGGGAACTGCCGCGGCTGTCACTAAAAACTTCAAATCAGCAAAACATGGTGAGGAGGCATGGGCAGCGGGATCTGCTCATGCCTCCTCTCGTTGGGGAGGAACGATTCTATGGCAGAATTACGGGAAGCCCATCTTCGCTATCTGCTGGCGATCTACGAATTGGGCAAAAGCACTCCAGACGTGGGGACGCAGGCCGTGGCAAAGGCTTTGAACTGCTCGAAAGCCTCTGTCACGAAAATGATGGCGACTCTGATGGATATGAATCTTCTGGTGCGGGAGAAATACGGAAAAATCTACCTGACAGATACCGGCTTTCTGCTGGCAAAGGATATGCTCCAGTGTATCGAGCTGATACGTGAACGGCTTCCGGCGATGGGGTTTGATTTGACCGAGGAAGAAGCGCGGGACTTTGTGCGCACGATGGTGGTGAATCTGCCGGAGCATTGCCGGAGGCGGCTGGCGGGCAAAACGTGACAGCGGAAGGGTTTGAACGGTTCGTTTCGGAGCATATTTTCAAATCAGACAAGTAGCCCTACCCTACCTGCTCAGTTTTGCGGTAGGGGCCATGATTTATGTGGTGGTTGAGGAACTGATCCCAGAGGCGTCCGCCGGGGAACACTCCAACCTTGGAACGCTGTTTTTTGCGGCGGGCTTTACCGTCATGCTGGCACTGGATGTGGCACTTGGTTAGGAGGCAGAAATCGTGAAATATATCTGCTGCAAACACTTGATGTGGCATATCATCGCACCAACTTCACTCCGCAAAAACAGGCCGCCAAAATGACGGCCTGTTTGTGATAAGTTTCGATAATCTCGGTCTATGTATCTATTTGGTCGCCGCTTTCAGGGCTTTCTCCACCTGCGCCAGCTTCCTTTTCAGATTGCTGGCTGTTCGTACATCCGTGGCGGCTTTGATATCCCGCTCCAGCTGCTTTTTCTTGGTTTTCAGCTCCTGGACCTTGTTTTTCCCGCCAGAGATCTGCTCCATGTCAGATCCGCTTTGCTTGTCAGAATCTTTTTTGCCCTCAACTTGTTTTCCAGCGGCATCCCGATCCTGCTCCAAAGATTCGAAATTTTCACTTTGATTGGCGGATTGTTCGCTGTTTGCCAGCTTGTCCACATCACCGGTCTGGGGTGTTTCTTCTGTCGGTTTGGTGAACACAATCTGTGTGCCACCATTTTCATCCTTGACCGGCCGATAGTGACCAAAGGATACAGTATCCTCCGGCTTCTCCGGGACATACTGGTCGTAGGCGGGCCGCTGATGCGCGGGCGTTTCACCGGACTTGACAACATTAGTTCGTCCGCTGACCTGGTCAAGTTTCACGACTTTCGTGAGCGGCTCGGTCTTGCTGAGATTCGCCGTGCTGGCGGCATCGCTTGCTCGCTCAGGCTGCTTTCCTTCTGACTCTTTCAGAACGGGTTCAGCCTGAAGACGGCTGGTGAGGTTCATTAAAATTCCCATCTTGTGGCCTCCTTGTGTGGGATGCTGAAAACAGCTCAGCAAAATTCTTTGTCAGGCAGTTTTATTATAACAAATGTTGCTATCCAATTCCCTTAAGATCCACTGAACAAATCTGAAGAATTCTAAAGGGATCGGCATTACAGTTATATTATAACTCCGATTAGGGGGAGCAGCGAGGATGCCGCCGGGCATGAAAAGGGGGCGGCACTGTAAAAGTACCGCCCCAGCTTTGGGACATTTTGTCCCAAAGATACCGCCAATAAGCGTGTTGGCCTGTTAGTCCTGTCTCCACTCCCTCCCGCTGAAACGGCGCAGCTGCGCCGCACTCAATTCTCATTCGCTCCAGCTGCTGCAGCCCTTTTATCCCGAAAGTCCTCCAGCAGCTTGTCCAGCCGCCGTTCCAGTTCCTGACCCGCACGATCCTGGAGCTGATCCAGCTGGCCCACTACCTCATCCCTGGCTTTCTCTGCCTCCCGAACCACCGCCGCTGCGTCGGCCAGATCCGCATACCGGCCCAGAAAAAACTGCCGACGGGAAAACCCAATCTTTCCCATCCAGAGTCCCCGGTTCCGGCTCACATTTCTGATGCCGCTGGTGTTGGTGACCCACAGCCTTTTGGAGCGCACTATGGATACATTGGTTCCCCACAGGAGGGCAGAGTTCTTCCGCCGTCCTCCAGAAGGAGAAAAACTCCGACCGGAGTGTCTGTCTCGGAGGGAGATCTCCCTGTCCAAAGGAAGAAAGTGTTCGGGTGCCTCATACATAGCAAGCTCGATGGGATGGGGGGAAATCAGGACGGCTCCCTCCATCTCCCGGCGAAAGAGGGGCTTTCCGCCCCAATGTTGCCGGGCAAACCCCATAAGGTTCTTATCCTGAAGTAGGAGTCCTCCCGCCATCTTCCGGGTGGAGAGTTCCCGGCCAGAGCCAGGGAGGAAAAGCAGGGTTTTCCCCCGGCGGATCGGCGCCCGACAAGGGGGGAAAGGCTTTGTAAAGGAAAGTCCTTCCTCCCTCACTTCCACCCCATAGCTCCGCACTCCCTCCGTTGCCAAGGGGTGAAATCGGCAGAGGAACTCCGCCTCGCTCATGTCCTCCTCCAGCTTCTCCTGCCGTGAAAGAAGAATGGCGTCGGGGCCATCGGCGTAGACGACGGGGATGCGCCTACCAGTGGGATGCCAATACTCCAGGATCTGAGTCAAGCTCCGGGAGCTAATGCGCAGATCCATGCCTCAGCCGGTTCGGACCTCCACCCGTAGGGAGCCTCCCGCCTCGTTGCGCAGGGCGAGGAGGGAGCCGTCCCGACTGGCGTAGAGCCGCATCCGACTCTCCACCCAGGCCTGTAGCCCGGCGCCGAAGCGCATATAGATGCTGTTGAAGGATATGTGATCCATGGGAGGCTCCTCCTTTTTATCCTGGCGATATGCCCCCCTACTACGCAAGGGCCATTCTCACAGGAGGGAAGTACCACTTCATTGCTGTCCACCGGTGAACAGGTAGTATTCTGATAATGATTTACGGGATAAAGTATTCTGCCCGTATTCCAAATACAGATTTATCCACTTTAGCGTAACGGTGAGATCAGCGTTTACCTTCTGTTCGAAGTTAAAGCCGTTCAAATAGCTTCCGCCTGTATCCTTATGATTCTCCAAATCCAGTAGGTTGGACTTGGTGGACATTCCAGCGGAGTCATAGGTTATGTAATCAAATTCTGCATAAACCATAACGCCATCTTTTTCATAGTATGGCAGGGCAATGGTGATCTCCGGTTCTTTTTTATTGGCAGATAAGACGAGCATGCGCTTGCGACCCCTGCCGCAGAGAGGGGCTGTCAGGAAAGCGCCGATGCCGGGCCGGAATGCAGACCTAAGTCAAATCGGTTTCTGTCAGCTTGTATTTCGCTATCAGATCATCCCGGTTATGATGGGACAGGCCAAAGCGAATCAACTGGCGGAAGATGTCATAGAGTACAGCAAACAATGGAACGCCGATGATCATCCCGGTAATTCCCCACAGACCGCCGAATAGCAAAATGGAAAACAATACCCAAAAACTGCTCAAGCCGGTGGTATTTCCTAAAATCTTTGGGCCGATCAGGTTGCCATCGACCTGCTGCAAAATAATGATAAACACAAGGAACATGAGACAGTGCGCCGGGTTTACCAGCAGGAGCAGCAATGCACAGGGGATCGCCCCAATGAACGGGCCGAAGAAGGGGATGATGTTGGTCACGCCCACGACTACACTGATGAAAGCTGCGGATTCAAAGCGCATAATGCTGACGGCGGCAAAGCAGATCAGGCCGATAATGGCGGAGTCCAGAAGTTTCCCCATTAAAAAGCCGTTAAACATCCTGTCCGCATAACGCACCTCTTTCTCGACCATATCAGCCCACTGGCGGGGGAAAACTCCGCAGAGCAGCAGCTTGGCTTGGATAGCAAAGGTTTTTCGGCCCGCCAAAAGGTAGGCAGAGATCAGGATTCCGAGGAACAGGTTTTTCACTATGCTGAATATACCGGCTACCTGTATGCCCAAGCCATTCAGAACGGCTTGGGCGGTAGGCAAAAGGTCTGTCTTTACCCAGCTCTCAAATTTCAAAATAGCCTTACCGGAAAAGCCGCCCCACCAGGTTTGAAGCTCCGGTTGATCGGCCAAAAGATTGTGGAACCAGTCAATAGCGTTTTCAATTTGAGCAGGTAAGGCGCTCAAAATGCCAACGATGCTTTCCCAAAATTGAGGAAGCACCAGCACGACCAGTGCCACCGCCAGCAACAGGGCAAACAGCAGAGTAAGCAGGATGGACAGTGTTCCAACAAATCGCTTTCTCTTGGGCAGCCCCTTTCCTATCCAGTCTTCCAAACGGTTACAGATCGGGGCAAGGATGTAGGCAATCACCGCACCGTAGAGGAACGGTGTTAAAATCTTTCCTACCGTTTGGAAAAATGCCAAAATAGCTGGGAGCCGAAACAGCACAAAAAAGCACAACAGACTGATAATGGAAACTACAACACCGGTGATCCCCAGCTTCACATATTTTTCATTCTCCCTGTTTTTCATTTTGTGTCCCTTTCTGTGGGCCTGATCAAATTGACTGTTGTAAAAATCGCATCAAAATTATGCCAAAACAATTTTGTTCACTGCCTCTATCAGATTTACTACGCTGCTGCGGGGAACCAACGAAGAGCTTGTGCCATCTATTACCGCCAGGCAGTTGTTTCCATCGTAACGATATAGCCGGATGGAAACTTCTTGGTGGTACGCATTGTTTAGATAAACAGTCAGGCCGATCTCTTCTTTCTGTGTGGGTTCTTCCGAAGTGAAGCTCTCTGCCTTTAATCCGCTCAATGCACTTTGAAAACTGTTGATATTTAATTTTTCGTCCTCTTTATAATACCATGCTTTATCATGTCCTCTGCCTTTAGAAGTAAACGTATAGTCATTTCCTTCTAAAGAGATAGAGATACGATCAATGTCTTCGAAAGAGGCAGTCAAAACCTCCTTGTGGCGAAGCTCATTATAGGATGCCGACATTAAAGTCTTGTAGCTTTTCGCAGCGATTCGGTACACGATTTGGGAACTGCCAACCCGAACGTATGCAGTTACGCTGTCCTCCGCATTTTCTTTTCCGCTCTGTTTGGCGGCCGCCAATTCTTCTTGATTACGGCCAATTTGAATCACAAAGGTTTCGTCTTCGGCTTCTTTCTTGTCAGTTTTTGTGAAGTTTACAGTCACTGTCAGCTCCGGCTGATCCAGTCCAAACTGCTTTAATTCCGAATCAGATACATGGTAGCTGGCGTAGTCAGAAAGGGACAAGCCGCTGATGTTGTTCAAATATTTTTTAACAGCAGCAGTATCTAACGGTTTGCCGTCTGTAAAATAGAGGTCATCAGCGCAGTAGGTCTGTTTGCTGTCCTTTTCAAAATTTATATGATAGTTTTCCTTTCCTGCAAATTGTATTGTCTTTACCTCCGCAAAGCTGGGGATCTGATCGTGCTGGATGAGGTCGCTGAGTTTTTGGCTAAAAGACTCCAGCGGATCATGCTTTACCAGATAAACGCAGCCGTCGCCAATGGAAACATACCTCTGCGAATCCATCTTGCTAAATGCGCCAAGCTGGATTTCGTGGCTTTTTTCACCGGCTGTAATATGGATCGTGCAGGTGGGCTTGTCCAGACCATATTGCTTATAGTCCGTTACATTTTCAATTACGAAAGAGGCGCCAAACTTCTGGAACTGTCCCAGCAGCCTTGCTATTTTTTCGGCATTGACAGGGAAATTTTCATCTTCGGTGTAATACCAGGCCCCATCCTTTTTTTGAAACGCTAAGGAATGATTATCGGTTTTCCAGGACAATGCCGTCACAGTATCGTTTGATATATCTAAGATGACTTTGCCGGTCATTTTTATCTGCTCTTTTTGGACCTCAAGTCGGCTGATTATAAAGGTGAGCGTGGAGAAGGCGGCCAAAATGCCCAAGAGTATGTAGAGCTTCTTAGCTTTGCTCATTGCGTTTCTTCCTCCTATCTACAACTACAGCTATTCCCATGGCCGCAAATGCCAGAGGCAATATGCCGATCATAACCGTTTTGATGAGGGATGCGGTGGAGTCGTTGATGGTCAGATAATTGTAATTCAGGGGTTTGCTTCTAATTGATACCGCTTCCCGATCCCCCAACAAAGATGCGAGTGCGTTCATGGTGAAATTCAGATTTGCGCCGGATGAGAAGGCGTTAAACTGTTCATCGAGAAACTTGGAGGAGGAAATCCAGATAATTGAACCGCCATTTTTTGCCTCCACGGAGACTGCAAGCGCAAACGGCCCATCCACATCCCCGCTCTCTTTCTCATAGGTTTCGATATTGTAGCCGGCTGTTTTGCTGAAGGCGTCGTCCGAGGTGGTCAGCAGTTTTTTCACACTGCCGCCATTTGTGCTACCCACCGTCAAGCCTTGGGCAATCGGGGCAATCACACGATATTTTCCATCAAGAAGCGAGTCGGTGATTTTGTGGCTCTGAAGATTGGGAAGCATGATATACGGCATTTGAAAGGCGTAATGGTCTCTGCTGCCCTCGACCACAACCCCATCGGAGGCAGATATGCCATAGTCGGACAGCAGGCTATATAAGTTTTTCAGTGTCCCATCTTTGGTAGGTCCAGCCATTACCATCAGCTTCCCGCCGCTCGATACATACTTGGCCAACAGATCTTTTTCCTCTTGTGAGATATCGGTGGATGGAACATGAATCAAAATGCAATCGGCATCTTTGGGTATGGCGTCCTGGTTTAGCAGGGAGAATGTCTTTCGCTCTATGTTGTCCTTTTCCATTTGATTGGAAAAAATAGGGGAAAACGCAGCCTCGCCATGACCTTCCAGCACATAAACCTTGGGGTGGCTCTGGCTGACAACATAGTCAATAGCGGAGGTGACAGCGCCTTCACCGTCAAAGGAGTATGTGGCGGTGTAGGTTGTATAATCAACATTGGCGACATAAATATCATCAAAGCTGATATATCGGCTTCGATCATCGCACTCTACAACTAAACTATTATTTTTTATTTCCTTATCCGTATATTTTGCGGCAAAGGTAGGATGGGCGTCCGGGTTTTTCTTGATGATTTTGATGTGCTCGGAAAGGCTGTCATATTTGGACAACAAGTTCTCTATGATTTTATTTTCCTGATCGGCCTGCACGATCCAGTAGATCGTGACGTCCTTATCCAATGAATTGACAACCGTTTTTGTGTTGCTGGTGATGGAATAAAGCTTTGCGGCGCTGATATCCAGTTTTGTCGCAGCAGGAGGCAGAACTGAGGCCAAAATATTGACGACAACAAGGATGGCCAATACAACGGCGGTAACAGCCAAAGAGTAGGCTCCGCCTTGAAAGGCAATTTCCCTGGAACGGACGTTCTCGTCCTTATTCAAAAAGGGAAGCAGTTTCATCAGTTGTACCTCCTTTTCTCCAAAGACTGGGTAGATAAGAATAAAAAGAATATGATGACAGACAGAAAGAATACCACAGCGGTCAAATCAAAGACCCCATCTACAAAAATATAGAACCGGCTAAACAAAGAAAGCTGCGCCATTACTTTGGGCAACAATCCCTCGAAAAGAGCACTGTTGAAGAAAAAAGTTATACCCAAACACAATATTCCGGCCAGGAAAATACCGTATGACAAATTCTCATTCTTGGTCAGATGGCGAACCAACAGGGCGACCGCTGCTACAAGAACGGAAAGGGCCACGAGCGTCCCAAAAGGTGTGCTTGAAATATGTTCAGCCAATTTCACACTGTAGAAGTTAAGCAGCAGAAAAGGGATCGAGATCCCCGCTGCGAAGCCCTGATTCTCTGTCAGGGAAGAAATGAACATTCCGATTGCGATGATTGCGGCCCCCAAAAGATAAAAGGCCAAAAGGGAGCCATAAGCGGTCGGCAGATAGACCTCACCAAAACGGGCAAAAACCAGCGGATACACTGCGATAATCATAATAGGTATCAGGAAAATAAGCAGTAGGGCAAAATATTTGCCCAAGATGATCTGCAATGGCTTGAGCGGCAGTGCATACAGCAGTTGGTCAGTTTTCTGCTTTTTCTCTTCAGCCATGACGCGCATGGTCAGTACCGGGAGGATGATCACCAGCCCAATGCAGACAAACTTTAAGACAAGCTCAAAATTGGCAACAGAGGACTGGATATTATAGAGCATTGCGCCAACGCCAATAAACGCCAGCAGGAAAGCGCAAAACAGGTATGCCGCCAAGGAGTAAAAATATCCGCGCAGCTCATGCTTTAATACAGCGATCATTGTTCTGCCTCCTCATCGTCACAAAGGTTGGCGCCGTCTTTTGAAATAAGATGCTCTTCGGCTGCATCGCCACGTTTTGATTCTTCTGTGAGCTCCAAAAACACCTCTTCTAAGCTGGCCTTTTTCGATGACATTTCAAAAATTGCTTTTTTGCGCTCCGCAAACGCAAAGAATATCTGGCAGCACAGCTCACGAATCTTATTTCCGTCTGCTCGAATCAACACAGCAAGGCTGCCATCCTCCTGAACCGTGCTTTCCCAGTTGGAAAACTGCTCCATATTGCCCAGAATGGTGTCTGCCTCCTCTGCACTGGCGTAGGTCCGCAGAAAAATATCTCCCGATTGAGTAAGGAGCCTCTCCAAATTTTCAGGTGTGTCAAAGGCCACCAGTTTGCCGTTTGAGATGATCAGTACCTGCTCACAGATCGCTTGAACCTCAGAAAGGATATGGGAACTAAAAATTACAGTATGCTTTTTTCCAAGCTGCTTGACCAGATCCCGGATCTCAATGATTTGAATAGGGTCAAGCCCTACGGTGGGTTCATCTAAAATAATGACCCTGGGGTTCCCAAGGAGAGCCTGAGCAATTCCTACTCGTTGCTGGTAGCCTTTTGAAAGTGCGGAGATCAGGCGGTTTTGCACCTGGCTTAGACCGGCTTGCTGAATGACCGCATTCACTTGCTGTCGCAATTCTGTGCCTCTGAGCCCCTTTGCCTCGCCCACAAAACGCAAATATTCGAGCGGGGTTTCATTCATATACAGCGGGGGATGTTCCGGAAGATATCCAATCAGTTTTTTCACAGTTTCCGGCTCCTCCAATATATCGTGTCCGGCAATGCGGACAGTTCCGCTGGTGGCAGAAAGGCAACCGGTCATAATGTTCATCGTGGTGGATTTTCCCGCACCGTTTGGTCCCAAGAAACCATATACATGCCCCTCCTCAATTTCAAAGGAAAGGTCATCTATCGCCATAAAACTGCCATAGCATTTTGTCAAATGTTCAACGGTTATCATTTTGACTCTCCTTTTTCAATATGCTCAAATCTATGGACTCGCCGGTATTTGCGTCAATCCCCTTTGCTGTCTGGCGGTTTACCTGATACCAGGCACAGGTGGAGTTGTGGTCGCCTGCGTTGATATAGAGCTGAATGCTGACGGTTTCCGGGTCGGCATCGGCGGCCGCCTGGGGAACGTTTTCCCCCGTGGCCTTTGTATAGTAGTCCACTGCCATCTGGCAAAGATCTTCGTTGGTGTAGAACTTAAATTCCGTATAACCCTTCGCTGATACATAGGTCATACTTTCTGCACGCCCGTCCTCCCAAGTGATGGTGAAATGGGTATCATCAGTTTTCTCCAGTTTGCCGATTGTGCTCACATCGGCAGAACCCATGTGAAAAGTGGCCTCGTTTTCCTGGATGGAATAGGTAAACCCTAACCCCGTCCCGTTTTCCAGCGAGGCGGTCCGGCCCGATGTTCCGTCTGCGTCAAAGAAGTAATAAGCAGCCGTGTCTTTTCCCAAAACACACCATGTTCCCGCCTGGATGGCTGGAGTTGCGGTCTGCTCGGACGGTTTTTGCGGCGGCTCTGTTGAGGGTGTCGGCAACGGGCGACTGCACCCCGCAAGCAGAGTCATCATGCTGAGCGCCGCCCAAAAATACGAAATACTACGTCTCATGCGCATCCTCCTCGGAGCGTTTTGGCGGGGCGGAGGGGAACCACAGTTCCAGTTGGAAAATCGATCCCGTTTGGCCGGCACAGCACCTTCCGCCCATTTTCTCCATCATGGCCTTCATGTTGGCAAGGCCGATATGGGTGCCCTCCTGTTGGAGCGGGGTACTGCTGATCTTATTCTGAAAAAGGATCGCCACTCCGTCGTCCTTTTCCATCACAGCGATCAAGACCGGAAGCTCTGCATCAGCGTACTTCACCAAATTGGACAGTACATTGTCCATCAATCGCTTGATATATTGTGGGTAGATGGAAATATTGAGATCGGGCCAGTCCAGCTCCAACTCGAATGAGAAATTTTGTTGGGTCAAATAGACTGCCATCTCAGACAGCTGGTCATGAAACACATCCCGAACAGGGCGGGGTGCCTCCAACTCAATGGTTTGATGCCTGGAGACCAGCGAATATTCAAATATATTTTCCGAAAGCTGCTTGATCTGCGCGGCCTTGGCGTCGATCTTCTCCAGATAGCCGTCCAGCTGGTCCGGGCGGTATTTTTTATACCGGAGAATGTCGGTGTAGATCTGCAACGTCGTCAGCGGCGTGCGCAGATCATGAGACATGGCGGTGATCATGGCCTGATTGGCCCGGAAGATATTGATCTCCTGTTCCTTCTGCTCCTGAAAAGCCCGGCGCATGGAGTCCAGGCTGTGGGCCAGCCGGGTCAGCTCGTGGTTTCCCCGGAAGGTGATGGGCACATCCAGATCGCCGCCCTCCATGGCCTGGATCTCCACACTGAGTTGACAGATATACCGCACCAGGCCCCGGCTGCCCCATAGGAAAACGCCCAGAAATACCAGCAGGGCAATGCCGAGGGAGAGCACCGTGAGCCAGGTAAAGAACCGGTAGGTATCGTCGGCGTAGATCACCACCTCAGCGGGTCCGTCCGCAAAGGGGATCTCATAGTAGGAGACCCATGTGTAGTAGGGGACTTCCGTCTCGTTATCCAGGGCTTCTTCGGGAGCCGCAGAGGTGTAACGCAGGATATTGGAACGGTAGACCTCCATTAAGATCAAAGGATGCTTCTTGTTCCAGTGGGTGATCTGTGCGGTATCCGTGGTGGCCAGACCGTTTTCTTCCACATAGGACTGAAAATTCCGGATCCGGCGCTCGTTGTATTGCTGCTGGAAGTCAGAACCGTCGAAATACTGCTCCAACAGCCAGCCGCCGCCAAAGCGGAGGCAGCAGAATACCAGCACAGCGGCTGCGCCGGACAGGAGCAGAAGCAGGCCAAAGTGTGCGGTCAGGCTGGAGGCTCTATGTTTCATCTGCTTTCACCTCAAACCGATACCCCTTTCCCCAAACCGTCTTCAGCCGTTTGGGGTTTTGGGCATCCTCCTCAATTTTCACCCGGAGCTTGCGGATGTGTACCATGACAGTCCCGTTGGAGATATAAAAATAGGGTTCATTCCAGACGCTCTCATAGATCATCTGCGTGGAGAAAATGCGCTGGGGATTCCGCATCAGCAGCCGCAGGATCTTGTATTCGATCTCCGTCAGCTCCACCTCCTCCCCCTGAACCCACACCTGGTTATAGTCCAGGCTGAGCTTGACGCCGTTGGAGGAGAGCATATTATCCCGGTCCAAAGCTCCGCCCTGAGCCTTCCCCCGGTAGACGCAGTAGCGGCGCAGCAGGGCCTTTACCCGGGCGCTCAACTCCGAGTAGGAGAAGGGCTTGGCCAGGTAGTCGTCGCCGCCGGCGGTGAGACCGATCAGCTTGTCCGACTCCTGGGCCTTTGCGGTGAGAAAAAGGATGGGGACGGTAGAGCTTTTTCGGATCTCCTCACAGACACGCAGCCCGGAAATACCAGGCATCATAATATCCAGAATGACCAGGTCGATGGTATCTGCCAGCAGCTCCAACGCCCGTTGGCCGCTTTCGGCTTCCAAAATGGAGTAATCTTCTCCGCTCAGGAGGATGCGGATACCCTCCCGGATCTCAGCGTCATCATCTACGACTAAAATTGTCTGCATGTCCATGGGATCACCTTCCTAAAGAAAATTGCGGACACCTCCCGCTTGCGATGATGCAGG
Organism: uncultured Oscillospiraceae bacterium; assembly: GCA_948616425.1. Taxonomy (GTDB): domain Bacteria; phylum Bacillota; class Clostridia; order Oscillospirales; family Oscillospiraceae; genus Lawsonibacter. Next base: position 56,511 of record CAPGBJ010000047.1, read on the forward strand.
AGGTGTCCGCCGCGGGGCTATATGAGAAAGGAGAGGAAAGATGAAAAAGCGGATGTATATGCTTACTTGCCGCCCTTGCTGCCGGTCTTGCCTGTGCTCGGACCCTTTTTGATGGTCGGAGCCTTGACATTACCCTTTTTCTTAGCGGTCTTGTCCTTTTTAGCGGTGCTTTTCTTATCGGTGCTATTGCTGTCCTTTTTGCCGCTGTCCTTCTGGGTGGTGCCGGTGGTGCCGGTGCCCTTCTGGCCGGAATCCTTAACCGGATTCTTCACAGGAGCTTTGTCCAATGTACCGGCGGCGCCCTTGTCGTCCTTCTTGTCGGCGCCCTTATCGTCCTTCTTGCCCTCGTCGACCTTGCCGGCGTCCTCCTTGCCGTCCTTCTTGTCCTCGTCCACCTTGCCGGCGGGCTTGTCATCCTTCTTACCGACGTCCGTCTTGCCCGTGTCCTTCTTGACGGGCTTGTTGCTGGACGGCTTCTTGTTGGGCTCCACCTGGGTCGTCCCCGGTTTCTTGTTCAGGTCCTTGTTGGGCTTCTTCGCACCGCAGCCCACCAGCCCCGTGAAGCACATCACGGCAACGAGGAGCAGGGCCCCTCCACGCTGCACCTTCTGTTTCAGCTTGTTGTCGTTCATTTGGATCATATCCTTTCTATGATTATTTTCAGATGTTGCCAGGACTGTGCCACACTTAAAAGTGATGGCTGCGAATGCCGTTTTGCATCTGATGGTCTTATCATAGCAAGCAATCCTTAAAGCATTAGGACTAAAGTTCTTAACGATTCTTAACTTGGCGTTATTCGTAGATTTTGATATCCAAGAAGATCTCGTATTGCGGAAATCTTTCTTTTAGGAGCACCAATAAGCCGTCACGGTGCCTCTGATCCATGAAGCACAGCGCTCTAAACAGGCAAATGGCAGACATCGCCGAGCGAAACGGGAACAGACAGACGCAGCCGCAAAAGCTATCATCATAGACAGCAAAAAGATTGGCGTTTTTTCGGGATTGGCGCATCAAGCCATACAGGTCTACTTTTTCCGCGGCGGCATAGGCCCGCATGAGGCGGTCAGCTTCACGGGATTCCTCCGAAAAAGGTTTTATTGTATCCAGACGCACAGAAATCCTCCTCTCTGGAAATATAGGATATAGGATGATTATCCCAGAAAAATCTTAATATTCTATCGCTGTAAATCTGAACTTTTCTGAAGACTGTGGGGAGGGAATTGTCAAAGATATTTACTTTAGCTATAATAAGAAGGCCCCTCATTCTAAATCTATTCGTATCAGGAGAGAGCAAATATGTCGGATATAATTATTTCGCTTGTCCCCCTTCAACAGGAGGATCGGGAACAGTTTATTCTCGATAATCAAGAGGCATTTCGCTATGGCGCTTTGGAGGAGTTCGGGAGGCGAGATGAACATTTTGAGGAAGATGGGGAAATCATCTCCCGTGAAACCATAGAGCAGTCCATAAATAGCGGCAAGGCATACCGCATCATGCTGGGGGATGTAAAGGCCGGCGGAGTCGTCATCAGGACCGACGGCGACCGGGGCGATCTTGAGCTGCTGTTTGTTTCGCCCCATATCCACAGCAGAGGCGTCGGCTATGCGGCATGGTGCGAGATCGAGAAACTCCACCCGGAGGTTCGGGTATGGGAAACCGTGACGCCCTATTTTGAAACACGGAACATCCACTTCTATGTAAATAAATGCGGTTTTCATATTGTAGAGTTCTACAACGCACACCATCCAGATCCCCATGAGCCGGACACGGGAGAAGACCTTTCCGGTGGTGACGGTCTTTTTCGGTTTGAAAAGGTGATAGAGTAATAAAGTAAGAGAGCGAACGATCTCATGAAGATCGCTCGCTCTCTTTTTATCCATTTGCCAGCGGCAGGGCAAGATCCACTTGGAATATGCCGTCGTCCTCTTTCGTCTCAAAGCTCCCGCCGTGGTACTGAAGAACACGCCGGCAGGTGCTCAGGCCGATATTGGTGCTCTCCCGCTTGTCCCGCTGAGGGGAGATATGGTTGCGCAGCGTCAGTCGCACTTGACCGTCTTTGCGGCCATAAGAGATCTCTATAGGCTGGGTTGGATCGGCGTATTTCAGCAGATTGGAATACAGGTTGTCGAAGGCCCGGCGGAGCAGCTCCATGTTCACTCGCAGAGTTCCTTGCAGTTCCTCAAAGGCACAATGCACGGTATAGCCGTTATTCTCCAGGGAGAAGGCATATTCTCCCCAAAACTGCTGAAAGAGACTGTCGGCGTCGGTCTGTTCCAGCTCGGACGGCTCCCACTCGGAGGAGTAGACCAAAAAATACTCAAAGAGCTTGTCCGCCATGGATTTGATTTGAAGACCCTTCTCCAGACTGCGCCGGGTGAAGTGCCGCAGCTGTTCCTCGCTCTCATACTTGCCCCGCTCCATCAGCTCCAGATAGGCCAGCAGGGAGGTCAGCGGCGTGCGGAGATCGTGGGACATGGCGGTGACCAGCTGGGAGTTGGCGGAGCGCATCTGCTCCTCCGTCTCCTGGTGGGCCAGAATGGACCGGCGCATTTCCTCGATGCCCTGAGCCAGCTCCCCCAGCTCGTCCTCACCCTTGACTGTGACGGCGTAGTGGAGATCCCCGCCGGCCAAGATGTCCAATTCCTCCTTCAGCTGCTTCACATACCGCAGCTTTCGGTGGACAAAGAGAATAAAGCACAGAGAGAATACCGCAAAGGCCAGCAGGGCGGAGAGCCCCATAGCCCCATAGTGATAGGCGTCTCCGGCGTAATAATACAGGAACGCCCGGGCCTGTGTCCCGTCACTCAGCCGCAGCGTGTACGCCCGGTCCGGGCTTTCCAGAGAGATGTCAAAATCCTCCTCCTCCAATTCCCCATTTGCGGCGATGGGGGATTCGTACCGGATGACGCTGTCTATATAAACCGTCAGATAGACCTGATCGCCGCGGCTGCACCAGGCGTTGAGCCGGTGCAGGTTGTGGGCGGTGATGGCCTCCTGCTCCACATATTTTTGCAGTGCGGAAAACTGGCGGTCCGCCATTTGGTCTGTGAATGCCCTTCCATAGACTGTCTGCTCCAGGATCATACTCCCCACGGCGCTGAACAGGGCGAAAACCGTCACCGCTGCCAGCAGGGAGAGCAGTACCCCGCCCATGAGCTGGGCGCTGAGACTTCGGGAAAACCGTTTACTCAATGCGATACCCCTTTCCCCAGACCGTGCGGATGGTGTGAGCGTTCTGCGGATCGTCCCCCAGTTTCCGGCGGATGTTGCGGATATGGACCATCACAGTGTTGTTGGAGGTGTAAAAATAGGGCTCGTTCCAAATGCTCTCATAAATATTCTGGACGGAGAAGATCTTTTTTGGGTGGGAGGCCAGCAGGTGCAGGATGCGGTATTCAATATCGGTCAATATGACCTCACGCCCATCCACGGTTACCCTGCATTGGGCGGGGTCGATCTCAATGTTGCCGCAGCAGCGGATGATCCCACCGCTTTCGTCCTTCTTGGCACCGTAGACGTAATACCGCCGCAACATGGCTTTCACCCGGTTGATGAGCTCTGAGTAGGAGAAGGGCTTGATCAGATAGTCATCACCACCGGCGGAAAAGCCCATGGTCTTGTCCGAGTCCTGCCCCTTGGCGGTGAGGAACAGCACCGGCACTGGCGAGCGCTTGCGGATCTCGGCACAGACGGCGTAGCCCCCCATTCCCGGCATCATCACATCCAGGATCACCAGATCCACGGTGTCATCCAGCAATTCCAGCGCCTGCGCCCCGTCGGCGGCCTCCACGGTATGGTATCCTTCGCCGGACAACAAAAGCCGCAGCACCTCACGGATCTCCGGGTCGTCGTCGGCAAATAAAATTTTCTTTTGGTCCATGGGGTACGCCTCCCTGTGGTCAGGATGCTTTTATTATATCTTCTGAGCAAAAAAGAAGATAGAGAGAAAATGTTAAATTCAGATTTCTTCAGAAGTTTTTCCGCCGGATTTTTAGAAATACCGCTTACGATTTAACAGTATCAAGTAGCGGAGGTATGCAGCTTCATGGAACAGTCCGCACGCAGACTAAAAAATATATTGACGGGAATTTTTGTTTTTTTGCTCCTTCTGTCCGGTCTGTTTTTGCTCCAGGGATACTTCAAGGGACACTTTCAGTCAGAGGATACCCTGCGCAGCTATCTGGCTTCTTTCGGCCTTTTTGCCCCCCTCATTTTGGTGGTGATCCAGGCCCTGCAGGTAGTCCTGCCCGTTCTGCCGGGGTTTCTGGGATGTATCGTAGGAGCCGGCATGTTCGGCGCTGCCGGGGGATTCTGGTGTAACTATATCGGCATCAGCGCCGGCTCCATTGCCGCTTTTTTTCTGGCCCGGCGCTTTGGCGTGGAGCTGGTCAAGTGGATGATCCCCCTGGAGAAGTACGAAAAATGGGCCGAATGGGTGAATACCAAGAGGAGCTATACGCTGGTGTTGTTCCTGGCCATCCTGCTGCCCCTGGCCCCGGATGATTTTCTCTGCTACTTCTCCGGCCTTACAGGGATGTCCGCTAAACGCTTTACCTGGATCATTGTCTTGGGAAAGCCCTGGTGCATCCTGGCATACAGCCTGTTCTTCGCCTACTTGATATAGAGAAAACATAAAATGGGAGGGAACGACTATGCTCGGCGTCTACAATTACACGGTGGTACTGACCTACTTTGGAATGCTGGTGGCCTTCACTGGCATTACCCACGCCATTCACGGCGATATCCACACCGCCCTGATCTGCCTGATGATTTCCGGATTCTGCGATATGCTGGACGGAAAGATCGCCTCTACCAAAAAGGACCGAACGCTCCAGGAACGGCGTTTCGGAATCCAGATCGACTCTCTCAGCGACCTGATCTGCTTTGGGGCGCTCCCTGCGGTCATCGTCTATATGGCCGCCAACGGGGGAGGCGGCAGCTTCTACATATCCGGCCTCTACCTGCTCTGCGCTCTCATTCGCCTGGCCTGGTTCAATGTGGACGAGGAGGAGCGGCAGGAGCGGGAGGCGGGTAGCCGGGAGGTCTATTACGGCCTTCCTGTCACCTCATCCGCACTCATAATCCCGGCTCTCTTTGGGATCGGCCGGCTGCGGTCCTGGCCCATGCAAATTTGGGGGCCTGTGGCGCTTACGCTGATGGGGGCTGCTTTTCTGACGCCCTTCCGCTTGAAAAAACCCGCCGTGGTGGGAAAGATCGGAATGGTACTGTGCGGCGGTGCGGAGCTGCTTCTTCTTTTTGCGGGGATGGATCTATGACCGAAAACTCCGCCGCCGTCCGTTTTTTCTACGGAACACGCTTCGGCCGTTTCCTCTTGAAGGAAGTCCTGGCCAGCCGGGTAGACCGGCTCTGTGTCAGATTTCTCTGTTCCCGTGCCTCCGGTTTCCTGATAAGTGGATATGCCAGACGCCATGGGATCAGCCTGGATCCGAAAGCCAAATATGCCACCTTCCGGGATTTCTTCGTCCGCCAAAAGCCGGGGATCAGCCCGATCGACTTGACGCCGGGCCATTTGGCCAGCCCCTGCGACGGGTGGTTGAGCGTCTATTCCATAGAGTCCGGAGGAACCTTCCACATTAAGGGTTCCGACTACCGGCTAAATGATTTTCTGAATAGGCAGATCATAAACGAAAAGAGTTACGAAGGCGGACTTTGCCTGGTCTTTCGCCTGTGTGCCTCGGATTATCACCATTACTGCTACATTGATGATGGCTACCAGGGGGCAAATCACTATATCCCCGGCCAGCTCCACAGCGTCCAGCCCCTGGCCTGTGAAACCTATCCGGTCTATACCTTGAACCGCCGTGTCTGGACGCTGCTCACGACGGAGCATTTCGGCCCGGTGATCCAGACCGCCATTGGAGCGCTGATCGTGGGCGGGATCGTCAACGACCGGGAAAACTGCCGTGTCCGGCGAGGTGCTGAAATGGGACATTTTGAGCTGGCCGGCTCTACCATCGTGCTGCTGTTTCAAAAAGGCCGACTTGCCTTGGCACCTCATATCAAGGGGCAGACGGCAGGCGGCAGGGAGCTGCGGGTGGAACAGGGGATGTTTCTTGGTAAAGCTGAAAAGAGGCCGCTATGAGATTTCATTTTCGCCTTTCTGACATCCCCACCTATGCACGGCTGCCGCTGATCCTGGCGGTCATCTGGAACCAGACGGTTTACTATGGCGCCAAGCTGCTTGCCGGCGGCTGGCCCCACCATGACTTTACCACAGCATTTGACCGGGCTACCCCTTTTTTGTCCTGGACTGTATCAATTTACCTCGCCAGCTGCATTTTCTGGGTTTCGTGCTATGTCTACTGTGCCAGCCAGGAAAAACAGCGAGCATACCGTTTTCTCTGTTCGGATTTTCTCTCCAAAGCGGTGTGCCTTGCCTTTTTTCTGCTGATTCCCACTACCAATGTCCGTCCGGCGGTAGAAGGAGGCTCTCTCTGGTCTGTCCTCATGCGCATTTTGTATCAGATGGATTCTCCCACAAATCTTTTCCCCTCCATCCATTGTCTCGTAAGCTGGCTGTGCTTTCTGGGCGTGCGGGACGCCCCCCATACTCCGAAAAGAATCCAATATGGAACGCTCTGCATAGCTGCGGCCATTTTTCTCTCCACCCTGACCACCAAGCAGCATGTCGTCGCAGATGTGCTGGGCGGTATGCTCCTGGCCCAGATCAGCTACTGGGCGTCAAATCAACCTCTTGTATTATCGTGCTATTCCAAACTGGCTGACTGTCTATCCCGAAGGAGGCTTTGTTAATGCCCTATCAATTTGAAAACCGCTATACCCTCACCGATGAGATGGTCTTTGAATATGTCAGTCAAGTGTGCTGTAAAAATCTTTTACGGGGATGCTTCCTCGTTTTCAGTTTAGGGGCCGGGCTCTGCCTTCTGCTCATCTTCTTTCATCAGCGCATTCCTGCCGCGATTGCCGGTTTTTTTGCCGCTGCCGGCCTGGTATCCGGGATTTACATTCCATTTTTCTTTTTGTGCCGCCATCCTGCGCCACTCCAGAGCAGCCCCAAGCACGAAACTGTGGTGCGTTTTGGAGAACAGATCCAGCTGACGGAAAATGGCCGCAACGACTTCTTTGACTATGAGCAACTTTCAAAGGTCCATGTTTTCCGCACATTTTATGTCCTCCATGCAGCTTCCCCGGAGGTAATCGTTCTCTCCGCCTCCGGCTTTCCAAACGGTGAATTGATCCCATTCTGGCGTTTCATGAGAGAAAAACGCCCGGATTTGAAAATTGAAGTTATCCACTGAAATATTGTTCGGCTTTCTGGAAAGGAGCCTTTTTATGAATTTAGGACAAGCCCTCAAAATGGCTGTTAAGTCTATTTCCACCAGTAAGCTTCGCTCTTTCCTCACTATGCTGGGTGTCATCATTGGCCTAGCCTCCGTCATGATTATGGTATCCTACGCCAAAGGGCAGAATATGGCTATTCAGCAGTATTACAAGAGCTTAGGAAGTAACCGCGTTACAGTGTCGGCCAGCACGAACAATCCAAGCTTTGAAAGCATCAATACTGTTCTGCAACGCTACTGTGCCAAAGACCACAAAAATATTGCCGGCTTTACACCGGATGAAACTCTGTATGGATTGAATATACAATACGGGATCAAAACTCTCATCAGTGATAATTACGAAACATATCCTACGATTTACCTGGGCAATGAGCAATTCAGCACTTGCAGGAATTACACTTTGTCCAAGGGCAGGGATATCTCCCCGCTGGATATTGACGGCTTTCACCAAGTCTGCGTGCTGGGGGCGGCTACCGCAAAAGAACTGTTTGGATATTCCAACCCGATTGACCAAAAAATACGCATCAATGGGCTCCCGTTCACCGTAATTGGAATCTATCAGGCGAAGGCAGAAAAAGTTGCGGGGAAGAAAGAGGATACCGAAGGAATCAAGTCGGCAATGGAAGCGCAGGACAGGTTGATCCTTTTGCCCCATACCATGAACCGTATTTTGAACAACAATCAGGCGGTCAGTCAGTTCACTGTAAAGGCCAAGGATGCGGACGCTCTGCCTCGTGTTGTATCCGGACTGACCTCCTTTTTGCAGGAATATACCAAGCGCTACGGAGGGTGGTCCAATGTATTTAATGACAGCGGATTCGTACAACAGGACAACAAAGCCAACGAAATGCAACAGCGGTTCCTGGGCGGTATTGCCGCCATCTCTCTGCTTGTGGGCGGTATCGGCATTATGAACATCATGCTGGTAACGGTGAAGGAACGCACCCGGGAGATCGGTATTCGCAAGGCCATTGGCGCCGAACGAAAGAGCATCATCACTCAATTTCTCATTGAGGCGGCGGTTCTCTGCGGTGTGGGCGGAGTCTTAGGCATCGCTGTCGGATACCTTGGTACCCTCATATTGGGGAAAGTCACATTCAATACGATCCTGCTCCCGGACGCCGGGATCACGATAGCCGCTTTCGCTGTTTCTCTGCTTATGGGGCTGATATTTGGGATGTATCCTGCCGCTAAGGCTTCTGGCCTTCCTCCAGTAGATGCGTTGCGAGCAGATTAGTCGAGGGTGGCCTTGGTCACTGATGTAGCCAAGGCCGTCTTTAGCTCATATTTTATCTGAGCATTAAAAACATTTATATCGGCAAGGCAATCGTATCCTTGTTGTAAAACGGAACGCTTGCCTGTGTGCCGGGTGCATAAACGGAAGGGATTTATAATGCGATGTGCTTCCAAGAAGTACTTTGCATTGAGATACTCCACCGTTTCTATGTGTTTGGACACACTGCTTTTCATTTCTTGGAGGTATAACCAAGCCCACCACTTTAGTGGCGCAGATAATTCGAGTTCCTACCCTGCACAGGTCAGACCGCCACCCTCCATGGGACATAGGGCCAGTGGATATCTCAATGCAATATCAGCAGCCGATGATACGCAAATGCGTGCCATCGGCTGCTTTCCTATTTGTAAAGTTGACTTGCCTCGATGCCGGGGCCCTCCCGTCAGAAGTTCCATCAAAAATTCTGACAAGGAGGTTATCCGCTATGTGGAAGCGGAATGATGGAACCGGCGAGGTCAATGCGGTACAGAACCGGTTTACCGCATACCTGGTCAAAGCCGTTCAGCGGCAGAAATATCAATATTTGTAAAAGCTGTTTCAGCGTCAGGGGCAGGAGAGCAGCGTTGACCCCATGGAAAACCCGGAGCTTTGGCCGGAGGAGGTCGATCTGCTGGCCAGCCTGCCCCCGCTGGCGCAGATTGAGAACCAGCGCCTTTTGTATGCTCTGATGGACCTGACCGAGCGGGAGCGGTACATCCTCCTGGCCCACGTTCTGGACGAGCGGAACTTCGCCGCTCTGGCCGGAGAGCTGGGCCTGGGGTACAAGGGCGCCGCCGCCATCTACTACCGGGCCGTTCAGAAGGTCAGGAGGAGCATGGGAGGCGGCGAGGTATGAACTTCCGGGACCTGCTCTGTGAGGCGAGGGCCGGAAATGAGCGGGCGGTCATGGAGCTGCTGACGCTCTATGACCCGCTGCTCACCAAGGAATCCATCGTCGGCCGGGTGCTGGACGAGGATCTGTACCAGGAACTGCGCATCGTACTTCTTCATTGCATCCAGGCCTTCCCCATCTAACACAGCAGGAAAGGCCCCGACCCTGCGGGATCGAGGCCTTTCCTATTGCGTTAGATATTTTGACTGTCTGGTGGCTGGTCGAGGAAGGGCTTATGCCGTTCTGCTGTGGAGCGGATAGCGTCGCTGAGAGCATAGTCCCAGGACATCTCCTTATCGAGATTGCTCCGCAGCTTGGCGGCCATCTCATCCTCCAACGGTTCCAGCCCACCCAGGGGCAATCCATACTGCCGGATCAGTTCACTGTCCGGCTGGTCTACCAGCTCCTGGTGGACGTTCTCAATGTCAAACAACCGCTGCTGCTCCTGATAGGCCCCAAACAATTCGTTGCCGGTGAGATCCATCGTGATGGTCAGCCCGGCAAGTTTCCGTTTTATCTGCATGACTGCATGATCCTCCTTGTAGCTGCTCTGCCGGGATTTAGGCGCTTATTCCATTTCTTCGTCATCATCTTCTGACGATTCCAGGGGATTCTCCCGGGCCCGCTCTCCTTTGAAGTAGATGAGCCTGGGCCGGCCTCCGCCGTTTGGAATGTGAAAGCAATAAGGCGTCAGGCCGTCGTCGATCTCAATGACCTCGTCCCAATGCACCGGCACCTTCAAAAGCTCTTGCGCATCAGTTTCGGAAAGGCCCTTTTGGAACTGTACCGCCGTCAGTGGGGACACACCCTCATACCGCATAGCATAGTCCGTATCACTGGGTGGAAATTTCTTGCCCTCCTGGCGGAACATCTCCCGCATGACCCAGGCCAGACTATTCTTAACACAGTAGATGCGGAGAACAGGCGGTGTTTTCCGCAAGGGACACCAAGCGGGAACATGGGCCTTGGGGTCGCCGGAGCGAAATGTCCTGATCCGCTTATCGCCGGCGCAGTAGCGCTTGCCGGGCAAGAGGGTCTTTCCCCTGACCTTCTGCGGGAGTTCCCCCGTGCATTGCAGATAGCACGGCCTGCCCTGGCAGCTCGGCCTGCGGGCTTTTAACTCAGTCATTGGTTCTCTCCCCCCGTGTGGGCAATGTGATTCCGCACACCATCATCTGCACAGCGGTTTGGAAACCGGTCTGGAACGCCCGCAGAGAAAACTCCTCGCTGCGGTCTGACGCAATGCTCTGGTACTCCTCAAACGCCTTTCTGCCCTCCTCCGGCAGGAGAGGAAGGAACCCTCTCTGAGCCTCAATGGCAGCGTGGTTGAGGGTACGGGATTCCTCTGTCGGCTCATAGATGTCGGAGCGCCGGTACAACTCCCGCAGAAAATCCGGGTCGGCCTTTGGCGTTTCCATCACCGATACCGGGCGGGACAATTTTTCCGATATGCCCTGAAGGGCAGTGATCAGCATGGGCAGCTGGCTCTCAAAAAAGCGCTTTCCCATGACCGTTTCGTGAAAATTCAATCTGAAACCTCCTATTGCTGTATGTCCATCTTACGCTCCCATGGCCCGGCACCGCCGGAAAGCGGGGCGGCATTTCAGCTGATGGCTGTACCGCTCATAGCGGGCGCACCCGAACGGGTGGATTTTCCGCAGGGCGGCCTTGTCGAACTGAAACACCGCAGCGATCCTGCGGGGCCGGCCTGTGAGCAGGTCGTTGTCGTACCGCTTGAAGTCCGCAAGATAGCCCAGACCGTTCCGCTCGGCATAGTCCATGAACTCAGTGCTGCCAAGCTCCAAGATGCCGTTGTCCAGGAACGCCTGATAAGGCGGCATAGGCTAGCCCAGGTTCTGCGTGAGCGGAATAGGCGCCGAGCCGTCCGCCGGCAGGAGCGTGGCCTTGATCTCTGCAGTCTTGGGATAGCACTCCACAGACAGGCGGCAAGCCTTTCCCCGGAATGTCCCGGACAGGAGAAGGCCGGCCTTTTTGTCAAAACATTTCATAATGATCGTCATTCCTCCAGTTGATAATTCTTCTCATTCACCAGAGCGTAAGCCCTGTGGAACAGGGACGTGCGCCGCACCTCGCTTATTCCGGCACAGCCCCAAAGACCTGCTGGAAAAGGGTCATGTACCGCTCAAACCCGGCCGGTATCAGTGGGGCTTTCAAGGAGGTGAGCGACCAAATGATCATTTCCTCCTCCGGCACAGAGAATTTGCTGGCCGCAAATCCGTTCCCTGTATAGCGGGGCTTTGGCTCCGCCTCGATCTCCCTGAGTTCTTTTACCGTTGTGGCCTCGGCGATGAGCTTCAGCCGCTTTTCCACCACCATGTGGACAAGATCGTTGCGGATACCCTGTCCCCGATAATAGGCGGCTCGCTGAAGTGTCGTCTGGGCCGCTCTTGCTCTTGCATCCGTGAGGGACTTGGACTCCCCGGCAGGGTCCGGCATCATGCAGACTGCCTCCGCAAACTCCATAATGCGGTCAATTTCCGCACTGCCGCAGCTTGTACCCAAAATATCATTGAAATCAGCCACTGTGTTTACCCTCCATGTTTGGCCTTGCTCAAGCTCCTTCATCGACCAGGCTGCGGAGGTAGTCCATCAGCAGCTGGAGATTGTGGTCATACTGGGGCAGAAAGGGCTGCTCCACATCAAACTCGCTGTACCGCAGAAGAAGGATCATCGGCAGTGCGTGTTCATAGACCGAGGCGTCCATCTTCGCCAGGAGTGCGCCGATCTTCGTGCAGGAAGCGTACTCCCGCTTGACGAACTCCCGGTCCTCCCGGTTGAAATTTTGATAGGCCCAATCCTTTACCAGTACCCGGCCGCCGCAGAAATGGTGCGTGGCATCCAGGCATTGATACCATATAAAATCCCGTCCATGCTGCCCCGGTCCCACCGAAAACGGATAGAGCCGGCAGGTGCGGGGCCGGGCCGGATATACCGAGCAGGCCCCATCCTTCAGAAAAACGCAGGCCTCCTCGGGCCCGTCGGTGTTCATCATAAAAATCGGGTATCCCCTCGCAATGGGGAGCGGTGTGGCATACTGCGCATAGAACTCGTCCATCGTCATATAGGGCCTGCCGTGATCCCGAAAGAACTTCACCAGACGGAAGGCGTCCAGGCTCTCCACCATGACCTTATCCGTCAAGTGGCGGCAGCAGGCGCCGCACCGCTGGCAGCGGAAGTCTACCCAATCCTTGGGGCGGACCGGCTTGGCCTTCAGCCCGGCCTCCATCTGCGCAAGGTCTGATACTCCGTAATCCATGTTGCTCGCTCCTTCCATATAGACAGGGCCAGGGCAAGCAAGCTGCCTGCCCTGGCCCAAAACTGTGGCGCCGTCAGAAACGGCGTCTGCCTTTTTCATAGGCTCAGGCGGCCGCCATCCCCATGGGGATCAGGCTGACCGCCGCCAACGGAGAAGGGGTCAACACCACCGAGTAGTTGGAGTTCACGGTCTCAAACCGCAGGATCTGCGGCGTGTACTCGTGGATCTTCACCACCCGGGACGTGCGGATGTAGTGACCGCCGCAAGCCAGGAGCGCACAGGCGCCCTCGTCCACAGGCAAAATGGCCTTACCGCACAGATCGACGTTCTTCTTGTTGGGATTCATACTTGACACCTCCATATCAAATTGGCGGAAGTATCCTATTGACGGCATACTTCCCAAAATATCTTGCGGATCTGCCGGAGCAGACTGCGTATCTTCTTCTCGCCGACAGCCTGCCGCCGGGCGATCTCCTGTATCCCATAGCCCTGGAGCCGCAGGCGTACTACCTCGGCCTGGCCGGGGGACAGCCTTTGTATCAGGGCGTGCAGCAGCAGCGCCTCCTCCAGCTCCTCGTAGGCCGCCCGCTCCGCAGCGGATATTCCGCAGTGGAGCGGTGCGGCGTCTATGCCGCCGGTGTCCATGCTGAGGGTGTTCCCGGCACCGGTCTGCCTGCTCAGGCTGCGCCGGTACCGGGAAACACTTTGGGACATGGCCCGATAAGCTACGGTGGAGAAGGAAAAGCGTTTCAGTTCCACGCTGTCCATATATCTGTGTACGGCCCGAAGATACCCAAGCGCCGCAGCGCCGTAGTAATCGCTCTCCGGCAGACCGTGCCGGTTGAGAAACCCATAGATCAGCTGGTGATGCTCACAGGCAAACTGCTGTTCCTGCTCTGTCAGGATAAAGCTGCCGATGATCACCCCCTCTCAGCGGGGCCGCCGGCCGCCCGGGCATCAGATGTCCGGGCGGCGCTGCGGTCAAACCGTCAAAGAGGAAGCTCCTCCCGCTGGGAGGCCCCGACCTTGGCGCCGCCGTCAGCCGGGTCATAGCCATCGTAGTCACAGCCGTCGTCCTGCTGGCTCTGGAGCGCCTTGGCCCGCTCCTCCAGCATGGCACGGGCCTGCTGGCGGAAGTTGGTGGCAAAGGCCTTGACCTGGGCCAGCTCCTCACCAGTGAAGTCATACAGCTTGCGGAAGGTCGCCACGCTGTAGGGGTTGCCGTTATTCATGCGCTTCAGGCTGATCTCGATGACGCTGCCATAGGAGGCACGGCCACGGGTCAGGAAAGCGGCGTTCATGAAGTCGTTGAACCCCTTCAGGCTGGTGGGGGGCAGGTTGAGAATGATGGGCATGAGCTCCCCACTCTGGAGCAGGTAGAGGGAGCGCATATTCTTGCACGCCTTGCCCTTCCCGTCCTCGGCGGTGCCGAAGGCGTTAAGCTCGCAGGCAGCACAGACGCCGCCGGGCTCTCCGATGCCCATTTTCCCGTCCACGGAGGAGCAGATGGGGTTCTTGTCCTCATCATCCATGGGGTGCGGCCAGTAGCCGTTGGTGGCGTGGTGATACAGCAGCACCCCGGTCAGCTTATCCGCATACTGCGGATGCTCGGGATCGTCGCCGGGCAGCTCGAACTGGAGAACGCCGCCGGCGGGGATCTTCACACGGGGAAAGCTGAGGCGCATCCCCTCCATATCCTCGGCCAGATCCTCATGAGAGAAGTCGCCGGGGACGGACAGGTCGGCATTGGGAAGCACGAACAGGTCGGTGGGGATCTCCACGGTCGCCAAATTAGTCTGATTCGTCATAATCAAAATTCCTCCTTAAACTGTTACGCAGCCATTTCCAGGCTTGCGCTTTGGTTGATTCTGTTCCATGTGGTGTTGGGCATGGTCATTACGCTGTAGCCGATCCCCTCCAGTTTCGTGGCCCTGTCGTAGCTCTCCACGTCCTGGCTGAACCGGGTGATGGCGTTGGCCAACCCATACAGGGACATATCCTGTCCCTCGATCAAGTGCTGCATGACGCCAGCCTGTTCCGCCTCATAGATCCCGAAGGAACTCCCTGTCAGCTTGATGACGCCCGGCACGTCGGCGGTAGAGAGGGGCATCACCTTGGCCTGGCGCATCTGGTCGATGACACGGGCAAAGCGGGCCTCCTCCACAGCAGCACGCACGGTATCCTGGAGTTTCAGGACAAAGGCCCTGTCCTCCGCCTGCAAGGTTTCGGGAGAGTAGAGAAGGAAATCCTCATCTGTCGAAGTCACCCGTCCCAAGTGGGTGCGCCTGGTCTTGGCGTCGTTGACGACCATGCCGTTGGAGCAGACCAGACGGTAGACCAGGGGCTGCACCAACACGGAGCCAAGCCCCACCTCGCTGTTGGAGATGATGAGGCCGGCCTGCACGGTGTCCCCGGGGGTCACATCCATCTGGAGCCTCGGGTTGACGATCTTGAGGTACATTCTGGTGTCCGTGATCTCACAGCTCTCAAAGACAGCGTCCGGCAGCCGCCCGATGATGGGCAGGACCGCCTGAAGAATGTCCAAGTGGTCGATACGCCGGTACCGGTTGCTGACCAGCGCCCGGGCCGCTCCATCCAGTGTCCGGACCATCTTCTGCTCCGATTTCCGGGCCAGCCAGCTGTTGACGTTCCTCACCAGCAGGTCAGGATGTTCGGTGAGCATACGGTTGTAATACTTGATGGGGATGTCCAGATAGCTGCTGAACTGGCTGTGGGCCGTGGCTTTGATGTCCAGGGGCTCCACCAGATCCACATCGTCGTCACCGATGAGCCGCAGGTAGGGATTCCCCCCGAAGGACTCCATTTGGAGGTTGCCGGTCTTGACAAGGTAATCCTGCTTGGCCGAGTTCTGGCGCAGCACCTCGGCACTCAGCTCGTCGATGCTCAGGCCGCTTTTCATATAAAATCGTCACCTCTTCCTTTTCGGTTTTGTTGCGCCGCCCCTACCAGGTGACGGCTACGGTGTTCTCCTTGACCTCGGCGGCATAGCCTTCGCCCTCCAGCACCTTGACCAGCTGCGGCCAATAGACCTTTTCCGGAAAGCCCGGCAGGGCGGCATGGGCGTCGTCCTCCGCATCCTCGATGTGGATGGAGCCGTCCCCGTCGATCTCCAGGCCGCTGTGGCCTCTGGAGTTGAGGTCGGAGATCAGCCCCTCCAGCACCTTGCGGCCCTGGACCTCATACCAGATGCGCGGGTCCACCGGCTGCTGGTTGGGGGGAAGCTGTCCGCTCTCGCCGCCGGCGCTGTCCGCCTGGGCAAGGGGAACGATCTTCACCAGCGAGCATTGAAGGTTGGCCTGAGCATCCAGCTGCACATCGGCAAAGTTGAAATCCGGGACGCCGAAAATGCGGATGCGTCCGGTTCCGCCCTCCAGGATCAGCCGTTCCGGCTGCTGCTCACGCCACTCCCACCGGGCCGTCGGATAGACCGACTTCAGATAGGCCGAAATGCGGTAGTTGACGTGCCGGAGCAGGAGCTGCCCCACGCCGCTCTCCGCCGACATTCCGCCGGCTGTAGGCTGGCTCTGTTCTGCCTGCCGGTATGCCTCACGCTGCCGGCGCCTGGCCGCCGCATAGGGCAGCAGGACCGTCAGCGCCAGCCAGAGCCCCCAAACGGTGAATAACGCCAGCAGGAGCCAAAGCTGCCATGCGCCGCGGGCTAGGGCCAATACGGCGATGACCGCACCGATGAGCAGCGAGAGGCTGCCCCAAATTTTTGTGTACGGCATTTGTACCATCCTTTCACTGTTTTGCCGGAAAACAAAAAAAGGGGCCGCACCATGTTTCCGATCTCACTCACGAAAACATGATGCGGCCCCTGATGCTGAGATTATCCCGGCAATGGTTCCCGATCTCCGTCCAGGCAGTCCTTTTGGAAGGACCCGTCCCGGCCGGAGCTTTGTTCCGCTGGCTGTGCCGCTGTGGCGGGGTCAGCAGGTGTGTCCTGCCGACCGCCCACGGCAACATAGCCGCCATCCTTGAACATGACTTTCAGCACCTTCACCGTACCGATGCGGTCCGGCGCCAGATCATCCACCAGCCGGAGCTGGCCGCTGACCCAAAACAGGCTGCCTTTTTTCACGTTCATTTTGGACAGCCGTTCCGCCTCCGAGCCGAAGGCCCAGACCTGGTAGTCCTGACGTCCGCCCTTGTCCCTGTATCCGACCGGCTCTGAGATCCCGAACCGGATATAGGGAACTTTTCTTGCACTGATACGCAGTTCCAGGTCGGCGGTAACGCTGCCAATGAGAAAAACCTGTGCCATAACACCCCTTTCTGCCTTTCGGCCATACTCATATATATAAAATAAGCGTCAGTGATCCAACCGTCCGCCGCAGAGGGCGCAGTTGTACCGCTGACGCTTACATACAAACTTAACAACGTGTGCAATGCGGGAGGAAAAGAAATCTTCTCAACTCCTGCGGGACAGATCCGAAGACCCGACATCCCCAAAGGGACACGCACAAAAATCAATTACAGATAGAGCATAGCACAATATCTTGTGGCTGTCAAGCTGTATTTACTATATATTGTATTACCAAAGGCGAAAATCACAAAATATAGCGGTACCGGTCAAACCTTCACAAACAGACCCACCGGACAGATGTGGGCATAACCGGGGGTGGAGATATACCAGCAGCCCGGGCCAGTGGTGTCCCACCCCACCTCCAGGGTAATATCGTGCCAGCCGTCCGGCATGAGAGCGGAAAAGGACTGGCCGGCATGGATACCGTAGCCGTCCAGAAGGAGCCGGGGATGGGGATCGGTATCATCGGGAGCGGGGAGCTGTAGCTGCCGGATGTTGTTCTGGTTCCAGTTGTTCATAGGAAAGCGCCGCCTTTCTTTTGGTTTCATAAGAAGAAAGAGCGGATGCAGGGGTCATGTTCTGCATCCCTCAGAAATTTTCTTCCGTGTTCCCATCGGAGGGAGCGTCCTCGATCTCCTCATACCCCAGCAGTTCATCGGGAGGGGCCGGCAGAGCCGTCTGGGAAGAGAGTGCCTGCGCCGCTCCGGGCTGGCGCAGATAAAATCGGTACAGATGCCCCACCCGGAGTTTGACCCGCTTGTCTAGGGCGAGGACATGGATCTGATCCTCGCCATCGACGATCTTGACCCTGCGGCTCTTCCGGATGGGGTTCTGCTGGAGCATGACACAGACCCCCTCCAGCACGGTATATTCTTCCCGGGCCGCCACACGGTAAAACAGGACCGCCTTGATCCCGCAGGCAGCGCAGACAGCCAGGCTCAGGAAGAACATCAGCCGGTCCCTCTGCGTGATGCCCACGGCAATGCCCAGCAGGAGGCAGGCGGCGCCTACGGCGGGAAGTATCACCCACCGCCGCAGGATGGCCGGAGGCCATTGATGGATCGGCGTCATGCTCACAGCCTCTGGAAGATGATCTGCTGGCGCAGATAGAGGTTGGCAATGGCGGTGACCGTGGGCTGGGCGCTGGGCTTATCCCGCATGAGATACACGATGTTCCTGCTGGTGGTGCCAAGATCGTCATAGAGTGCGAAGAGCAGCTTGTCGTCGGAGGACACATCGTAGGTCCCGGTTTCCACGCACTTGATCAGCTCGGCGGTGGAGAGCAGCGCCTGCCGGGAGAGGTCCAGCACCCGCCGCTCCTCCGCATTGGGGCGGTCGGCCTGAAACAGCCGGCGGGCCTTGCCGAAGGGGACCCGGTCACGGAGGGTCAGCTTCAAAAAGGCCAGGACCCGCAACGGGAAACTGCCGGATACCGGGACAACGAACAGGTTGGCGAGCAGATCGTACAGCGCCTCATAGCCGGTCCTCCCGGTGCCAGAGGCGGCCAGCCCCCGTGTGACCAGCCGGGCGGCACACTCCTCGAAAGGCCGGGAAAAGCTGACCTCCATGAACCGGGTTTTCTGGAGGTAGAGTTCCCGGATCTGTTCCAGAGAGAGCAGCCGCCAGCTGAGGCAGGTCCACAGGATCATCTCCTGCAAATCCACCATATACTCCTGCTCGTTGATGAGGATGACCGGATAGCTGCCCTCGGCAGTCGTCCTGCGCTGGAAATGCCCAATGGCGGTGTAGATCGTCTGCTTGTCCATGAATGGATCACTCCTTCTTACGGATTTATTATACTGATACGAATTGCGGTTGAAAATTACAACACGGCCCCGCCGGGCGGGCAGTGGGCCAGGAACTACTCATCCTTCCGCAGCTTTTGGGCGGCCCTGGAGATCCAGGCGCTGACATGGTTGCTCTGAACCCCGTAGAGGGCGGCGATCTCGGCGCCGTCCAGCCCTTTGATCTTCAGCTCCAGCGCCTCGATTCCCAGCTTGGTGACCCCGGAATATTTCCCCTTGAGCCGTCTTAGAAGGGCGGCGGTGTCGGCATCGTCGATGATCTCCTCGGCCCGGTCCCCCACGCTGGGCTCCGGTCCGCCCTCCGTATAGGACTGCTCCAGGGACAGCGGACTGGGCTGGCTGCTGACCTTCCGGCAGTGGGAGATCAGGCCGTTGCGGACTACCTTCCGGGCGTAGGTGCCAAAGGATGCGGATACTCCGTCATAGGCGACCGCCGCATGGCACAGCCACACATAGCCCTCCTGCCGCAGATCCTCCCGAGCCAACCCGACAACGCCCTCGTTGGCCGTTATGTAGTCCCGAAGCACCCAATCCACCACAGTCATGTGGCGCTCTACAAGCTGCCGCTGCCGGTCATTCAAAACGATATTCTTACCCATGATGTTTCCTCCCTTCATGCGGCTCTGGCGGCGCCCTGGAGAAACGTGCCGCACAGCTCGATCACCCGGTCGCACATGAATTCTGAAAACATGGCGATATGGGCCATGCTCTCCGGCAGACCGAGCTGGACTTGGAGCCAGCGGTAAGCGGCCTGCTTTCCCATATACCCCTCCTGCCAGAGCCGGTTGAAAGCCCGGTGGGCCAGAATGCGCTTATGGCGCAGCTCACCGTTTGCCAGCGTCCCCATGGGCAGACCGGTTTTCTTGTGGGCGGCCACATAGGCGTCGCAGAAGGGATACCGGGAGCAGACATAGACGAAAGCCTCCTGATCTCGATTTTTCTCCCCATAGACAAAGCTGGCGGGCCGCTTTACCGCCAGGCCATGGCAATAGGGACATCTAACGGTTGTTCTTTTACGCATGGAATCCACCTCCAATTTACTTCTCCCCGGTATCCGGGGGACTTTTACAGAGCGGGAGCGGCTGGGCCTCCAGGAGCTGGCGGAGGGAGCAAGTCCTATCGCAGTCTGTGTGCCAGTCGATGAACTGGCGGTAGGCCGCCACAAACGCCTGCTTTTCCAGACAGGCCATACACTCCAGCTTGTCCACCTCCTGACCGCCGCCGCCGGCAACAGGATTGGCGCACCATCGGCGTCGGCGGCAAACAGGACGGCGCCGCACTGGTTGGCATGGGGGCAAGTATGCTCCCCGCACTCCACATAAATGGCGTTTCGCCAGTTTCCCTCCACGGCGGAGAGGAAGGCGAACACCCGACAAGGAATCTGGGACATGAAAAAACCTCCTATTTTCATTACGCACAGTTTTTCAGAAAAACCGGCCCTGAATTTTTTGAACTTTTTGTAAACAGTGTGCAGAATTCAGAACGCAGATCGCCTCTTTACCCAATGAGCCAGAATGGACCTCCCGCTCCCGCCGCACGGCTGGCCTCGTTCAGGATGATGGACAGATCCCAGCTCTGTTGGCTGCGGGTGTAGCTGGCCGGGTCGGCCACCAGGATCTTCCCGTCCTGCACACCCCGGAGGACAATGAAGTGGCCGCCGGAGGTAAAATGCCCCTTGGTCATAATGGCCACCACCAGCTTGCCGCTGCTCAGTGCGTCAAGAATGCGCTGGGGCTCCGAGGCCGTGCAGCCCTCCACGGGCAGGCCCCACGCCTTGGCCGCATTAGGGATCAGGGCGTGATAAGAACCACTCTTGCTGCACCAGCCGCCGTTTTCATAGGCCCATTCGGACATCTCAACAGGGTCAACGATGTCGCTTGTCAAAGAGGACACCACAATGGACATGGAAGTGGGGCCGCAGCCATAGCCGCCGATGTTGTCCGTGCCGTAGGGCTCATTGGCCCAGCGTTCGTCCAGTTGATTGAAGTAGACCACCTCCGTGGCCCCATCGGTAAAGCGGACATTGCCCAGGGAGGTGATCGTAGTTCCGCCGTATTCTGTGTACTGGAACATCCCATCGCCCAGAAACAGGCTGAGGTTTTGGGCGTAGTCCCTTGCCAGCGTCTTCTGCTCCTCGGTCAGGTGAAATACCGTGTCGGCAAAATACCCCTCGCCGTTGTAGACGAGGGTGTAGATGTACCAGGTCTCATCCTTCGTTTCCACCACGTCCGGGGTGTCCGGATCGTCGTCCTCCACCGTCCGGATTTCGCTGGTGCGGGTGTAGGAAAAGAGGCTGCTCTTGCCTTGGCGGAGAACAGCCTGCAAATCCGTCAGGGAGATGGTGTCCCACTCCTCGCCTTTGGCGGCGCAGTATTGTGCGATAAAGGAATTGGTGTTGCTGGTCATGTCGGCAGCATAGGGGTTGACGATCTCATAGTTGTCCCCGCCGGCGGCGGCAAAATCCTGGGCGATTCGGGCTTCCGCATCGGTGATGCCTTCGCCCAGGACCTGATTGACCGCAAAGGCGATGTCGCTCACATTCTGGACGATAGCGGCGTTGTCGTTGAGGATGGGCTGACTCGAAGTGCCGCCGGTCAAGCCGCCGAAGATGAGAGAGGGCAGCATAAGAATGAACAGCACCGGCAGGAGCAGCAGGACGGCGACGACCGCCACGATCTTCCCAATGTGCTTTCTGCCCTCCCAGAGCGCCCCGGCAACAGCCCCATAGGGGCCGCCCACCGCACCGCCCTTTGCGGCGGCGGCCAGGGCCTTGCCTGTTTTGACCGCTCCTTTGGCTAAACTGGCGACATTTGCGGCCTCATCCAGGCCGGAGCCACGTTCTTGCATTCGGTATCCTCCATTTCTTTGCCAGATTGGTTTATAAATATTTTCTTTACTTTCTTGCTAATATAGGTTATCATATTAGCAAGAAAGGAAGATGCGTATGAGCCAGTTTGAAGTGCTTGATCTGCTGTTTCAGCAGCAGGGTGGGACGGTGCGGACCGCTCAGGTCATCGAAGCCGGGGTCAGCAAGCCGGTATTTTACGACTATGTGAAAGTGCGTGGAATGGAAAAGGTGGCCCATGGGATCTATGCCAGCCCCGATGTTTGGCGGGATTCTATGTACCTGATCCATTTGCGCTGCAAGCAAGCTGTTTTTTCCCATGAGTCAGCTCTGCTGTTTCATGACCTGACGGATCGAGAACCATTGCAATATGTCATTACGGTGAAAACCGGGTATAACCCCTCTGTTTTGAAAGAGGAGGGGTTTCGTGTCTATACGGTCAAGGAAGAACTGCACAGTGTGGGCTGTGCAGCGATGCAGACCCCCTTTGGGCATACCGTGCCTGTCTATGATATGGAGCGGACCATTTGCGACCTGCTCCGCAGCCGCAGCAGGATCGAGGAACAGAGCTTTCAGTCTGCGCTCAAACAGTATGCGGCACGGACAGATAAAAACCTGCGGACATTGATGCGCTATGCAAAGCTGTTCCACGTGGAGAAAAAACTTCGTCAATATTTGGAGGTGCTGCTGTAATGATCAAAACATCGAAACAGCTCAAAGACCTGATCCGCAATCTCTCAAAAAAGAATGCCGCTGATGCGCAGCTTCTAATGAGAAACTACATGATGGAGCGGTTCCTGGAGCGGATTGCATTGTCCAAGTACAGAGATCACTTCGTACTCAAGGGCGGGATGCTGGTAGCGGCTATGGTGGGGCTGGATACCCGCTCCACAATGGACATGGACGCCACGGTGAAAGGTCTGCCGGTCAACGAGGCCAGCGTGAAGGATATGGTGGAGGGGATTCTTTCCGTCCCTGTGGAGGATGGCGTCAGGTTTCAGGTGAAACGGATTCAGTCCATCATGGACGAGGCGGAATATCCCGGTGTGCGGGTCAGTATGGAAACCACGTTTGACGGCGTCATTACGCCCTTGAAGGTCGATGTTTCCACGGGAGATGTCATCACCCCCAAAGAGGTGCGCTATCGTTTCAAATTGATGCTGGAGGATCGCTCCATTGAGGTGTGGGCCTACAATCTGGAAACAGTCTTGGCGGAAAAGCTGGAGAGCATTATCTACCGGGGCATCACAAACACCAGAATGCGTGATTTTTACGATGTGTATATCCTTTCCCAGATGTATGCAGACCAGCTCTCTGCCGCAGTGTTCCATGAGGCCCTGTTAGCAACCTGCCGCAAGCGTGGCCATTTGGAGCAGTTAGAAGATGCAGTCAATGTTTTCGATGAAGTGGAGCAGGATGCCGGAATGGAAAACCTTTGGCGCTCCTATCAAAAGAATTTTTCTTATGCCGCAGACTATTCCTGGCACTCGGTCGTGGAATCGGCCCGGGCGTTGTACGCTATTGCGGCAGCGGCATGAGCCTGTGCATTTTTTGCACAAGTTGCTTTTCTTCAGGTTCGGTTGCTCCAATCTTGTGTACTGGGTCCACTTCTGCTATAATGGCGCAGGTGATGAAAATGATTTATGTTTGTGACAACTGCCATTTCCTTTTTAGCCGCACCGCAGAGCCGGAGCAGTGTCCCGATTGTGGGAAATACACGGTTCGCCTGGCAGATGAGACAGAGCGGCAGGAATATGAGGAACGGCTGAAAAAATCCGGAGAATTGAGAAATGGCTGAACACTCTCAGCGTGAGCGCATCATGCGGTATGCTCAGGATGTATTCGGAACGGAGGCAGAGTATCTTTGGGCAGACACCCCTGATGCTGCCGTTTTCCGCCACCCCGCCAGCAGGAAGTGGTATGCGATCATCATGGCCGTATGCCAGAGCCGGCTGGGGGCTTTCGGGAGAAGAAACCGTTGATGTTCTGAATATAAAATGCGGTCCGATCCTGTCCGGCTCTCTGCGGATGCAGCCGGGCTTTCTTCCTGCGTATCACATGAACAAGCAGAATTGGATCTCCATCATGTTGGACGGCTCTGTCCCTGACGATAAGATTTTCCCCCTGCTGGGATTGAGTTATGACAGCGTAGCGCCCAAGCGCCGTAACAAGCGTATTCAGCAATAGTAAGGCAGGGCGGCCCCGGAAAGAGGCCGCCCTGCGATTTGTTTAATATCCTGTCTTGGGGAGTGTGGGAGGCGGCGTGACCGTCAGCTTGCGGATGATGGTCACCCAGCTCGCCTGGGCGGTCTGCCATGTGCTCTGATACTTGCCGCCCACATCGGCCCGGTTGACCAGCTGATAGCCGTTGACTGCGGTGGGCAGGACATTGACGGTCAGCGTGGGATTTTTGACCGATTGGAAGCCCACCGGCACCTTGCCAAAGTCGAAGTAGACATCCGTGACCACCTCGCCGGCCTGCATGGGAATGGCGTTGAGGGCGAAGGAGTAGTCGCTGCTGGTCAGCAGGTTGGACGCCAGCACCCGGTAATCTCTGTAGTTGGTCTTATAGAGGATGCGGTAGTTGAGCCGTGCGCTGTAAGTGCCGGTGGTCAGCACCGTGGCCCGGGCGGCATCGGTCGGGATACGGTCATGCCAGAAGAAGGACTCCAGCGGCACGTTGCTGGTGTTGGCCACGGTGATGTCGTAGCGCATCTGGCTCCCCGCCAGCACCTCTGCGTTGCCCCGCTTGGTGATCGTCACTCCCAGGCTCACCGGCTTGTCATAGGCGGAGAGCTTGATGATCTGACCGGAGTATTCCAGCGTTTCATCAAAGACCGTGGCGTCCAGCTGCCAGAAGGCCGGGGCGGTCACTTCA
The DNA here is from genome assembly GCA_948616425.1 of uncultured Oscillospiraceae bacterium. Taxonomy (GTDB): domain Bacteria; phylum Bacillota; class Clostridia; order Oscillospirales; family Oscillospiraceae; genus Lawsonibacter. The sequence goes on from CAPGBJ010000047.1 coordinate 81,131, forward strand.
CGGATCTTGTAGCGGTTCAGGGGCAGGGGCCTGGATGTACAGTTTGCCCTTGCCGCTGACGGTCAGATCATCAATATAGACATAGCCCCGGTCATCCGAAGTATATTCGCCCAGCGGGTTCTTGTTGGCGTCATACACCAGGAACTTGACCCCGTAGATGCCCTCGCCGTTCACACTGTCCGTTTTATGGATAATGACGCCGGAGAAGGCCTTGTTGGTGATGGTCAGCGTGGTGGCACCGCCGTTCTTGACGGTGAAGTAGTGGGGGGTGTCGTCCAGCTGGAACTCCCTGGGGCAATCCACCTCCACGGCGTAATAGGAGCCGTCCTTCAAAGAGAGATAGGCCCGGCCCCGCTTGTCCGTGGTGATGGTGTCCACCAGGGCGCCGCTGATCTCCCGGATCTCGAAGGTCACATTGGGGATGCGCTCCGACTTGTCGGCGGCATTGACCTTGATGATCTCCACGCCACCCACAGCGTTGTTGTAAAAGCGGAGGGTCTGGGTATCGTTGGGATTGACCGTGACGGTCTGGGAGCGGCTGTCCGGGTCGATGGTGTAGCCGGACACGCTTTCCAGCTCCGTCACCACCACGGTGCCTGTAATGCCGGAGAGGATGATCTTCCCGCTGGCATCGGTATAGTAAATGCCCTTGGAGGACAATGTGCCGCCGCCGGCATCCACATAGCTGCCATCCGCATATTTGATCTCAAACTTGACCCCTTGCAGCGGGACTGTCTGTGTGCCGTTCCGCCCCAGCTTTTCAATGACCAGGTTGCCCAAGGGCTTGTTGCGGAACTCCAGCTTCACCGTCTGCCCCGGCTTGATCGTGACCGTCTGCGGGGTATCGTCCAGCAGGAACCCAGGCTTGGCCCGGGTTTCCTTCACGACCAGCGCAGTACCAGGGGTGATGCCCTCCACCAGGAAGGAGCCGGTGGAATCGGTGACGAACTTTCCGTTGGCGTTGCCGATCACCGCCCCGGTACTGTCGGCCACAAGGAACTCCACCCCGGAGAGCGGGGTGTTCTTGCCGTCGTCCGATACCTTCGTCACCAGCAGAGCGCCCTTGGGGGCGTTGCCGAAGTAAAGCTCCACCACGTCCTGCTCCTCGCCGGAAATGTAGGCGGTCTGCGGTGCGGTGTCGATGACGTGGCCCGAATCGCTGGCCAGCTCCTCCACGACATAAGTGCCTCTTTTGAGCCCCGTGACAGTGAAGGAGCCATTTACCGAAGTCTTGTAGGTGCCGATGACCGTCCCGCCGGTGCCGGAGGTCCCGCCCAGGTACTTCACTTGGAATACCGCCCCCTCAATGGCCTCGCCGGTCACACTGTCGTATTTATAGACCACCAGGGCCGAGATTGGGGTGTTTTCAAAGCGGAAGGTCTTGCTCTTGCCGGCCTGGACAAAGGCCTCCTGGGTGTCCGGGTCAGCGATGGCGTACCCCGGGGCAGGGGCCAGCTCCTGCACCTTGAACCAGCCGTCCTTCAGGCCGTTGTCCGGCCCGGTCAGCTCGATCCGGCCTGCCTCATCGGTGGTGAAAACACCCAGGTCGTTCAGCTCGCCGCTGGATGTGTGATTGCTGGCGTACCAGACCTGGAACTTGACGTTGGGGATCGGGTCGCCGGTGATGCTGTCCACCTTCAAAATTTCAATAACAGGCGACTTGTGATTCTCGAAATACACATCGGCATCCCGGTTGGGAACGAGGGTGATCAGCTGGCTGGGCGCGTCCAAAAGGTAAGGCGAAGGGACGGATTTTTCAACGATCTCATAGACCGTCGGCAGCAGGTTCTTCACCACGGCCGTCCCATCCGCCCCTGTCTTGACCTCGGTGACGGTGGAGCCGTCCGCCGCCTTGACGAGGAACACCGCTCCCTCCACCGGCGCACCGGTGTCGGCATCGGATTTGTGGATCGTCAAATTGGGCCGCTTGTTGTTTTGCAGGACGACAGTGGAATCCCGGCCAGGGAAAAGCTCCACGTGGTACTCGGTATCGTCCAGAATGTGCGTGTCCACGGTGGAAATCTCCTGGAGGGAGTAGACCCCCGGCTCTATGCCATCCCAGACGATCTCGCCTGTGCCGGAAGTGGTGCGGTCCAGATACCGGCTGCCGTCCTCAATGCGGGCCAGCCGAAAGGTGACGCCGGCCAGAGGCTTATTGTCACTGCTCAGTTTGGTCAGCGTGAGGGAGGGGAGCTTACTGTTGGTAAACACAAATTGGGCGGTGCTGTTGGGCCGGAGCTGAATGATCCGCTGGGCATCGTCCACCACATAGCCGGCGCATTCCAGCTCCGTCACGACGAAGGCCGTGGCGGGGAGCTTGGAGAGGTCGATGGTCCCATCCCGCCCGGTGGTGTACTCCACCGGACCGTAGCTGCCGTCCACCGCATCAAAGCGGAATCTGGCGTTGGCGATGGGCTTGCTGAGATCGGAAGAATCCACCTTGATGAGGTGCATTCCCGGCAGCCTGTCGTTGAAATAGACCAGCTCCTTGATCCCGTCCCCGGCCTTCAGCTCCACCTCCTGGGGGGTCGTGTCCAGGATGTGGCCGTCGCTGCCGGTGTCCACTTCCACGGCCCGATAGGTGCCGGGCTTGCAGTCGGTAAGCAGGATCTCGCCCATGGCATCGGTCTGATACCTCCCGAGAGAAACCCCGTCCCGCCAGATCTCAAAGGTGACACCTGCCATCACCTCGTAATTACCACGATCATATTTGACGATTCGCAGGCCGGGCAGCTCCTTGTTGGTGAAGGTCACCGTAGAGGTATCACCGGTGACCACTCTAACCGTCTGGACGGTATCGGTGTCCGCCTGCCAACCGGCGATACCGGCCAGTTCCCGTACCTCATAGGCCCCGGGGGCCACCTCAAAGATCGCCACGCCGGCGGCCCCGGTCTTTTGGGTGTAGACGGCGCCGGTGTTGATGTTTTTGACCTGGATGGTGACGCCGGGAAGATAGGCCCCGGTGTCACTGAGCTTTTGGACACGCAGGGCGCCGTAAGGGTCATTATAGAAGGTGACGGTGGCGATCTTGCCGTATTGAACGGTCACATTCTGCGTTGTGATAGAACCCATCCGATGATCCGGGGCGGGCTGCCGTTCAATGACGGTGAAGTTGCCCACGATGTCCAGTGGGATGCTGATCTCCCCGTCCTCGTTGGTAACATAGGTGCCAACCGTGGCCCCGTTGGGGTCAATGACCTCAAAGAGCGCCCCGCTCAGGAGTGTTTCCGTGCCGGTTTCCCGCTTGATGATCCGCAGGCCGGTGTCCATCTCAACGGTGTCTCCGTCACTGTAGGCGCTGATACCGGAAAGACTCATAGGGGCGGTGGGGTCCGTGTCGCACATATAATTTTGCAGATTCCCATACTTGTCCTTTTCCGCACAGACGGCGTAGTAAATGCCGTAGCGGTAGACATTGGCCCGGAGATTGAACTGGACGGTACCGTTCTCACCCGCAACGCTCTCGGCGGGATACAGCACCTTGAACTGGCCGCCGTAGCCGTTGCCGAGGCTGCTGGTGGTGATGGTCGTGATGTCCTGGTTGTTCATATTCACGATGCGGGTCCCATCCGGAACTGCGTCAGGGTCCGCAAAGGACACATCCACGGCAAAATCGCAGATCCAGGTCTCCGATGTGAGCGTAAAGACCTGCTGCTTATACTGCCTGCCGCCGATGGTGACAGGGTAGGCGGAGTCCCGGTCGGCCGTGACCGCCATGTTTGGCTCATAGATCTTGTCCCAGGTGACGCCGCGGGCATAGATGTCCTTGGCGGCAGCGAGCATACTCTTCGCCCGCTCCAGCTCTACGCCGGTCAGGTTGGGATTGACCTTTAAGTTGCTGATGTTCCAGGACGGGATCAGGTAGCACCACAGTGCGATCTTGGTAGCATAGTAGGCCTGCTCCTTATTTTCCAGCTTCAGCTCGGCCAGCCCCCGGGTGGGGTAGCCGTTGGCCACGATGCCCATGACCTTGGGATCGGAGGATTTTTCGTTGGCCAGGTACTTGATGGATTCCCCCGGCTCCACGGTCTGCGGCACTCCGGGGAGGTTAGGGTTGACGCAGTACGCTGGTATTTCCTTGGTCTGTCCGTTGGCTCCTGTATATAGATAGTAGGTGTAGAGAAAGGACTGCACCCGGCCGTTCATGCTCAGGTAGCTGAACTTGGCCCCGCCGTTGTAGATGTCCACCTCACCCAGGGCCTCCTCCTCGCTGGAGGCGGCAAAGGCGGCGGAGGGGAGCATACAAATGGTCATGACGAGGGCCAGGACCATGCTGATAATGCGTTTTTTCATGACATACCTCCAAAGTTGAGCAGGAGGGTATGTCAAAAAGCGCATGGTCTCCCATGGCGCGATTCAGAACATCCCCCCTGTCGCTGTGTAATGATGTTTTCGGGTAAAAAGAAACGGTATGCGCACCGGCATACCGTTTCCTCGATGGATTATGGGCCTATTTGACCTTGATGTCGTACTCTGTCTTCTGAAAGACGCCGTCCTTGTACACGTCCCAGGCCTCCAGGTAGTAGGTTCCCGGCGGGCAGGAGTTGAACAGGCTGACCAGATTGTCCTCTTTCCACGGCCAGAAGGAGTAGGGCGTTTCCTCGGTGGGGATGGTGAGGCTGAACCGCACCAGTTGGTTCCCTTTGGCGCTCAACACCGGGCCGCCGTCTTTCCATGTGGCGGGGTTGGCGCCCACAGCGTTGTACAGGGTGTAGAGCATCCGCTTCGTTTCATAGAGATTTCGGACAAAGCAGTATTCCTTCCCCTGGATGGTGTAGTGCCTCGCCTCCGGTTCCGGCAGCGCCGGCTGGTCCAACAGGGACCAGTCGCAGGTGGGGGAGGGCAGCTCGCCGAGGGGGCCTTCCGCAAAGGCGTTGGCATCCCACCGGCTCACATCGGTAATGGTGTAGCTGGTCCCGTCCGTACAGGAGATCACATCCCCCACCCGGGGGACATACCGGGAGCCATCCGCCGGCAGAGAAACCGCACCGCTGCCAGTGCCGGCGTACAACCCCTGACAGAGCATCACGGCCAGATCTCCTCTGGTGATGGTGTTTCCGCTTACGGCCTCACGGCTGGTCAGACCCAGCTCCACCGCCGTCTGGCAGGCCGTGGCATAATCCCACGCACCGGGGTCATGCTCCATGGTGCGCAGGACCACCGTGCAGGCGGCCGCCGGCGTCACAGGATCGTTTCCGCCAAACGCCCCATTGCCGTAACCGACCATGTAGCCGTTCACAACGCAAAAGCCCACATAGGGGCGAGCCCAGTCGGGGACATCGGAAAAGCCGCACTGGCCGGCGTAGTAGGCCGCCTCAGCGGCCACATGCTCCGGGTTTCCGTTCAGCCGGGTCAGGATCACCGCCAGCTCCGCCCGGGTCAGGCTCTTGTCCAGCATGAGGTCCCCGGAATCGTCCCCCCGGTAGATCCCCTGCTCCTGAAGGCGGGCGCCGGCGGCCTCCGGGGTCGGCATGGCCCCCGCCGCAAAGGCGGAGCAGGTCAGGGGCAGGATCAGAGCGAGCATTATGGGAACAGACAAAACTTTCTGCTTCATAGGGATTCCTCCTTCGTATTGTCGGCGGCCTTTTGGGCCGCTGTACCATACCTATACGCAAAGAAGGACCCCTTTTACAACAGAGCGCTGATTACGGCACCTCCACTGCCTGGACGCAGACCCGGCTCTCCGGGTGGTTGGCAAGGCAGGTGGTCAGGGTGATGCGGTTATCCGCTGTGGCCTGGAGGTAGCTCCAGTCGGTGTTAGCGATGATCTGCACGGTGGTGACCTGATAGGTGCGGGTGCCGTAGACCGTGGTATAGGTGATGGTATCGCCCTGCTTCAGGTCCTTGATGGAGCCGATCACATATTGAGCACCCCGGTTGTGGCCGCACACCGCCACATTGCCATTCCAGGCGGAGGTGGAGCTGTAATGCCCCAGCCCCTTTTTCATGCTCTCGGCAGTTTCGCCCTCCCAGACCTTCATGTTGATTTTCAGGGAGGGAATTTTCACGGTGCCGATGCTGCCGTCCTTATAGGCCATTCCCTCCACGCTGGTATAGGCGGGCTGCTGATAGGTGGGTGTGTTGGGAACGATGGGGCTGACGCTGGAACCGATCTCGGGGAGCACCGTAACAGGGCCGCCGCCGGTCACACCGTAGCCGCCCCCGCCTATGCCCGCCGCCTGCTGGAGGCCGGGGAGGCTGGTGCGCTCCATCACGCCGGTCTGGGTGGTGCTGGGGTTCCCGTAGAGCAGCACGGCGTCCTGATAATCCACCACATTGGCGCCGCCATAGTTGTACTGGGAGCCGTAAACGTCCTCATAGGAGGTCCCGCCGTAGTAGTCCTGGGGAGCGGCGGTGTGGATGGAGTAGTCGGCTGCCTGGGCGCTGACCGCCAGCATGGAGAGCATCGCCGTTGCTGACAACAAGAGAGAAAGCATACGTTTCATACCGGCGCCTCCTCGGCGGACAAATCAAATTCATGCCAGTCGGCGGCGTGGTCCTGAAGGACGGTGTAGACATGATCCCCGCCCTGATGGCGGACGGTAAATTCCTTCCCGGCCAGCTTTTTCGCCAGCTGCCGTTTCACTTCCACGGCAACGGTATCGGCGGGATAGGGTTCCACGCCGCTCAGATCAATGGCGGGGTCATCCGCTTCCACCCGGAATTTCGCAATCAGCCGGTAGTCCCTGGGCTTGTCCCCCGGGACGTAGACATAGACATTTTTGCGCCGCAGGAACAGAAGGATGCCCAGGCCGGCCAGCGCCAGCAGCAGGATGCCGCCCAGAATGGGGAGAACGGCTCCTCCGGTCAGCAGGGCGGGAAAGCCGCTGGGCTCTGTCACCTCTATGGGCTCCGGCTCGATCAGCGCCCCGGTGTAGACCACCGTATAGGTGATGCTGCGCACGCCGGAGGAGGTAACGGTCCCTTTGTATTCCGCCGTGGTCACATAGCCGGTGGCGGTGCTGTAGGAGCTTTTGCCGGAGTAGGTCGCCACCGCCTGATAGGAGGACGGCACCAGAGTGTCCCCCACCAAATCGGTGCCGAGGATCTGCCACTCCACGTTGGCCAGGGAGAGCGTTTTGCCGTTCTTGACCGTGGTGGCCGGGATATAGGACATATCGTTGCGGTCCAGCGGCCCGATCACCTTGGTCTCGGTCACGGTGCTGTAGCCGGTGGTATAGCCGGCGGCCTCAGTGGTGATGGTGGTGTGATCCAGGGCCAGCTCGCCGGTGTATTCCCCATCGTCATAGGGGATGGTCGGCGCCAATTCCGCAAGGATCACGGACAGATCCTTTTTGGAGGTCTCCACGGTGACGGTCTGCACCATGTCCTTGCTGTCCTGATAGGGATGCTCCTCCTTTGTGGTGAAGGCCCAGGTGTAGCGGTAGCCTTCATAGTCGAAGGGCTCCTCCTTCAGCGTTTCCGGGTCGGCCCCCACAGGGAGGGTGTAAGTCTTGACAGCCCTCTGCTGGCCGTTCAGGTTCTCAAAGCGCAGGGAATCCGGCACCTCCGCCGCAAAAGCGCTCGAAACCATGGAGCATACCAGCAGAAGGCAGAGTAAGAGCTGCCTCAAGTGTTTCAATGGACATTCTCCTTTACAGATTTTGTTTGATGATGCGGGTGATGATACCGATGGCAATGCCGGATTCCGCATCCAGCCGGGTCACGGCAAAGCTGACGTCATCCTTTTTTCCCGGCATACGGTAGTCGTAGCAGGCGTGAGCGATGGCGTTGACGCCGTTGTTGAGCCGGATATAGACCACGCCCCGGCGCACGTCGGTGACGGTGCCGGCATACTTGCCCTCAATGCGGCACAGCTTCAGCCGCTCCCGGCTGGTGGTGTTGGATACGCTCTTCACATCCGCCCGGATGGTGATGTCCTCCAGGGAGTCCGCATTGACCTCCTGGATGCGGACGAGGATCTTATCCCCCACGCTGAAACGGTCTCTGGCGTCGCCGATCCAATCCCAGGCCAGGTCCCGGGCCAGAATGGAACACTCCACGCCGAACACCTCCACCCGGACCACCTTTTCCGCCACAGCGATCACTCTCGCCTGGACGACCCGGCCGGCATAGACCCTGGGCATCCCGGCTGCGTCCGTATCCTGGTAGAAGGTCTTGCGCTTGCGGAGCATGGCGTCCTTCCGGCTGGCAACAACGGCCTTGGTCTTGGAATCCAGGCCCTTGACCATGAAATCCAGCTCGGCGCCCAGCATGGTGCTGAGGACTTGGGACTGCCGCTTCATCAAAGTGGCGTACTCGTTCCCGGAGGGGGAGCGGCCCAGCCGCAGCATCATCTCTTTCATGGGGATGACCACCCGAACGCCCTTGTAGTCCAAAACGGCGATGGTCTTTTTATCGGCGGTTTCCTCCACGCCGCCCAGCTTGCCGGTAAGAGGCCGGCGCACCCGGTAGGCGTTGCGGATCTCATGCCAGATGGTCTCATCCTCATCCTCGGCGGAGGCGATGCTGTCCTTGGCCTCGATGGTCAAAACGCCGTCCGCCCGGCTCCTCGCCGGGGTGCGGGACCTTCGCTCGGGAGCGCCGTCATCCGGCGGCGCAGTTTTTGCGGCCGCAGCCTTGCGCCGCCCACGCTTGGGAGGCTCGGCATCGGGAGCGTCCTCCCCCTCCTGCGGCTGGGGAGTGTTCTCCCCGGCAGCGGGATCGCCGCCGTCCAGCTCGGCCAGCAGACGGCTGGTTTCGTCCAAGGCTTCCGCATTCTCCTCAGCGGCGGGGGCCTCCTCCTGCGGGGGCGCATCGGGATTCTCCTCCGGCAAAACGGCGCCGGGGGAACCCTCCTGAATCTCCAGAGTGTCCGCCTCCGGTGTTTCCTGTACCTTTTTCCTGGGCATAAATCATTCCTCCTTTTTGCCCTTTGGCTTTGACATGGTGGAATCCTTGGTGACCGGCTTTACAGCGCCGGTGTCGGTCTGGGCCGGCGCCGCCGGTTTCCTGTGGTGCTTTCGGACCGGCTTGGCCTGGGGGGAGGGGGCCGGGGCGCCGGGTCGGACCGCTGCCGCCCGCCGCCACTCCGGGACATGGGTGGACGCCTTGCAATCCCGCAGCTTCTTTGCCTCCGGGTGTTTCGAGTAGTCGTATTTATCAACCTCCATTACTTTTTGGCCCCGGAGAATGACCAGGGCCTTGTCAATATCCATCCGCAGCACTTCGTCCATGGTCAGGAGCCGCCGCCGGCCCACGCCGCTGGTTTCCCGGTACTCCGGCGTGTAGTTGGAGATGCGCCAGGTACCCAGCTGCTTGGCCGTGCTGGTGACGTTGATGCTGACCTCGCCGGTGCGCTGCGAGATAAAATCGGCGGTCAAAGCGTCCGTACAGCCCAGAAAAAGCTGCACATCGCAGTTGCCCAGGATCTCCTGCCATTGGTTATAGGGGTAACGGTTTTGGAGCCCCGGCAGGTTCTGGAACACGCAAGATATGGAAATAGCCCTTGATCGGATCACGGAAATTTTTTTCGACAGCTCCAAGATGGTGCCACACGCCGTAAGCTCTTCTGCCAGAACGTGTACGGGGATCGGGAGCCGCCCGCCGGGGCAGCGCTCGTCGGCATACCGTACCAATTTGATGAAAACGAAGGAGAGGAACAGGGACGAGAGAAAGTCGAAGGTGCTGTCCTGGTCGCTGGTGATGCAGTAATAGGCGCAGGGCTGCTTGCCTGGCAGCTCCAGGTCGATCTCGTCCCTGGCGGTGATCATGCGGATGTCCTGATTCTGAAATACCTGGAGCCGGGAACCCAGCCCGATGATCACGCCGCTGCGCACGCTCTCCGACGACTGCTGGAAAATGTGGTAGGGTCCCCTGGCGGGGTGTTCCACCGGCAGGATCTCAAACATGGCATTCAGGTCCTTCTCCTGGCTCTGGGTCAAAAGCTGATAGACCTCCCCGATGTTGCGCTTTTCCGGCGGATAGCCCCGTTCCACATATAGGACCAGGGCCTTGAGCAGGTTCATTTCGGCGTTGTCCCAGAAGTGGTCGCCCTTTGCGCTGCCTGTGTTCTTGATGATGACGTCGCAGAAAAGCTGGGCCATCAGCTCCTGTCCCTCAATTTCGGCAAGGCAGTTCCAGGAGTCGGAGCAGGAGGGGGATACCAGGTTGAACACCTTGACTGTGTACCCCTTGCTCCGCAGATACTCGCTGGTCTTTTCATACAGCTCCGACTTCGGATCGCAGATGATGAGAGAGGTCTTGGGGGACCGGGACGCCGCCTGGAGGATCATATTGACGCAGAAGGCTCTGGTTTTCTTGGAGCCGCTGGCGCCGTAGACCGCCAGATTCCCGTTGAACCTGGTCTTTTCCGGAACGCAGACCACCTGCCCATCCACCTCACCCAGGATCGTGCCGTGGTTTTTGCGGATGTCCGGCACAAAATCCAGCACCTCGGCGGCCTCCTTGCGGGTGAGAAAGCCGGCCGTCCCATAGGTACCCTTGCGGGAGTAGACGATATTGCGCTCCCGGTCATACTCGCCGCTGTCGCTGCCGCCCATCCGCATGACCATCAAAATCAGCAGGGCCAGCAGGCCGATGCAGATGCCCAGACCATAAAGGCCATAGGGGAACCGGAACACCGAGCGCAGGCATACCAAAAAGCCATAGTCGGGAAACTGCGGCGCCGTCCCATAACCGCCGCCGGCTACCTGCCACACGTCATAGTTGTAGAGAAACTGCGCCACATAGCCTCCGCCATAGAGCAGGGCCAGCACGGCAATAGGAATCGCAAACAGGGCCTTCAGAGCTTTCTTGTTGGAAATATCAGCACCTCCTTGTCAAAGGCCGGTTTTATTACTTCGGCGATTAAATCATCGCCGAAGTAATAAATTCCAGTTTGACGGCGTTTTGCTCGCCCCTTGCGGGGCAACCGCAAAACATGCCATCTATTACTTTGGCAATCCACAGTCCGCGGAAACTTTGGAAGTGTTTAATTGCCAAAGTAATATGCTGCGAGCAGGGCGGCGGCCCGCTCAAAGTCGATGGTCTGGAACGAAGTATGAGCGCCGCACACCTGGCGCAGGGCCTCCTCCTGAAAGTCAAAGCAGATCACCACACCACTGCGATCCTGTAGGTTCAATGCGGTGTCGAACCGGCGAAGCCTGGGCATATCGCAGAGGTAGGAAAACAGCACCGGGTTCCCGCTTTCATCAACGGCGTCGTGTTCCATGTTTCGCCCCGGAACGCCCGGCAGGAGATTTTCCAGGAGGAGCGTATCCAGGGACTGCCGCACGGCGGAGTGAAACAGGAGCCGCAGGAGCAGTTCACCGCATCGGTCACTGGGCAGGAAGTAGAAATGGTCATAGCTCCCGTCCACGAGAAAATGATTCTGCGGGGAGGCGATGCCCTCCGCCATAAGGGCGGGCAGCTGCGCCATGCTTTCCCCAAACACCAGCGCCAGAGGTGCGGTATCCTGATATTGCGGGATGCGCCTCCGGCACAGCTCTGTCTGGAGCAGCGCCTTCAGCCGCATTTCCGCCCGGTACTCCCACTTGGTCTGGAAAAAGGGGCCCACGTTGTAGACCGCATACACCCCCGCAGGAGCCAGAAGTACGCCGGTGGCACGGGAGTTGCGGACTTTTACGGCGGTCTGCCCCATATCCTTCAGCTCTCTGGCGCTGTAATAGGCCGGCCATTCCAGCCGAAAACCGGAACGGGGCGGTACAGGAGAAAACACAGGGGGCTTTTCCGTATGAAACACCCCTATCTCTGCGTTATACATCGTCACCAGCACCTCAGCCATCCGGTGGAGCCGGCGGCGGCGAGGGGCCTCACTCTTGAGCCGGTTCGTGTCGGAGCAGCCGGTAAGATAGGACCGGAACTGTTCCGGCTGACGCTCCAGGAGCAGCCTTTTGGCGGCGGCGGTCAGGCGCAGGCCACGGAGCCCGTCACGGTAAAAGGTCCGAATCAGCTTTTCACGCTTTAGCTGCTTGACCACATTTTCCTTATAGGCGTCACCACCGGACAGCCTCACGATCTGGGCCGAGGGGAACTCCCCGGAGAGAGCGATCAGCGTGAGAAGGATGTCGGGCAGGGTATCAGGGGCCGGAAGACGAGGCTGCATAGGCGGCGATACCTCCTCTCTTGATTTGTACCGAAGGGCGGAATGAGTTGGGTGCTTTTCAGACGCTCCGGCGCAGGGAAAACCCTTGCGGCGCCGCATAAAGCACCCGATCCGCCGCCCTCCCATTTCAGGGCATGGAAAAGGCTCAGAAATCGGATATGGATTTCAGCCGGTTTTGGCGCTGCTCCAGCCACCTGGGAAACTGCCCCTGGGCCATGATGAAGATGCGGGTACAGTCTGTTTCACCCAGCTCCGTGGTGTTGTAGGCGTCGCACAGCAGACCGCTGTCGTCCACCATGATGAAGGAACTCACCACGTCCAAAAGCTGCTTCAGCTCCAGGTTGTCGTAGTCCCGCACCCGGCGCTCCGGCTGCTCATGGCAGTACACATGGGAAAAGCACACCACGCAATGCCGGAACTGCGGCATGGGGTGGCCCTTGGCGTACTGGCTGAGAGCGGCATAGATGGGGTCGATCAGAAACTCGCTGCTCTGCCGCTTCTGCCGCTTGGGCAGCAGGCAGGGCAGGGTGATCTCCAGCAGGCCGTCCTCATAGCGGATCTCCACCCCCTGCATCACAGCGGCGGAGGTCAGATATTCCTCCTTCCGGACGCTGGTAGTGGTATAGATTAGGTGCCGCAGCCGGCAGGCGATCCGCTCACAGCGCAGAGCGGCGTCGGTGGAGAGAACTTCGTAATTGTCCGGGTACCGCTGAAGGTCTGTGGTACTCATGGCGTAGAGGGCGCTGTTGAGCCTGCTGATCTCCGCCTGGATAGATGCGATGCGCTGGGAAAGTATCCTTTTGTCCAAAGCCGTCCCCTCACTCCTTCTGGTAATACTGCACCGCTCCATCGTCGGAAACGGTGCAGTAGCCGCTGACATTCGGGATCAGCAGCCCGGCGATCTGCTCCGGCCTGTCCACCAGGACGATATACTTCGGGGGATCTTTGGGGCTGCCGGCCAAAAGCTGGCTGACCATAGCCTCCTGGCCGGCGGCGATGGGGACGATCTCATAGACCTCCCCGTCGGCAAAGAACATGATTTTTCCGGGGAAGTCGCAGGCGGAGTGGTATTCCACCTGGCCGATCAGGTCCACCAGCACCCACACCGACGCCAGAAGGCCCCGGTCAATGTCCGTGGCGGCATCCTCTCCGGCGCAGTAGAGGCCGGCGGCCTTGTCATGGAAAATGCGGCCCTGCCGCACCAGATGGGCCAGCAGCTTATCCACCTTGTCCTGTTTCCCCGGATAGAGCCGGAGGAGCTGTTCTCTTGTCAGGGTGCGGTACATCGACACATCCCGCAGGATGCTGGCGGCCTCCTGACCGTAGATTTGCTGTCGTGTTTTCATAGAATGAATCTCCCAATGCGTATTCCGGGCGCAAAAAAGCCGCAATACCGCCGCTTGTAATGCGTATAAGCGGCGTATTACGGCAAGCCCGGTCTGTTTATGCGTATAAGAGGCGCAAAGCGGGCGCATTAGCCCGCCTCCTGCGCCTTGCTGCGGTCCAGCAGCTCCTGAAGCTCCCGGCGGTCGGTGGTGATCAGCTCCTTTTCCAGCTGGCTGCATTTGATCTCCACCGTCACGTTGTTGTTATTGGTGCTGATGAGGCCGTTGCCCCGCTCAAAGTGGGTGATCTCCATGATCTCCGCCTCGGAGAGATGGAGGATGGACTGGACACGCATGGCCTCCTCGTCCTCCAGGTTCAGGAGGATCTTGGTCTTGGCGTTGTTGATGATGCCCTTGCCATATTTGCCGTCCTCCAGGGCGAAGAAGTCGTTGAGGTCCTGGGTGGCGCAGACCGCCGAGCCGCCATAGCCACGGATCGTCTTGAATATCTCCAGTACGAACTCGGCGGCCAGCCGGTTGCTGCTGGCGCCGATGAGCTGCCAGCACTCGTCGATAAAGATGGCCTTCTCCGCCGTGCGGTTTTCCTTGGCCTTGTCCCAAACATAGTCCAGCACCACGAACATCCCCACCGTCAGCAGGTCGCCGGTCAGCTCGGAGATGTCCAGCACCGTGTACTTGTTGTCCAGCGACACATTTGTCTGCTGATTGAAGGCGCGGGCAGAGCCATGGACCAGACGGTTGATGATATTCGCCAGCCGTTTGGTATCCGGGGACTCCATCAATACCTCGTAGAGGTCGCCCAGCACCGGCATTGTCCGGTAACGCTTGGGGTCGGCCGGGTCAATGAGGGTGCTGTTTTCGTGGGTGATACCCAGCCTGGCGTAGGTGCGGATGAGGGCATCGTCCAAAAGCTGCCGCTCCTCATGGGTCATATCGGGAATGAGCAGGCTGAAGAAGATGTGGAGCCGCTGGATCTTTGCCGCCAGCAGGGATTTCTCCACGCTGGGACCGTCCAGCAGCTCCTCCACAGACCTGTCCACACGGCGGATCTCCATGACATTGATGCAGTTTTGGGAGGCCGGGGAGATTTGAATGAACTCCCCGCCGATGTTGGTGCAGGCCCGATGGAACTCATGGCCTTTCAACGGGGCCACAATGAACACCTGAATTCCCCGGCGGCGCATCCGCAGGGCCATGAGCTGCATGGTAAAGGTCTTTCCGGCCCCGCTGGTGCCGAGAATAGCCATGTTGGCGTTCTTGTAAATGCGGGAATCAAAGATGTCTACGATGATCAGGGAGTTGTTGTGCTTGTTCACCCCCAGCAGGATTCCGTTGTTGTCGCACATCTCGTAGGAGGTAAAGGGGTAGCAGCTGGCCGCCCCCAGTGTCAGCACATTCCGCTTGGTGCGTTCAAAGAGCTGCTTTTCCAGAGAAACCAGCGGAAGTGCCGACAAAAAAGCCTGCTCCTCACAGAAGGAGCAGGGCAGCACGTCCATATCCTGAGAGAGCAGGAGCTTTTTCATCTCTGCACATTTCCACTCCAGGTCCTCCACATTTTCCGCCGTGATGGTGACCAGCAGATTGAGATAGTAAAAATCCTCGTTGTTGCCGAGGCCGTCCTTCAGGAAGTAGCCGCTGCGGATCGCCCCGTCCAGGTCGTCAAAGTCGGTGTTGGTGTCACTGGTCTCTTTGATCTTACTGCGGTTGATGCGCAGCTGCTGGCCCAGCTTGCGGATCATGTGGTCCTTGGGCTGTCGGGAGAGGAACATATCCAGGTCGATGCCGTCCCCGGCGTTCACCAGCAGACTGAGCCACCCGGCGGGAACCTCCGCCTTGTACCCATCCGAAGGGACAAGAAGATAGGCGTAGTAGACGCCGTCCACACAGATATAGCGCCCGTGGGTGAAGTCGATGCTATCCGGGGCATAGAACTCATTGACGGGAACGGTGTCCAGGTCCCGCCCGTCCGCCATGTAGTCGGCCAGGACCTCCTTGACCCGCTCCGGGAACGGCCGCTCGCTGCTGACCCTGCGGCAGAGGACATTGTACAGGATCTCTGCCGCCGCACTGTCGGCGTCCTCCGGCAAAAGCACCTCGTTTCCGCACTGGCGCAGGTAATTGGCGGCCGTCCGGGCGGCGGTCTGCAAGGAGGCCACCGCCTCCGCCTCCTCCTGGCCCCGCCGGGCGCCGGGGGTCGGCTCATACTCAAAGACAAGAAAGAACCGTCGGGTGATGGCCTCTCTGGAGCCAAGGTGCTGAATGAGCTTCAGGTAGTCCTCTTGCAGCGCACGGCAGCGGGGGTCTGTTTCCTGCTCCAGCTCCCGGCGGATGGTCTCCGTATGCCGGTTGATGTCCGCCCGCTTGGACAGCACCTTGAACTGCACCCGGACAGGTGCGATCTTCAGGTAGGAGATAAAGGAGTAGATGATGTTCCGCTGCTCACGGGCGCTGCGCAGAAGGAAGTTTACCGGCACGACCTCCACCACCTTCACATAGCGGTGGTCACGGGTATAGATGACGCCGTTCTCGATCCGCTCGATGGGGATGTAGTCCGAGAGCGGATTGAGGGGCTTGACTTCATCCTCCGGAGGGAGGAAGGTTTTGAACTGGATGACCTGTTTTCCTTTGAAATCGACCTGGAATCGGCTGCGGCTTTTCAGGGGCTGTTCATCCTCGTTTCTCTGCACCTGACGGGAGGAGCGCCTGGCCCAGCTCGGGGGCATGGACTTCCGGGCCGGGGCAGGCGTATCCCTGGAGAGGATGCGCCGGTTTCGCAGATAGCTGAAGAACAGCAGCAGAAAGGCGGAAAGGCTGTTTCCCGATATGCCGATCAGGGCCAGCAGGGCCAGCGGAAGGGCGGTCAGGCACAGAAGGATGATCCGGGTGGTCAGCGAAAACCCGAGGCCGAGAACTGGCAGGCCGGCGGCCAGGGCCAGGGTCACCGCCTCAATGACGTTTCTGGTACGGAACATTCCGCCCAAAAGGGTGCCGCCCTCGATAAAATTCGGTGGGATAATATAGGTATCCTTGGTTTCATGCTCCATGGGGCGCCTCCTACATCCGATCCTTGCGCTTGGGCGGGTCGGGGAGTTTTTTCGCAATATCCTTGTGGTAATCCACTTCACCATCCGGCGCCTTGAATGGCGTTTTGACTACCGTATCCACGGCGTACTGCTTGTACCACAGCTGGCCGTCAGCGGTATGTACCGGCTGAAATTCTCCGTCCGGCTTGGCGTACTGTCCGGCGTGGTACATTCCAAAGGCGATGCCCTCCGGGTGTTCCGGGGTCGCCTCGGTGCCGGTGATGCGGCCGCCGCCGATCTCCACCTCTTTGTAGACCGGAGCCTCGGCTGCCGGGCCGCCCAGAGCAGTGATGCCTGTGTAGGAGAGCAGCGCCTGGCTTGCCAGATCCCCGGTGATGGAGCCGGTGGAGCGGATGTCCCCGGAGGCCACCTTGCTGATGACCTCGTTTGCGAACTTTCCGCCGGAGAGCAGCGACCGGGTGAACATGGCCCCGCCCAGGCTGGTATGGCGCAGGGCGGAGGTGTGGGAAACCGTTTTGGCGGCGGTAGACGTGTGGGAATCCCGCTGCCGCTGGGTGCTTGTCTGACTGGCTGTGGCAGATCTCTGATGGTCGGCAGTCTGACGGGTGGCGGTTGACTGCTGATAGGTGCTGCCCTGCCGGTCTGTTACACGCTCCGCCTGCGTAGCGCTGGCGGTGTGGGCCGCACTCGCCGAATGGGTGGCGTGGGAAGTCACCGTCCCGGTCTGTGATGTGGCGGTCTTTACGGCGTCACGGGATACCTTTCGGCTCACCACGCCGGCAAGACCGCCTTTCATAGGCCAGGAGGAACCGACCTGCCCCGGGGCGCTTGGCGCTCCGGAACCGCCGGCGGTGCGGCCGCCCTTTCCGGCAAAGCCGCCCACCGCCTTCCCGGCCGCTCCCGCAACCATGGTCACGCCACGCATGGCGATCATGGCCTCCGCCAGCATAGAGCCGCCAGTGTGGCCTACATTGACCCCGAGGCTGGCCATAAAGCTGTCGATCTTCTGAGAGATCTTCAGAAAGCCCACGGCGCACAGGAACCAGATCAGGACGTTGCCGGTCACGGCCTCCCGCCCGGCGGCGCTGACCTGGGCCTCCACCTCGCTCTCTGTAATGGCGAAGGCCGGCAGAGTGAGGGCCATTGTCAGCGACAGCACAACGGCAGATAGGAGCAGAAGTCTTTTTGCTTTTTTCGTAATCGCACCTCCTCAGATGGACAGCGGGTTAGAGATGAAGGCCCCCACCATACTGACAAACAGCTTCAGGCACCAGGCGTTCATCAGCAGCAGGAACACCTGTCCGCCGAACATCCGGCACCAGCTCTTGAAGATGTTGGAGGTGGACTGCGCCACACCCATGGCAAAGGCCACCGGGGCGGTGTAGACCAAGACGCCCAGCAGGATATAGCGCTCCGCAGCCTCAAAGAGCAGCTTTAAGTAGTTCCACGCCAGGATCAGCACAAGGATCAGGACAATGAGTGCCACCGCACCGTTGGCGCAGACCCCAATGATGACCAGCAGCGTGGAGCCAAAGCTGGCAAAATCCAAGGACGGAAGGGACGAGGACATGATCCACTGATAGGGTGTCCCGCCGATCTGGAGTATCAGGTCCACGATTTGATTTGCGTAATAGGCCAGGAGCAGAAACAGCACAGCCCGGATACTCAGTCTGACGGGGTCCTCCGCCTCCGTGCCGATGCCAAGGCCAAAATTCTTAAACAGATTCCAGACCCAGATCAGCAGGATGAGGCCGATTGCCAAGGCGACGAACACGTTGTACATGGTCTCCGCCGCCGGGAAGTAGCGCAGAAACACGGACATATCACAGCCCAGAGCGCCCAAAACCGATGAATTGATCAGATCCAGGCCGTGCATGACTTGCTCTGCGATCCACTCCACAATGCCGTCTAAAATCCCCATAGGCGGTTTACGGCGCTGTCCACTGGCCGCCGGAGAAGAAGGGCGTCACATAGGCCATGATAAAGCCCAGGCCGTTGAGGACGATCCAGGTGATGATGATGCGTTTCAGCCAGGCCCGGGACTCGTCTACGGTGCGCCCGGAGCGGGAGAAGTTCATCATCAGCAGCGCAATGGCGGCGGTGACGATGGCGGCGATGGTGGAGATGGACAGGATCTGGGTGTAGACGTCCTTCATGATCTCGCTGGCCTTCTCCCAGACCGTGGTGGCCGCCATAGCCTGCTGGCACAGTAAGGGGAGCGACGAGGCGGCCAGAAAGGCCGTGTACAGCGCCCGGCCGGGGCCGGAGCCGCTGGTCTTGGAGCGGCGGGGCGGGATGTTTTCCTGTTTCAAGTGCTGATTACCTCCTTCACAGATTTGACCGGAAAGAGGGGCGGCCCCGGTTTGCCGAATGCCGCCCCTCTCCGTGGAAAAAGAAAATGGACACCTGAAAATGGTGTCCATCCACGGCCGGTATTTACTTTTGCCCGTGGTTTTGAGCATACTTATCTTACCACATGGGGATTTGCGGCTCAATGGCAAAGGTGCGCCAATGTTGTGCCAATTTTATGCTAAATGAAACTATACTATATATAAAGTCAAGACAATCTTTTTCGGGGAACGCAAAACACGTTCCCCGAAAAGTCGTCCTATAGAGTGAATCAGCCAGTCAGAAATTCCCGTTCTGTATCTTCTGTATAAAATACATCAGTATAAGTCGCTGGTATAGCATCATTGGGAGATACACACTTTAATTTGATTTCATCACCATTATCCAATACTGCGGCTTGGGCCTTTAGTTTTTCAATATCTTCAATCCTTGCATGATCTATCCTGCGAATTATCGCAAAACGTAATGTTTGTCCAAAGAGTTCAGCTGTGACATTGCAAGAATAGGCCCATGCATATATTGTGTCCTCCATCTCCACTATGGATTTTCTGGATTCATCAGAAAGAGACAAGGTAAACTGGAATTTATCCCATTGTTTATGATATGCTCCATCTTTTATCATCGAATAGAGATAGTCAATGATCTTGTGATCTTCAACGGAAATTTCTTGTGGGATTTGAAAGCGAGTTTCAAAAAAATCTTCTATCGCAATTACTTTTTGTAGGAATTCGATTTCCAAATCAAGCGCATCAAAATCAACAGTGTCAAGCTTTCCGGCTGTAATAATCACCTCATTTTGGGGAAGCGCCTTAATTGAAATAGTGACGGCAGAGCCAGCTTTCCTTATAAGTGTTCGATATTTTAATGCCTCTGCATTTGTTGGCTCCGAAGGGCTTACAGAAATGTTTAGCCGATGTGTTGTGAGGTTTATTGCAAGACGCACTCCAAAATTGAAATTTTCCTGCTCATTATTAGTGACAATTATAGTCCCATCGTCCATAATCTCAGCCAGTCTTAAAAGCAGATAGTCCACTACAACTTCTCCATCAATGCTAACATTGCAGGGAAGTGCTTTAGAGAATTGGGGGGGAGATAACACTGCATGGCTGCCAGTTAATTCATCTGCCTCATGTTGAATCGGATCAATAACATCACCCAAATATTTTTTCGCTGTTACTATGTCAAATGTAATAGGAATTTGGTGACGATAAGCCCGATTCAAAATTTCAGGGCTCAAAGAGGAAAGTGGTTCATCTCCCATAAAAAGAGATTTTGAAGTTATTTCAAACCGTGGTGGATATCGCTTTTCTGCGTCCTCAGTTAAGGGAACACTTACAAACTGATGCTGGTCATTAAATCGGAACCCATAATAGGGAAAAAGTCTGTGAGTTGAATCTATCGCTTTTAGCGCAGTTGCAACGTTTCGTTCTACAATGTCAAGATGACCTTGGCTTGCCAAAGCCGTATTTTTGTCCAAAGATAACAATGCGATTTCGCTGATTTTACTATCAATAGAATCTATTTTCTTCTCCAACTCAAGATGTTGTTCACCCAGTTCATCAATTATCGTATCTTCAATCTCAGCTGCGGTAAGTAACAATTCCGGCTTTGCTTTCCCGCGGTAGTATAGGGCCAAAATATCAATCGCTGTACCTACAAGGTTTTTAGCCCGCTGTTCAGACAGCTTTGTTTTTGCTTGAGCATAGTACGCTGCTTTATCCATAATCGTTTGCCTTGCGAGGCCTCGATCTTTGCGCTTCCCGAATAGGCGGACTCTAACATCGTCAATTAAATCGCTACAAATATATTCGGAAAGGCCTTGAAAGTCAATTTCCTCTTGGATTGAGCAGTTAAAGTTATATTTTTCCTGTCTTTGGATAAAATCTGTAAGTTTTTTCCGTGCGTCCGCTATTTCCTTTATGCTTTTGGCGGTATCCGCAATAGCTGCCAACCCAATATCTGCGACATGCTCAATTATGCTATCTGTAATGGCCATGATAGAATCCTCCCTTCCTTCGACATTATATCATCTTCTTGAAAGACTCACAAGGTCAGAAATATTAAGGCATTGGGTTCACTGATAGGTCTGCGCACCTGTTCTGCGCAGACCTATCAGCCGCTATTTCTATCCTGGAAACAACTCGTTTACAAGATTTAATGTGTCCTGGGAGGTGTACCCCCACAGCACCGAACTCAGCGCCTCCACCGCAGCACCCCGCTTGCGGTAATAAGTGCGGGGGCTGATGTCCCGGATGTGGGGCCGCAGCTGGTCGATGATCTCATCCAGATTTTTCAGCTTTTGTGGGGACAGGTAGGTGTAATACAGCAGCCAGTAGTATTCCTCGCCGTTCTTGTGGTGGACACGCAGCAGCTCCACCGCATTCTCCACCAGCTTCAGCATCTTATGGCTCCGTTCCACACACTGGGCATGGTGTTCCAGCGTGGTGCCGCTCAGGTCTGCCCCGGCCAGGTAGATGGACTCCAGGAAATCCTCAATGCTGCTGCCGTACTCGATCTGGAACTTGTTGCGCAGCTGCTGCACGGAAACCTCCAGGCTCCAGACCACATCCCGGTATTTTTTCAGAAGGCGCTAGGTGTCGTGATAGCGGGGATCTTCGGCTACGCTGTGTTCCGTCTGATTTTTAGGCATGGAGCGCACCCCCTTTCCCGCAGACCGCCGGCAAAGGCGTGATGGACAGCTCAAAGCGATAGAGCGGGACGATCTGGTGGCAGAAAACAGTCACGCCAAAATGTGCGGGAACCCCGTCCATGCCTGCCCCCTCTACCATACCCTCGCAGTCACCCGATAAGGGATATAACTGGAGGGAGGATTCGGGGCAATTCAGGCAGGGAACCCCTTGCGCCGCAAGGAGTTCCGCCACTTTTCCGAGCACCATAGCCACATTCGATTTTGAAACGCTGGGAAACCCTGCTGACACACAAATTTTGCCTCTGACCGGTGCTGTGGGGGCTTCTTCGGTGTCGGGCCGCCGCAGCACAATATTGAGGCGCAGGGCAACCTCCTCTTTGTCCACAAGGACGTCAGAGATCTGGAACATGGTGGAAAGGTAGTTTTTCAGGTAAATCACGCTGCCGGAACGACCGGGGAAGGACATCAGCTCCAGGTATCCGGCATCCGACAGCTTTTTCAGCATACGGCCCACCGTCGAGCGGGAATGCCCCCAACGCTGGGCCAGCTCCGTATAGCTGACGAGGGGATTTCCGGTGCCGTTGCGGAAGTAGGCCACCGGCCCCAGGTCGGAGCCGGCCACCCGGTCATCCTGATAGATGGCGGAGAGCCACAGGTCCAGCACAGCATCCATCTCCGAGGCCGTCCCCGTTTCCATCAGCTTGCCGGCTGTGGCGATGGGGAGGAAGAAGAACCCGGAGTCCTTCTGGCAGGGGCAATTATAGTCCAGCACGGTGTTGTGCCGCTGCCAGTCAGTAATGCGGTACTTGACCACGCCCCGGCAGATGCGGGAGTAGGAGATCACCCCCTGCGCCTGGAGCCGGTCCAGGATAGAGAGCGCCTGATATTGAAAGCGCACCCGGAACCACTCCTGGAGTTCCTTGACCCGGCAGACCCACTCGCCGGGGCTGACGGTGTAGGTGATCCCATCCAGCCGGCGGTAGGAAACACGGAAGTTGGCATAACTGGACAGGACGGTAAAATAAAAAAGACCGGAGCCTCCGCTTGTGCGAATGCTCCGGTCGACGATTAGGTTCTGGACAAACTGCCGGTAGATCCGGCAGCGTGGGTAGTCAACAATCTGCTTGATTTCCAGTTGATATTCAGCCATATGCTCGCTCCTTGTTTTCATTGTGTTTTACTCCCAGGCAAAGAAAAAAGGCCGGCATCCGCATTTCGGTAGATGCCGGCCTGTCCTTGTTGCATAGGAGTTTTCCCGGAATTGCCCCTACACCATCCTTACACCATTTTTACACCATTTTGGCGTGGGGGCTTATAAACTTACATAGAGTTTCATGTTCCTCGAAAACCTCGGAGCCATTGTGGTACAACGCTTTTATGGGTTTACATGAAGCTGCGTGGATTTACGAAATCAGGCTCCGAGATTACGATGCCTAATTTCATAGTTCTCTCTACCTCCCGATATTTCAAGGGTTGTGACACTGTATGGTCAGCCGTCCCGTCTGATAGCTGACAGCGCAACATGAATGCCGCCCTCTGAGACGCGGTTAATATTGTATCATAGCGCCCCCCATTTCTCAATAGCAAGCGCGAATCAAATTGCTGTTTTTGAATGGCAGCGTCCCTAATCCTTGGCGTGGCCCACATCCCCTTGTTCCTAATATAATAGATTAAGGGACAAATCGACGCCCCAATATGCCGCCCATTTTCGTCATTTATTCCTGGGGGCCAGCCTAAAGAAGACTATTTTCGTCAATGTAAATTATTTTAAAAAAGATATTGAGAATCGAAATTGAGTGGTGTATAATTGATTAGGCGCTGTTTGAAAAATGGAACTATGCCCAACGGCGAGAAATTTTTTCGCCAGAGGAAGCCAATTTGACGCAGGAATACTGGATGTATTTCAAGGAAAATTGGCAAAGCATGGCGGAAAAAGAGCCGGCGTTTGGGCAT
>CAPGBJ010000048.1 GCA_948616425.1 uncultured Oscillospiraceae bacterium
AGAGAATTTCAAGTCAAATATATTTTAGCAGAAAAGGCGCAGATGATCAATAGGCGAGGGGGAAGAATTTTGGGCGGAAGGGGGTGACAGAAAGGTACACTTTTTTGTAACTATTTTTTACGGAAGGGCACAACCTGTTCCCACTGTCACAGCCGACCATCTCTCTAGGACCATAACGCCCGCAGGCCGCTGCGTAACAGCGGCCTGCGGGCGTCTCCTATCCTGTTCTTTTTGGTCGGCGCTGCCCTCCTCCAGCGCCAGCTTGTTTTAAATCTCAATGTTCCACTGCAACTGCATCGACATTTTCTTGTAATTCCCCCCGCTTTACAGTATAATCAGCACACAGCAAATCTCATCGGACCAGATGTCCATTTTCCACCGCCGGGAGGCGTGGTATATCCATTCTAACTCTCCCCGTCCACAGACCTCATACCCACAGAAAAAACATCTGTGATAACCGCCGAGAGACCCATCCAATCAAAACCAAAGAGGTGACAGAACATGAGAATGAGAAAAAAGCCCAATCTGGCCATCCGAATGGAGCAATGCTCCCATCTGCTGATCCGGGACCCGGAGTCAATGCGGGGACGCTGGCGTTCTCTCTTTCCGGCGGCTCGGGCCGTCCATCTGGAGGTCGGCTGCGGCAAAGGCCGTTTTTCCGCCGAGACAGCGCAGCAGAATCCAGATGTGCTGTACATCGCCCTGGAGCGGGTGCCTGACGCCATGATTATCGCCATGGAACGCTGCCAGGCCAAGGGCCTGACCAATATTTTTTTCATCGACGGGGACGCCGCGCTGCTGCGGGACTATTTCGCGCCTGACGAGGTGGATCTGCTCTATCTCAACTTCTGCGACCCCTGGCCCGGGGTCAAGCACGCCAGGCGGCGGCTGACACACCCCCAGTTTCTGATTCTCTACCGGGGTGTCCTGCGGCAGGGGGGACAGATTCACTTTAAGAGCGACAACCGCGACCTGTTCGAGTGGTCGCTGTTTCAGTTTCCCAAGGCGGGATTCTCTCTGTCTGAGGTGACACGGGACCTCCACGGCCGGGGGATTCAAGGCGTCATGACCGACTACGAGGAAAAATTCCATCTGCTGGGTACCCCCATTAACCGCTGTGTTGGGACCAGGCAGGCCATGGACCCGGAACCTGAATTCAGACCCATTGCGGGGCCCGTCTGCCGCCCAGAGGCGGGCCGTCCCCCGCGGACCCCATCGGCAGATCAGTGACCGCCCATGGCGGCGGGGGTCCCGCCTCAGCCCGCCGCCGGGCATCCGCCATCCGCCGCACCAGCATTCTGCCGCCAAAGTCAAAGGGAGGGGCCGGCTCCATAGGAGTCAGCCCCTCCCCTGCTTTCAGCGGTTTTGAAAGGCGGTGAACTTTTCCTTATTCACAAAGGCCCGCATGGCGTTCTTCTGATCCTCAGTGGCAAAGCACAGGCCGAAGGCCTCCGCCTCAAAGGCGGCGCCGGTGGCCATATCGGTCTGCATCCCCCGGCGAATGGCCGCCTTGGACTGGCGGACGGCTACCTGAGCGTTGGCGGCGATGGCATTGGCCAGCTCCAGCGCCCTGTCCATCAGCTCTTCAGCGGGGTAGACGTGGCTGACCAGGCCGATGCGCTGGGCCTCCTCCGCCTTCACCGTCTTGGCGGTAAGGATCAGCTCCATGGCGTTGGACACCCCTACAATCCGGGCCAGACGCTGGGTGCCGCCAAAGCCGGGGGTGATGCCCAGGCCCACTTCAGGCTGGCCAAACTTTGCCTTTTCGCTGGCCAGTCGGATGTCGCAGGCCATAGACAGCTCGCACCCGCCCCCCAGCGCAAAACCGTTGACGGCCGCGATGGTGGGCTTGGTCAGGTTCTCCAGCTTCAGGAACACGCCGTTCCCGTAGGCGCCGAAGGCCTTGCCTTCCACGGCGGTAAAGCCGGACATCTGCCCGATGTCAGCCCCGGCCACAAAAGACCGGCCCGCCCCGGTTACCACGGCCACCAGGATCTCCGGGTCCTCCTCCACCTGATCCAGCACCCCGCTCAGGTCCCGGAGTACCTGGTCGTTGAGGGCGTTGAGCGCCTCAGGCCGGTTCATGGTGATAACGCCGACGGCGCCCTTCTTTTCCAGTTCTACAAAAGCCATGGGAAAATTCCTCCTTGTCTTATGGATGGTGGTCCCATTATACCGGATATTCCGTCAAAGGGCAAGAGGTTTTCCCGCCCGCGGGGCGCCGTTCCGCCGGTCATACCCCCTCCCGCTTCTGAATAGATTGGTGGTTGAGGGGGGATGGACTTGTCTGAAAAAATGCTGTCTGCCGGGAGAGGCGCGCTGTTTCTCACCGCGCTGAGCGCGGTGTCCCAGCTGCTGGGCTTTGGCTACCGGGTCATCTTGTCCCGGCTGGTGGGGGCGGAGGTCATGGGGCTGTATCAGCTGGTGACGCCGGTGTACTCGGTGCTTATCTCCCTCACCGCCGTAGGGGTGACCTCAGCGGCCTCCAACCTCACCTCCCAGCATCTGGCCCTAGGCAACCGCAGGGCCGCGGACCAGACCCTGAACACCTGTCTCAAGTTCTTTCTTCTGGCGCTGCTGCCGGTAGGTACCGTGGTCGTTCTGGCCTCCGACCCGATCTCGGTCCATCTCTTGGGCGACGCCCGGACTCAGCTGGGCCTTATCCTGCTGGTACCCTGTGTGGCCCTCACCGGGGTGGAAAACCTGCACAAGCACTTCTTCTATGGCTCCGGTCTGGTGCGGCCCCCGGCCACAGTAGAGCTGTTGGAGCAGTTTGTGCGCACCTTGGCAGTGATCTCCCTGCTGCTCCTCTTCCTGCCCCAGTACCCCGAACGAGTGGTGGGTCTGATTGTAACGGGGATGGTCATCTGCGAGGTGTTCTCCTCCTGCACCCTGGTGATTCTCTACCGCCGGAAAATGGGGCGGTCCACCCTGACCGGACCGGGAGAACCGGGCCCGATCAGGAGGCGGCGGGTGGCCGCCATCGCCCTGCCCGTGGGGCTGAACTCCCTGCTGGGCAACCTGTTGGCGGCGGCCAACAACACCTTAATCCCGCAAAAGCTGGTGGAGGGCGGAGCAGATCGCTCCGCAGCCATCTCCCAGTTCGGCGTGGTGTGCGGAATGACCATGCCCATGCTGTCCCTGCCCATCGTATTCCTGGGGGCGCTGAATCTGGTGCTGGTCCCCAGGCTGGCCCGGGCCCGGGCCCTGAACCGCCCAGGGGAGGCCCGCCGGCTGGTGTCCCAGGCGATCTCAGCGGTCTCTCTGCTCACGCTGCCCTGCATGGCGCTGATGGTGGTGGTGGGGCCCGACCTGGGCAGGGCCATGTTCCACCAGGAGGGTGTGGGGGAGTATCTCCTTCCGCTGGCCGCGGTCATGGCTATGAGCTGCGGCTGCTCCGTGCTGGCCGCCAGCCTTAACGGACTGGAACGGCAGCGGGCGGTGGCCGCCATCTCCCTGCTGGGCGGGCTGGTCCAGCTGGCCTTTACGCTGGCCCTGGTCCCCCTGTCCGGCGTGGGAATGGCAGGCTATGTGGCCGGCGCCGTGGTCTCCACCGCCCTGGAACTGGCGCTGTTCCTGTGGCAGATTGTCCGGACCACCGGGCTGAAGCTCCGCCCCTTTCTGTGGCTCACCGCGCCCGGCCTGTCCGCCCTGCTGGCCGCTCTGACCGGCAGTCTCCTGTTCCGCCACCTGAAGGCCGGCGGCCTGTCCCCCGTCTCCGCCGGATTGGGCACCCTGCTCTTCTCTCTGCTGCTCTACCTGGCCGCCCTCCAGGCCCAGGGCGTGAAGGTCCGGGAGACACTGCGGCTGGACTGGTAAGGAAGAATTGACTTTTGTCCAAATATCTGTTATTCTGATCACACTACTGATTCACAAGGAGAGAATTTTCCCATGGAGCTGCGCGACACAGTCAAAGGAAAGGAAACCGCCGCCCCCCCTTCCCCGGAGAAACCTGGAGCGGGCGCCGGCCGGGCCCATGTTGACCGGTTTGAGATGAAGCCCCATTGGACGCAGCGGACGGAGGAGGAACAGGTCGAAGCTGCCGAGGCCCTGTATGAGCGGGCGGCTAGGCAGCGGATGCAGCCCGCCTCTCCCCCGCCCCCCATCGACAGCGAAGAACTGGAGGCCCTCTCTCAGGAACTGAGACTCCAGCAGAAGTGCCAGGACATCGCCGCTCAGGTCCTGGTGGATGAACTGGAGGAGGACTTAGACGGCGAGGAGCCGGAATAAACGGGACAGGAGATGTGAGGTATGGAGATACGGCGTGTACTGCGGGGAGAAAACACCAGCTTTTCCGCCGCCCGGCCCACCCAAAAGCGGGAAGAACAGACGGCCGCCCGGCCCTCCGCCGACCGGCTTGAGTTGTCCCGCCAGTGGACAGAGCACCTGGAGCAGCAGCGGGCCCAGGCCCAGGCCGCCCTTCTCAGCGGAGGGAAGCCGGAGGAGAAGCAGTCAAACGGCATTTTGGACATGCTGGACGGGGCCAGCGCCGAGGAGGAGGAGCTGGACGCCCTGTCTGAACAGCTGAAGGTCCAGCAGAGGTGTCTAAAAATCGCCATGCGCATCATGCAGGGCAAAAAGGTCCCGCCAGAGGACGAGCGGTACCTGATGGAGAACGACCCAGACGGCTACAAACTGGCCATCGCCATGCGCAGGCCCCCCAAGAAGGATGAGAAGGAGTGCGAAAGCGTCCTGAAGGACGAGGATAAGGACGCCGATGAGACCTCGGAGTCGGGGGAGGCCGCCCCCGTCGAGGGCGGCGAGGCCCCCTCCGGGGGAGGAGAGGCCCCGTCCTCAGGCGGCGGGGAGAAGGAGTAACGACAGACGCCCGGCGGAGCAGTCCGCCGGGCGTTTTCCATTCTCCCTCCGGCGCGGCGCCGGAGAGCACTTGTGTCGGACACCCCCTCCACCAGGGGCCATCTGTCGGTCTCCGATGTCGGCAGGGCGGGCAGATACTCCGCCTGTCTCAAATCTCCCTGCGCCCCTCCAGGGCCCGGACCAAGGTGGCGTCGTCGGCGTACTCCAGGTGGCTGCCCACGGGGATGCCATAGGCCAGGCGGGTCACCTTCACCTGAAAGGGCTTCAGCAGCCGGGACAGGTACATGGCGGTAGCCTCCCCCTCGGTGTCCGGGTTGGTGGCCATAATCACTTCCCCAATCCCTCCGGCGGACACCCGCTCCACCAAGGAGCGGATATGCAGGTCATCGGGCCCCACGCGGTTCATAGGGGAGAGCACCCCGTGAAGCACGTGATACAGCCCGTTGTACTCCCGGCTGCGCTCCATGGCCACCACGTCCTTCGGATCGGCCACCACGCAGATCACGGCTCCGTCCCGCTTGGCGCTGGCGCAGATGGGGCAGGGCCCCTCCCCCTCAGTCAGATTCTGACAGATGGGGCAGCAGTGGATGTGGGCCTTGGCGTCCACAATGGCCTGTGCAAAGGCGGACGCCTCCTCCTCCGGGAGGGACAGCACATGGAAAGCCAGCCGCTGGGCGGACTTGATGCCTACCCCGGGCAGCTTGGCGAAGTGTTCCACTAGATTTTCCAGGGCGGGGGGAAAATACTGCATAGCAGGGGACCTCCAGATAGGGATTATTAGGCGCTGTTTAAAAAATGGAACTATGCACAGTGGCGCGGGGGACGGGGCGCCTGGCGGCCGCCCCTGTTGTCATCTCAGGGCGCCCCGCAGCGCCGCGATGGCCCCGGGGATATCGGCCGCGCCGTAGACGGCGGAACCGGCCACCAGCACATTGGCCCCGGCCTCCACCACCAGGGGAGCGGTGTCGGGGGCAACCCCTCCGTCCACTTCCAGCTCGCAGGCGGGGTTGTACCTCTCAATGATGGCCCGGACCTGCCGGACGGTCTCCAGTTGGCCTTCCATAAAGGCCGGACCGCCAAAGCGAGGCTCAACGGTCATCACCAGCACCAGGTCCAGCTGCTCGATGTAGGGCAGAACGGCTTCCGCCTTGGTGATAGGCCGCAGGGCCACCGCCTTTTTCACCCCGCAGTCCCCCATGATGTCCAGGGCCTCGGCAATGCGGGCGGGGTGGTCGGCCTCCAGGTGGACGGAAAGCAGGTCGGCCCCCGCCTTGGCGAAGGCCTCCACATATCGGGCCGGCTTTTCCACCATCAGGTGGACGTCCAAAAACATGTCGGTACACTTCCGGATGGACTTCACCACCGGTATGCCGATGGTAATATTCGGCACAAAGGCGCCGTCCATCACATCTACATGGAGGTAGTCGGCACAGGACACCGCTCTGATGTCCCGTTCCAGATTGACAAAGTCAGCGGACAGAATGGATGGGGCAATCTTGACCATAGTGCTTCCTCCCTTTGGAATCAATCGGACAGGCGCCTGGGACAGCTCTCCAGCATAGGATACTGCAGCGGAGAGAGGTCCCGGACCTAGAGGAACTGCTCCAGGCTGAGCCCACAGCCCAAACCCGTCCTCAGTCATCCGGCCGGCCCGCCGCTTTTGAGATAGCCGCCCGCCGGGGGCCGCGCAGACCTCCGGCGGGCGGAAATGGTTCTTCAGTTTAAGATTCCGGCGGCCGGCGCACAGGCCGGACATAATCTTCCAGTGTGTTGACTATAGCACAGCCTGAATCGGCTGTCAAGCGGCAGTCAAAGCCCGCCCCGCCCGAAAGCCGCAGGACATATCTTTCACCCCCTGGGCAAGGGCGGCTCCTGACGGACGAGAGGCCCCGTCCCACATGCCACAGCGGGGAAATTTCCGTTTTCTCTTGACAAGCCCCACCCAAATGGGCTACAATACTTTAGTAGTTAAAACTAATGAAGTACCGCGGAACAATTCCGTCTGGAAAGGAACGAGCGCCATGCCTATCACCGACCTGTTGGAGCGCAACAGCAAACTGTACGGCGACGAAGTCGCCCTGGTGGAGATCAACCCCGAGGCCCAGGAGGCGCGGCGGGTTGCCTGGAAGGAATACGAGCTGATTCAGCCCACCGCCGACATGCCCTATCGCCGGGAGATCACCTGGTCCATTTTTGATGAAAAGTCCAACCGTGTGGCCAACATGCTGCTGTCCTGGGGAATCCGCAAGGGGCAGAAGGTGGCCATCCTGCTGATGAACTGTCTGGAGTGGTTGCCCATCTACTTCGGCATTTTGAAGACGGGGGCCGTCGCCGTCCCCCTGAACTTCCGCTACACCTCCGATGAGATCGAATACTGTCTCAAGCTGGCCGACGCCGACGTACTCTTCTTCGGCCCGGAGTTCACCGGCCGCATGGAGGCCGTCGTGCCCAAGATTTCCAGGGAGATGCTGCTGTTTTTTGTCGGCGAGGGCTGCCCCCTGTTTGCAGAGGAATATTTGAAGGCCACCGCCAACTGCTCCAGCCGCCCCCCCAAGGTGCTGGTGGACGACGAGGACGAGGCGGCCATCTACTACTCCTCGGGCACCACCGGCTTCCCCAAGGCCATCCTCCTCAAGCACACCGCCCTGATGCAGTCGGCCCGGATGGAGGCCATCCACCACGAGACCACCCACCAGGACGTCTTTCTGTGCATCCCTCCCCTGTACCACACCGGGGCCAAGATGCACTGGTTCGGCTCCCTCTTCACCGGCAGCAAGGCGGTGCTTCTCAAGGGCAACTCCCCCGCCGCCGTCTTCCAGGCCGCCAGTCAGGAGAGATGCACCATCGTCTGGCTGCTGGTGCCCTGGGCCCAGGACATTCTGGCGGCTTTGGACCGGGGCGAACTGAACATCGAAGATTTCCAGCTGTCTCAGTGGCGGCTGATGCACATCGGCGCCCAGCCTGTGCCCCCCTCCCTCATCAAGCACTGGCTGAAGTACTTCCCCCACCACAAGTACGACACCAACTACGGCCTGTCCGAGTGCGCCGGGCCGGGCTGCGTCCACCTGGGGGTGGACAACGTCCATAAAGTGGGGGCCATCGGCGTGCCGGGTTACGGCTGGAAGATCAAGATTGTGGACGAGCAGAATGTCCCAGTGGCCCAGGGCGACGTGGGCGAACTGTGCGTCAAGGGCCCCGGGGTGATGGTGTGTTACTACCACAACCCAGACGCCACCGCCGAGGTGCTGGAAAACGGCTGGCTCCACACCGGCGACATGGCCCGCCAGGACGAGGACGGCTTTATCTTCCTGGTGGACCGGAAGAAGGACGTCATCATCTCCGGCGGCGAAAACCTGTACCCCGTGCAGATCGAGGACTTCCTGTCCGCCTACCCCAAGGTCCACGACGTGGCGGTAATCGGCCTGCCCGACAAGCGGCTGGGGGAGATGGCCGCCGCCATCATCCAGATCAAGGAGGGCATGACCTGTACCGAGAGCGAGATCAACCAGTTCTGCATGGATCTGCCCCGGTATAAGCGCCCCCGAAAGATCATCTTCGCCCCCGTCCCCCGCAATCCCACCGGCAAGATTGAAAAGCCCAGGCTGCGGGAAAAATACTGCGGCGTGCGCCTGGTGGAGGCCCAGAATCAGGGATAAAAAAACAGCGGAGGACCTGGTTCCTCCGCTGTTTCCTTTTGTAACCGAATTGACAACCCCCTGTAACGATTTTCCCGGCCGGCCGGGATATCATGGAGTTCCATCCCGCAGGTAAAAAGGAGGCCCCCATGAAACGATCCGCCCTGTGTCTCCTGCTGGCCCTGTGTCTGGCCGGCTGTGCTCCCGCCGCCCCGGCGCCGTCCTCCGCCTCGATCTCTCCGCCCGCCGACCACTCCTCCGCCCCCGAGGAGCCGGCCCTCCCCCAGTCTCAGACCGCCGACGTGCCCCCGGGGGATTACGCCCCCTGGCAGGAGGGCTACGCCGGATTTCTGGCGGAGGTGCGGACGGCCGAATACCAGTACCAACTGGGGGAAGCGGCCTGCCCGGAGGACGACCTGCCCAGCGACTCCTATTCTCTCTACGACGTGGACAAGGACGGGGTGCCCGAGCTCTTTTTGAAACGCGGCACCTGTGAGGCGGACTACTACACCCTGGTCTACACCTTCCGCAGCGGGCAGATGGTAACCTTAGGCTCTTTCCGGTCGGGCCACTCCTCCCTGTACACCGTCCCGGGAGAGAACGGGATCATTTATCGCGAAGGCCACATGGGCTATGGGAGCATTGAGCGGTTTTCCCTGGAGGACGGCGGAGTCATCGGCCCCTGGGAGACCTTGCTCACCGAGACCGAGGAGGACACCCGCCAGAAGGGCTACACCGACCCCGCCGAGCTGGTCCCCGGCTCTCAGCTCATCCCCTCCCACTACACCTGCACCCAGTTCCGCCCGGCGGACAGCCCCGCCCTGGTCCTGCCCGTCTGCGATTATCAGGGCCGGGAGCTTTCTGTCCCCATGGAGGAGCCCCAGGTGCGGGCGGTCATCGAAAGGGTGCTGCATGAGAACGCCCCCCTCTTCGGCGTCTCCGGGGACGGCTTCCACGGGGATACCGGTTTGACCACCTTGGAAGAATATCTCCGGCCCGGGGCGGCTTACCCCTACGGCGACCAGCCCCTGGAGGTCCAAAAAACCGCCTGGGCCGACGTGAACGGGGACGGCCAGACCGACTGCCTGCTCTGGCTGGAGCAGAAGAGGGAGAAATGGACCGACCACTTCTGCGCCGTCCTCAGCGCGGAGGGAGAGGAGGTCTTCGCCTATTTCTTTGACTTCTTTGAAAGCCCTCAGGATGTGACGGTGGAGCCTGACGGCGCGGTAACCTTTCAGTCCTTTGAGAACTACTGGGAGCAGGTCTCCTTTTACAGAAACCAGTGTTATACCATCCCCGCGCCCCGGCCGGCCGGAGACGGCCTGGCCTGGGACCCTTTCCCATAAAAAATACCCTGCGGTCTATACCGCAGGGCATTTTTGTCACAGATATTCCACAAAGGTCTCCAGTTGGGCCCAGGACAGGCCCATCTCCTCTATCGCCCGCCAGCTGGGGAAATTTTTTTCCAGTTCTGCCCAGGTGAGAAACCAAAAGTCATACACAATCCCCAGGTGGGCGGGCAGGATGTCCTCCACGATCTTTTTCAGTCCCTGAAACCCTCTTGGTTCCCCGGCCACCCCGGGAAAGGAGACGGACACCTGTCCCCTCCCCAGCTCCTTCACCTCGGCGGGGATCCCGCAGCCGGCTATGGTGTCGTTCATGGCGGCCAGGGTAAAGCTGTCCCCGCCGATGCGCAGCAAAGCAGCCAGAGCCGCGGCCAGTTTTTTGGGGTCGTCCGCCACCGGCCGGCGTGCAAACAGCTGCGCAACACGCTCCACCCCCCAGCTCTCCGCCGTCATGAGGCAGGTCTCCCGCTGCACCTCCTCAATCCAGTCCATCGCCCTGTCCAGGCACTCCCCCTGGGCATCCAGCTCCCCGCCGTTGAAGGTGGCCTCCAGATCATAGACCCCCAGGGGCCGCAGCAGGTCCCGCAGATATTGAGTGTAGCTCATTCCATCTCCTCCACATCCAGGGCTCCCAGCACAGGCAGCACATCGGGGGATACCTCTACATCGGCCGCCGGCTCTGAAATGGCGTAGTTTCTCACGCCCTCACACCCAAAAACCAGACTGCCCAGCTGCGCCCGAAGGACATCCCGGCCCAGCAGCTTTCCGGTAAACCAGCCCCGCAGCCTCTCCTCCACCTGGCGCAGCACCCGGCCCGGGTCCGCCCCCTCCTCCGGCTCCACCTGAACGGTCAGGTCCACCCTCACGGTCTCCGGAGCCCGGACCCGCAGGTCTACGGCAATCTCCCGCCGCTCCTCGAAGTAGCGGCCCAACCGCTCCAGCAGCTCTTCATCAGGCAGGCCGGCCAAGGTGGCGGGCACCACATCTACAGACCCCACCCCTCTGGGGCGGGACACCACCGCAGCCGCCGCCACCTGGTCAAAAGACAGGGCCCCCTGCTGATAAAAGGCGGCGTTCGCCCCATTGGGCAGCCGCTGAAAGCTCTCCAAAACACGGGCCCGCAGGGCCTCATCCGTCTCCCCATCCCCGCCGCCGGCGCAGGCTTCCGGATTGATGCAGGCGGACACCCCTATGGGCGCCACCGCCATAGAGACAATGGTCCCGGCGGACACATTCCCCAAACTTCCCGGCTCCAGCGCCCGGACCGGGACGTCCACCTCCACCTCCCCCGCCTCCAGCACAGCGGGTTCCACCGTCTCAAATCGCACCAGACCCGCCGTCATACATACCGTCCCCTGGGGGATATCCCGGGGAGCGGGGGCGGCCTCCTCCACAGAAAAGCGCACCGTCCCCCTGGCAGCCGTCGGCGGTTTTCGCTCCAGTCCCCGCAGCTGGGCGTGAAAGTCCAGGTAGTCCCCCTCCGCCGTCTGGGGAAAGCTCTGCCGGGCGGTCCAGTCTGTCTGGACGTATAGAGAATAGATCTGGGCCGCCAGAGCATACAGCCGGGCGGACAGGTCGCAGCCCTCCCGGGGTTCCAGCCCCGTCTTCCTGCCGAAGCAGGCCAGCATCTCCTGATAGATCTGGTCTACCGTTTTCAAATGATCCCTCCTCTGCGGCGCAGCCGCTTCATCACATAGGGCGGCAGCCCAAGCCGGCCCCGCCCGCCCCTTCGAGGTAATTTACCTCCCCATCGCCCTCTCATACCTCCACCTGAACCGTCATCTCTTCCCCCCGCCACTCCAGACACACAATAAGCAGGCCGGTCCCTTCCCGCTCGGTCAGCTTCACCGACTGTACCCTTACTTCCCGCTCCTCCCGCAGGGCCTCCGCCACATACTGAGCCGCCAGGGCCTGCCGGGCGGAGGCCCTCTCCCGCCCCAGCTGATACAGTCTGCTGCCCAATTCCGGCAAAAAAGGCAGTCCGCCCCGCCGGGCAGTCAGGCGAAACAGCGCCCGGGCCAGCGCCCCCTCTCCGCCGGACACAACGGCCAGACCGCCCGCCCCATCGGGGACATAATCCCCCTCCACCAGTTTTTGTTCCATACTGTTCCCCTCCCATTTACAAAACTCCCAATTCGCTTTTGTGTTCCTCCGGGAGAAAATAGCCTTGTGATTCCCGCCCCCTGCGGGGGCGGGAACACGAAAAAGAATTGGGAATTACAGAAGAGATATTATAATCTCCTGTATGACCTCCAGCAGGGGCCGTCCATTGAGATACACCTCCCCCGACAGTTCCAGCCGGCTGTCCCCCAGGCGGATGGCGCTCTGTCCCCCCCTCAGCCGGACTTCCCCCGGCTTCAGCGGCTCTTCCCCCTCCTGGACGGCGCCCAGCACACAGGGGGACTCCCCCTCCGCCCCCGCTTTCAGCACCAGCACTTTTTGTCCCGCTGTGGGCCGCCAGCTGTAGCCTCCGGGACTATAGACGGTGAGCCACCGTCTCTCGCCTCCCAGGCTCACCCCTGCCGGGTCTCCCCCCAGGGTGACGGTGCCCAGCTCTGCTGCCGGCTCCCCGACATGCAGGTTTCGATTTCGCTCCGATGTCCACATACGCATCCCCTCACGATAATTTCCAGGTGCGCTCCAGCCCCGCCAGGCGAACCCTTCCCCCAGCCTCCACGGCTCGATCTACACCACAAAATCCGGCCTTGCCAGCTCCATTTTGGTCCAATAGCCTCTCCTGTCCATCCCCACCGTCACCTGAACCGCCCGGTAGCGGCCATTCCAGCCCCAGCCGGCGCGCTGGACATGTACCAGGTCCCCAGGCCACGCGCAGAACGCCTCCCCAAGGGTCACCTCAAGCCGTTCCAGCTCCCCCGCCGACCGGTCCAGCTGGAACTGCCCGGAATACCGCATGGCCTTGTAGCTGCTTCGGGTCGGCATGGTGATCACCCTTCCAGCCTGTCCGCCCGCGGCCTGAAACGCGGAATTTCTCACCGGCTCCACCCGGCCGCTCCATCGGTCCCTCACCAGCACCTGCGATAAGACCCCATACCGCTTATCCCGGTGCAACAGGGCGATGAGGGGCGCTCTGTCGTCCACCACCCGCTCCTGACTGTCTCCCCAGCCGGACAGCACCAGCCGCCCCTGCCGGTCAAATCTGGGGGCGATCCCCCCGTAGTACCGGGCAAAGTCATAGATCACTGACCACTCGCTGCTCCCGGCCGCAACCGAAAAGCGGGATACCGGAGGCAGCCCGCCCCCCGGCGCCACGGCGATGCCGTAGGGGGCGACGTGGTCCCGTATGATGTCGGCCTGAGTGGCGTACTGGTAGTCCTGGCCCAGTGCCTCATTGTCCAGCAGCCGGGCGGCCATCCCCCGGCCAGAAATCTCCAGCGTCTGACCGTCTGCCCCCCACCCCACCTCGCACTCATCCACCAGTCCGGTAAACACCCGCTCCCCTTTCCGCTCAGCGAAAAAGCCCACCCAATCCCCCGGCCGGGCAGTGTTGTCCCGGTCCCAGAGGCAGCGCAGCCAAAAACTGTCGCAGGGCACACCAGCGGTGTACTCCAGCCGCCAGGCCACCGGGTCCGGCAGGTTCCACCGCCTTCCGGCAGCGTCAGTCACACAGCCTGTCAACCTACCCGAACCTCCTGTCCCACCCGAATCAGATTGGGATTTTTAATCTGGGGGTTGAGCGCCACCAGTTCCGCCAGTGTCAGCCCATACCGTCTGGCCAGGGCCCACAGGGTATCCCCCTTCACCACCCGGTGGTAGACGGGCTGGGGCCCAGAGCCGCTCTGACTCCCCGTCCCACCCTCTGGGGCGGGCTCAATCACCCTGGTCACCATCCCGCTGCACAGCCCGTTCCCCTCCCAGAATTCAAAGGAGTAGCGCACGTAGTCCGGTCTGGGCGCCTGCTCCAATCTCAGGGAGACAAAGTACGCCTGCGACGCCTGCCACAGGGGGTGGACCAGCAGGCCAGGCCCCTCCATATAGAAGGTATTGGCCAGCTGACCGAACTGTCCATAGGCCCCTTTCCCCACAAACTCCCCCTCCCCTTTCATAATCCGGTTGCTCCGCCCCAGGTCCTGAAGCTGATACAGCTCAAAAGGAATCTTGTGGGCTGCCATAGTCCTGTGATACTCAATGGAGTACACCTTGGGGTTGTGGGGCCAGGTGTAGCTTCGATATCTCATGGGTGATAGGTTCATTCCATCCCTCCTCAGTACAAGTAGAAACCGCCATCATACCGGCGGCTGTCTCTACGAAAGACCTGGTCGGCCTGTTCCGCCCAGTCCAGCGGCCCCGCCGCCGCAGGGCCGGTCCCCTCCAATCTGACCTCCGGCATCCAGCCGGAGCCGCCCTCTCCCCCCACACCGGGCAGTCCACCCCCGGGCCGCTCCAGGGCGAGGGGGAAGGCCGCCTCCCTTTCGCCGGCCATCTCCCTGTCACCACCCCAAGAGGTACTTTCCCTCCAGAGCAGCGCCCGGTCCAATCGCTCCAGCTGCTCCCGCAGCGCAGCGCCCTCCCCTTCTGTGGAGGGCCCCTGTCTCCAGACCATCTCCTGTCCCTTCTCTGTCCCCTGGCGGAGGGACCGCGCCCCCCTCTCTCCCCTTGAGCTTCTCTCGTCTGCCGCCCCGGTCCCCCCAGCGGCCTGTCTGTCATCGTCCCCCTTCGGCTCGCTCCCGGGCCGTTTCTCCAGCCGCCGTTCCCCGCCGGACCCATGGGGCCCAGCAGCCCCCTCCCCGTCCGGCTGCCGAAACGGCGCGGCCCCCTCCAGCCGCCTCACCTGCTCCAGTACCGCAGACGTGTTGTCCAACAGCTCCTCCAAACAGTCAATCGTGCCCTTCCCCTCCTCTCAGCGCCTCAAAGCGGGCCCGATCAAAAGACGGGTTGTCCCCCCACGTCTCCCGGTCCCCGCCGCAGACGGGGCAGCGCTCCTCCAGCGCCCTGGTCCGGCAGGCGGGACACAGCCGCTCCAGCCGCTCCTCTCTATCCAGCAAATCATTGGCCAGGCACCACAGGAAGTCCCGCCCCTTCATAGCGGCCGCCCGTCTCTCGGTGGGCAGGGCGCCAAACTGCCTCATCACCCGCCAGCGCAGCCGTTCTCCGGCGTCGCTGCGGAGTTTTTTTTACCTTCTCCAGCTCCTCCTGAGACAGGTCCAACCCCGGATCGCTCTCCCGGCTGAAGCAGCGCCACCGGGCAGACAGGGCGGCGATCTCCTCCACCGTCAGTCCGGCCAACACCTCTTCTCCGCTGGAAAAAAGGGGGACGTGGTCCTCAGACCGCTCCAGCGCCCGGGCCAGGAGGCAGGCGTTGGAACACAGCGCCCGTTCTCGCTCCTCGCCGCTCAGCTCCGCTGCCTCCCGCCTGGCCTGCAGCACCTCCATAGCGGACAGCAGCCGCAAATCCAGTCCTTCTCCCAGGGAAATCCGGTCCCGTCCGGCCAAAATAGACAGCCCCATCTCTCACACCCCCGTCTCAATCCGCCGTGAGGCCACCAGCGTCACTTTTTCCAGCACCATACTGCCGATTTCGGCGCTCTCCTGGATGGAACTCCACTGGCATTCTGAATAGATCACCTTTCTGTCCGGCTTGCAGATGACCAGAGAAAAATTTTCCATGGTGTAAAAGTTCACCCCATCCCGAATGGCCTCGTCAGTGGCATACAGTCGGGTCAATTCAACGACGTGGGCGGCCTGTCCCGGCACCGTCGCCACCGGTTCAGACTCGCCGAAAGCCTCCACCGCCGTGCTGCTCTTCGTGGTCTTGGCGCTGTAGCTCTGCACCACCGCCACCCGCACGCCGTCCACCTCCAAATAGATGTCGCTGCTGGTGGGAAACCCCGCAATACTCATTTCCTCGCCTCCTCGATTGTCCTACATTTTGCCGCTTCGTCCCGCTGCTCACCACGGCTCGGACGCTTATTGTTGTCACGCCTCGCCTGTTCGCCACGCGCGGCTTCCCTTCGATTCGGGATACAAACATCCGGCCTGCCGTCCGTCTTGGTTTGTATCCCTCACTCCGGTCCATCCCCGCTGCTCACTACGGCTCGGACGCTTATATTGTAATATGAGCTGTCAGCCAGATCTGGTTCAGGCCGTGGGCCACCGCGAAGGAGAACTCCACCACACACCGGGTTGGGTCCCCCGTGTCGGCGGATACCGCCACATCCCCATAGCTGGTAATAATCTCTCGAGACAGTTTATGTTCCAGCTCCAGCACCACCTGAGACCGGATGGCGCCCCGGCTCTGGGCCGTGTTCTTAGCCCGGCGGAACCTGGTCCGCAGCGCCTCCCGCAGCCCGGGAATCACATCGTCCACCACACGGATTGCGGACAGGTCCCGCCAGGAGGCGTCCGACGCCCCGCCTCGGGTCGTCCGGGTGGTCACTCCCCGCACCACGCTGATCACGCCGCCCAAGCTCTCCACCGGAGTGACGCCGCCCAGGATCAGCCGGTCCACCTCTCTGTCCCCCAGTCGGCTGGACAGTCCGTCCAGGCCCAACAGCTCCGCGCCCCCCAGCGGGAGCGCCGGATCGCTCTCCCCGGCAATGGCCCCCGCCACCGCCGCAGCCAGGGGCAGCCCGGACAGGGGGTTCCCCTCTCCGTCAACTCCGCCGGGGGCCACCAGTACCACTCTCTCGTGGTTCAACTCACCGGCCCGGGCAATCAGCCCATCTACCCCTTCCTCTCTGGCCCCAGCCGCCACACACAGCCGCTCTCGGCGCATATCAGACGCTTCTATCACGCTGTCCCGCATCGCCTTCTGAACCCCGATGTCGGTGCTGTCACAGATCACCAGCGCGATATCCTCCAGCCTCGCCATCTGGGCAAAGGCCGCCTCATAGCCCTCCCTGTCGCACACAGGGAGGGCCGCCACTCCAGAGGCCCCATTCTTTAGCGCCAGGCCAATCAGCTCCGTCATGTCCTCGCCGCCGCTCGAACCGAAGGCCGCCGCCGCCCCGTCCCGGCTGGTAACCACCTGAACCACCCCGGGGGCGGCCTGATCGCTCATGCCCACCAGCCCCACCATACGGCCCGAGCCGCTGCCACTGACCACCGCCGATGCGTCGTAGGAGGAGTAGACCCCCGGACGCTGATGCACAGAAATACTCATTGTCTCAACACACCTCGCAACTCAAAATCGGTAAACAAACCCTTCCCGTCGGCAGCGGCGCACAGCCACGCGCCGCAGACCGCCTCCGCCGGCTGTTTCAGCCGACGGCTCTCCCTGTCCCAGACGATCTGACCGCAGGACAGCTCCTGCACCTCCATCCCCTCCGGTCCCTCCAGCAGCAGGGCTCCGGCCAGTCTGTCAAAGGCGGCCTGCAGCCCCTCCCCGCTCCCCCTCTCCGGGGCGTAGAGATCCAGTCCAAAGGTGAGCCGAACTTTCTTCCCATACCGCTCTATCCACCGGCTGCTCTCTGTGTCATACCCCTCCCCCAGATAGT
Organism: uncultured Oscillospiraceae bacterium; assembly: GCA_948616425.1. GTDB lineage: Bacteria > Bacillota > Clostridia > Oscillospirales > Oscillospiraceae > Lawsonibacter. The sequence continues at coordinate 17,254 of CAPGBJ010000048.1, forward strand.
TTTGAAACCCAACCGGCTCGATCCGGCAGCCCCGGACAGACACCGCCACCACAGCCTCCTCCCGCTCTCTCTGGGGCCCTCCCGGCCAGGCGGTAACAGCGGGAATCTCCCGGCTGTTGAGGTAGTCGGCCATCTCCTGTCGGATTCGCTCCAGACCTGCGCTCATATCTCCGCCTCCTCTCTGGGGCTGAGCAGGGCCCACCAGTGGGGGCAGACCCCCTCCCCCACCATCTGGGCGGACTGCGTCCGGTACTCCCGCCCCTTCCACACCACCAGAGTGTCCAGGTCCACAGGGCACTCTGCCGGCCCCATATAGCGAAAGCGGTCCCTCCGCCCCAGGCCCAGCGGACCGGGCCGTTCCTGCTCCTCCCTCCGCTCCAGACAGGGCTGGACCAGGGCCTGAACCTGAACTTCTGTCCCCCCTCTCCGCAGGGTGACCTCCTGTCCAAAGCGCCTCAAAATATCGCTCCACACCCGCTCCATCATCCTCTCACCCCCTGAAAGAAAAAGCTCTGGTCCTCCAGCCAGGGGGCCAGCAGCCGCCCCGCCTGGGCCGACAGACTCCCAGTCCGCCCGCCCTCCGTGCGGACGGTGAGCTCTCCGGCGGTAAAGGCGCTCACCCCGCCCCCCGTCACTCCAGACAGCCGATCCATCGCCGTCATAGCGGCCGCCAGCGGAAAGGCGGGACCGCAGTCCTCCGGCGTCGTCCCAGCCTTCAGCCGCGCCGCCAGCTCGCCTTGTACCGCCTGGACCAGGGGGAACAGCAGTTCCTCCTGATCCGGCACGGCCCCCATGGCCCTGCAAAGGGCAATAATCTCCTCTGTCATGTCAAATCTCCAGCACGCGGCTCGCCTGGGGGAACACCTTGGCAAAGCCGCTGATGGTGGTGATGGCCGCCCGCTCCAGCTGTCGGTCAATGAGCTTGTCATACTCCACCGCCACCTCCCCGCTCCGGACCATCTCCAGCGCAAACCGCCGGTCCAGTCCAATGGCCGTCTTGGCGGGCAGGGCGGAGGTACGCAGCAGGTTGGCCCCCAGCGGAGTGGTCAGCTTGCCCGTCCCCTGGAAGTTCAGCCCGGTGAGCGGGTTCTGAAACTCAGGCAGCTTCAGCATCTGCACCAGCACGTCCCCGGACACCAGCAGGGTGTTCATCTCATAGGGATCAAATCCGGCCCAGAAGTCCACCAGGGCGTTATAGTCCAGCCCGGCGCCCTCCCCCAGCTTTGTGATCTGGGCAGCGTTGTCGTTCCCGTCTCCACAGATCAACACATCCACCGCGTCCTCCAGGTGGGTCCGGGCGATGTGGGCCCCAATCTGCCGCAGGGTGACGGAAAACAGGTCCAGCTTCTGATAGCGTACCGCCTCATAGCTGGCCACCAGCATCCGCCCCCGTTTGCGCAGCTTCACCAGATTGGACTGAACCTTTATGGTCGTCTCCGGGATCTGGGCTCCCTCCTCCACCAGCTTGAGCTCTTTCTCCTCGCCCCCCGCCTCAGAGGTGATCGAGCGGTAGTCCATCCCCTCAAAGGTGGTCACCGCCGCGGTCATGTGGGGCAGGATGTCCCCCTCTTCCATGCCCTGCCGCACGGTGCGGGCGATGTACTCGGGGAAGAGGACAGCGGCGTCCGCGGTCTGGAAGAACTTGTCCACCACATCGCTGCCCGCCCCCTTCACCCGGATATCAAACCGCTTGAGCTGCCGCTGAAAGGCGTCCAGCCCCTCCAGGCTGGTGCCCTGATACCGCTCGCTGGGGTCCTCCCGCTCCAGCACCTGGCTAAAGCTGCGTCCCGCCTCCTGATACATCCCCTTCTCCAGCTTCAGGTTGTCATAAGAAAATGCCATGCTCCATACCTCCTGTTAGATTCAAAATTCTCATTCCCATGGGAAAAGCCGCCCCATCCCAGGCGCCGGTCCCGGGGGTCGGGGCAGCTCCCCTCTCACACCATAAACGCCCGGTCCCGCTCAGCCAGGTCCACCTTCTTCTCCCGATAGTCCAGCTGGGTTTTTAAAGGCAGTCTCTCCTCCGCCCTTCTGGCCCAAGACTTTCTCAACTCCTCCAACTCCTGGAGCGACAGTTTGTCCACCAGCGACCTCAGGGCCCCTCCGTCCAGCTCCCGGTCTGCCAGCAGCCCCAGCCGCACCACCTCCTCCCGGAGGCCTTTCAGATACCGCCGTCCCATGGCGGCCTCCTCCTCCAGCCGGGCGGACTTGACCACCCCGGCCGCAGGCTGGGCAGGCACCGCCACAAAGGAGAACTCATAGGCGTCTGACGCCCCCTCCAGACTGATAAAGCACAGCTGGCCGCCATACATCCGCCCCTTCTCGTGTTCGCAGTCGGCCGTGTTCCGGTCACAGCCGCATACCGAGCAAACGGCCCGCTCCACCGCGCACCCCACGCTGACCTCCCGCTTGATACCCCCCTCAATCTCAGCGATCAGATCTCGGTTGCCCTCCGTGCGCACCATGTAGGCCCAGCCTTTCAGCCAGCAGTAGCCGTCCCCGGCCCGCGTCAGCTGCGGCCCCTCCCGGACCACCTGCGTTTTGTAGATACGGGCCGCCTGCCCCCGGGCCGACCACTGGTGGTCGAAGATGCCCGCCTTCCCCACAAACATCGGGGCCAGTTCCTCCAAGGTCTTCTCTGTAAATCGCTCCCAGTCCCGGTCAACCTCGTTGTCACACAGCCGCACCGGAAAGACATACACCTCCTCCGCCCTCAGGGACTTTCGGGCCAGGGCCCCGATCTGTTCCAAGTCCTCCGCCGACACCGCCGTACCGCCCCGTTTCGCCGTCTCTTTGATCACTCTCATGCCTGTTCCCTCCTCAGCTTTTCCGCCTGGGCCCGATAGAGTTCAGCCCGGGCCTCCTCCACAATATCCTGCAAATTGATGTCCTCCCAAAGGATCTCCGCCTTCTCTCCAAATCCATGCAGCCGCAGCCACAACTCCGCGGTCCGGCACAGGGCCGGTTCCACCGCCCTGCGGATGGCCGTAATCTCACTGGTGAGCAAGTCGGCCTGCTGGGCGCTCATCCGCTCTGTGGAGGACCAGGACAGCCCCAGCATAAAGGGGGGGATTCCCGTTCTGGCCACCAGCTGTTCCAGAATCTGCCGCACCGGCGTCTGGCTGTCCAGAAGGGGGCCGTCCGCACCGATGACCTTGATATCCACATCCCCCACGGCCACAAAATCCCGGACGCAGCCCTCCCGCCCCGCCTGCATGGCGGCGGACCACTCCCGGGCCAGCAGGGCGCACCGCTCCTGGGCAAAGGCCTCCTCCCCCTCGCCCGGCCTGCACACCACGGCAAAGCGCAGGTTGCCCGCCCGCTCCCAGTTCTGCCCGGTGGCCTGAAAAATTTTCAGCAGAATGCCGGCCAGAAAGGGCATAGACCGCAGCAGTGACACCCCGCAGGGGGCGTCCCCCGTGGGCTGAAGCGGCGTGAAGAGAAGCAGCTCCTGAAAGGGCAGTTCCCGCCCTCCGCCCAGCCCCGTCCGATACAGCCGAAAGTCCAGGGGACTCTCCCCGGTCCGCACCTCCACCTGTTCCGGGTCTGCACAGAGCAGCGCGGCAATATCCCTCCCGTCGGCGGTCAGCACAATCTCTCCCAGGGCGTGTCCGCAGGTAAACAGATCATCCAGATACCGGTCCAAAAAGGACTGCACCCCGCGCTGGCCCCAGCCCGTGTCCACCCTCTGAAAAAACGTCTCCAACCCCGCTTGGGCCTCGGGCGAGCCGCATTTGACGCCCACCCCGCCGCACAGCCGCACCAGCTTCCAGATGGCGGCGTCCACAATGGGCACCCCCTCCCGAATCGCCCGATACAGGGCCGCCTCCCCGGTGCCCAGGGGAATGTAGCGGTCCACCACCCCAAAGGGGTGCCGCTCTCCCTGCCGCACCTGCACAACCGGCAGGGCGTCCCCCCGCCGTTTCTGCTTCCACCACTTCATGCAACTCCTCCCTTGCGCAAATACTTCAGCCCTGTCTGGGGGCGGTCTTTGGCCGTCCGCCAGCTCTTCCCGCCGCCCCTGCGTCCGTCTCTAAAACCGCCCTCTCTCCACACATCCGGCGAACACCCCGCCCCAGTCCTCTTTCCCGGCCACGGTAGCGGCAAAATATCGAATCTCATCCATGGCGTGATCATGCTCCTTGCGCACCTGGTCCTGGCCCAAGCAGCGGTCATCCCAGCGGTAGAGTCCAAACTCCCGTATAGCGTCCTCGCACCCCTTGCAGATGACAACCCGCCCGCTCTTGAGCAGGCGAGCGGTGAGGCGGATGCCCGACAGCACCTGATTGTCCGCCTTTTTCACCCGCCAGCCCCGCCGGCGCAGGGTCTCGCAGAAGCTGGCCGCAGAGGGGTCGGCCACCACGGCCCGCACCGGCCTTCCCCCGGCCAAGGCCGCCAGTTCATCGGCATATTCCTCATCGGTCTTCTGCCGCCGGGCCGCCCGGGCGTCGTAGTAGTACTCCGACACCCGATACCACACCCCCTTCTGCCTCCCCCACAGCCCCATGGATGTGGGGTTGGAGGTGCCGTAGTCCACCGAGATATACCACCGCTCAAAGGGCCCCTCCGGCCTCTCTTGAACCAAGCTCTCATTGAAGAAGTCATATACCAGCCCCTCGGCGGCCACCCACTCCCCCAGGACAAACCGGCGGTAGAACGCGCCCTGAAAGGTGCTGGCATACCGGGCGCGCACCTGGGCGGACAGCCCCGGGTTGTCCTCCATGGTAAAGTGGATCCGCAGGGCATTTTTCTCCTCCGCCTTCTGGACCCACTCCTGATAAAACCAGTGCGCCGGCGACTCCGGATTGCAGGAGAACCACAGCCTGCTCCCGGTGACAGAGCACCGGGCGGCGGTCTGTTCCACAAAGGACCTGGGCATCAGGGCCACCTCATCCAGCAGGGCCCCGGCCAGCGTGATCCCCTGAATGAGGGCGGCAGAGCTCTCGTCCTTCCCCCCGAAGAGGTAAAAGGTATTGCTCCGTCCCCCCAGCCGCACCTGAAGCACATGTCTGCTCACCTTCTCCTCACACCGAAACCCCATCCCCGCCAGCAGGGGGGTCAACTCCGCCAGCAGGTTGCGCCTCACTGACTGAATGGTCCGCCCGCACAGGGCAAAATTCCGGTCCTGGAAGGAGCTCATGGCCCAGCAGAAGAAGGACAGACCGGTACACAGAGTCTTCCCGCTGCGCACCGCCCCGTCACAGATGATGGCCTGCCGCGCCCGGTCTGGAGAGCCGGGCCGCCACCATGTGAGCGTTCTGCGCTGTTTCTCTGAAAAAACCATCTATCCCCCCTGCTCCTCCATGGCCTGAAGAAAGCGGTCCACCTGGACCTCGCCGCTGTGGTCCACCGTGTCCAGCAGCCGCTCCAGCAGCCGCCCCCGGTCCACAAACTTCAGTTCCACCACGCCGTTGCTCCCCCGTTTAAACTCGGTGAGGGCATCCAGGTCCATCCCCTCCGCCCCCCGCCACTCCTCAGCCGGAAAGCAGGCCAGCCGAACGGCGTCCCCCGCCTCCGCGTTGGCCAGCCTCCACATTCTTCTGATAATCTGTTCCCGATCCGGGAGCCTTGTTGTCTTTGCCACCCTATCCCTCCTCACACCCCTGGCGGGCCGGGGCCAAAAGTTGTACATTCGCATACAACAAAAAAATTTTTTGTTCTGTTTTTCGCTCCTTTTTTTATCCAGCCCAAGATATAGTCAAATGAATCGGGCTGGCGGCCCGTCCCCCGCAGGCTGAAAAGAAAAAAATACCAACCCGCTGATCCGCATAGAAAAACCGTCTGCTCCACATCCTGACCATACCCACAAATTGATGGATCAGGAGGAATCCTTTATGAAACAATCCCTGACAGTTCTGCTGGCCGCCCTCACCCTTACCGCTGCCGCCGCCCCCGTCCAGGCGGCCCCGGCCGACAGCGGCCTCTCCCTGTCCTGTACCTCCTGCCTGCTCATGGAGAAGGAGACCGGGACCATTCTGCTGGAGGACAACGCCCACGAGAAGCTGGAGCCGGCCAGCGTCACCAAGATCATGACCCTGCTGCTGGTGATGGAGGCGGTGGACTCCGGCCGGCTCAGTCTGGACGAACCAGTCACGGTATCCGCCTATGCCGCCGGCATGGGGGGCTCCCAGGTCTATCTGGAGGAGGGGGAGCAGATGCCCGTATCCGAGATGATCAAGTGTGTCACCGTGGTGTCAGGCAATGACTGTGCAGTCGCCCTTGCCGAGCATGTGGCGGGCAGCGAGGGCGCCTTTGTCAGCCAGATGAACCAGAGGGCCCGGGAACTGGGCATGGCGGACACCACCTTTTTAAACTGCACCGGCCTGCCCGCTCAGGGCCACGTGACTTCCGCCCACGACATCGCTCTCATGTCCCGAGAGCTGATTTTGAACCACCCCAAGATCCGGGAGTACACCACCATCTGGATGGACTCCATTCGAGGCGGTGAATTCGGCCTGACCAACACCAACCGGCTGGTCCGGTTCTACCAGGGGACCACCGGCCTGAAGACGGGCTACACCAGCTCCGCCCAATACTGCATATCCGCCACCGCCGAGCGGGACGGCATGGAGCTCATCGCCGTCATCATGAAGTCCCCCTCTGTCAACCAGCGTTTTGACGACGCCAAGACCCTCCTGGACTACGGCTTTGCCAACTACAACCTCGCCACCGTCTACCCCGAGGTCCCCTTAGCGCCGGTGGACGTACTCCTGGGGACCCAGTCCCAGGTCCAGCCCCAGCTGGAGCGGGACTGCCGCCTTCTGGTGCGCCGCGGGGAGGAAAGCCAGGTGACCACCCGCCTATCTCTGGCCCAGGACGTGGAGGCCCCGGTGGAGCAGGGCCAGACCCTGGGCCGGCTGGAGGTCTACGTGGGGGATGAACTGAGGGACACCGTCCCCATCCTCGCCTCCGGCGCGGTCGACCGCCTGTCCGTCCCGGGCATCTTCGGCCGGATGCTCTCCAAGCTTCTCATGGCGGGGTGAGGGCCCGGCCGGCCCTCTGAACCCCTGACGGCCACGACAAGTCGTGGCCCTACATCCCTCCCCCATTTCAGCGGTCGGGCCGTACAAATTCCCGGCGGTCGCCGCGGTCCGCGCCCCCACCTCCCTTTGGCAGCCCAGCCCCCTGTCGAGGCCGCCTGTGAAAAATCCGCCGGTCCAATCTGGCGGCCACCGGCCTCCTCTGCCCCCCAGCCCTTGCCGCTCTAGGAATTTCTTTTCGATTTCCACCCCTGTTTTCCACTATTTTACTTGACTGCCCTTTCCCGATGTTGTATAATTTAGATAAATATACCCAATCTCTTTTGATACCCCCTTGTTAGTTTTGGCAGACAGATACCCGCAAAAGATACCACGAGGTGATAATTATGTCTAAATATCTGGAAAAACTCTCCTCCCACGACCTTTTTTTAGAACTGGAGGCCTTCTCCGAGGGCCGCTCCACCCACGCCTGGAAATGCTTCGGCGCCCATCCCGCCCGGGATAAAAACGACGTGGACGGCTACCTCTTCCGGGTCTGGGCCCCCAACGCCCCCAAGGTCACTGTCATCGGCGATTTCAACGGCTGGGACCTGGAGGCCACCCCGATGGAGAAGGTCGAGGGGGGCATCTGGGAGGCCTTTGTCCCCGGTCTGAACCGCTACGACACCTACCAGTACGCCATACATAAGGCGGACGGCAGCGGCTTTGTGGGCAAGGCCGACCCCTACGGCTTCCACGCCGCCACCCGGCCCGACGTGTCCACCAAGCTCTACGACTTGGACACCGG
>CAPGBJ010000049.1 GCA_948616425.1 uncultured Oscillospiraceae bacterium
CTGGTGTATGGCGGCAATATCACCGAGCCGCTGGAGGGGTGTGCGGGAGTGTGTGCCCGTGTGATTGACGAGGACCTGGACGCCTTTTACCGCGCTGGTCGGGGCGTGTGGCTGAGCCATGTCAAAACTCACGAGCTTGTGACCATGACTGTTGAACGGATGGAGGGCTGAAAAATGGCGAAACAGTGGATGGAAATCAAAAATGAAATAGAGGATGAGATTGACCGCATCTGGTTTAAGGTCCCTGAAGAGATTGAGATGGCCATGAAGGGCTGTTTTCCCAGCGGCGCCAATGTGGACGGCTCCGCCTTCGGCGATATGTATTGGCTGACTACGGATACCAACAAGATCGGCCGGCATACGGTAGAGCCGGCCATGTACCGGCTGCTGAGCGATGACCAGGTGTCCCTTGAGGAACTCAAACATTTTTGGAAGTACCTTACAGGTGGGACGGCTACGGTGCTGGGCGGCGTTTCTCAGCCGATCTGTCCCGCTCCCTGGCTGAATCTGGGCGGCGTATGTCGTTTCTACCACGAAATAGCGGATGCTATGGATTCGATTAAAACGAAGGATGAATTCCGGGAAATTCTGTATAGCTGGTTCAACTATTTGACCTGTCTGAACTACTGGGCCCGGGTGAAGTTCCCCTGGGAGATTTTGTGGTACAATTCTTCCATCTACCACAAGGTCTGAGCCGGACGGCTGATCGTTGAAGGAGGAGTTTAATCATGAACAAGGTAATTTTGAACGGCGCCGATTTGAGCATTGAAGATGTCGTCAAGGTGGCCCGCGAGGGCTATGGCGTGGAGATTGACACGAAAAGTATGGCCCGCATTGCCGAGGTGCGGGAGTATATGGAGCGGGAGTGGATGCGGGAGGACGCGCCCGCGGTGTATGGATTCAATACCGGTCTGGGCAAGCACAAGGATTGCAAAGTATCCATCGAGGAGAGCGACCTGCACCAATACCGCACGGTGTTGTCCCACTGCGGCGGTGTGGGCGAGCCTGCGCCGGAGGATGTGGTCCGTGCGGCCATATGCGTACGGCTGAACGCCTTCTGCCGAGGCGTGTCCGGCCTGCGGCCTGTGGTGGTGGAACGGCTGGCGGAGCTGCTGAACAGGGGGGTCCATCCTGTGGTGCCTTGGCAAGGCAGCGTGGGCGCCTGCGGCGACCTGGCCCCCATGGCCCACATCGTTTCTGTACTTATCGGGGTGCCCCAAGCGGAAGCCTTTTACCAGGGCGAACGCATGCCCGCCCAGGAGGCGCTGAAAAAGGCAGGCATTGTCCCTGTGGAGTTCCAGCTGAAGGCCAAGGATTGCCTGGCCCTGCTAAACGGCACCACCATGTTTGCCGGTATGGCCTGTTTGAACATCCATGACGCGGAACGGCTTTATAAAGTGTCTGAGATTACCACTGCCCTGTCCCTGGAGGCGGTGCGGGGGGAAACTCGGGCCTTCGACCCTCGCATTCAGAGCGTTCGGCCATATGAGGGGCAAATTAAGGCCGCAGCCAACGTACTGCGCATGGTAGAGGGCAGCCAACGAGTGACTGAGGACGCCCGTAAGGTGCATCTGGACTACGATGTGATGCACCCCCACTATCAGGAGCGGGTACAGGATGTCTATTCTCTGCGATGCATGCCCCAGGTTCAGGGTATCTGCCGTGAGAACCTCACCTATATCAAGCATTTGGTGGAGGTGGAGATCAATGCGGCCACCGATAATCCTCTCATTTTCCCCAAGGGAGATGGCCACTACGAGTTCCTGTCCGGCGGCAACTTCCACGGGGAACCCACGGGTTTTGCCATGGATCTGCTGACCATGTCTCTGGCGGAGATTGGCAACATTGCTGACCGCCGGTGTTTCTCTCTGTGCGATCCAACCTTGAGCTACGGCCTGCCTCTGGCTCTGGCTGGAGAGCCTATCGGTTTGAACTACGGTTATAACATTATCTGCTGCTCCACTTCTGCCCTGGCCTCGGAGAACAAGACCCTGTGCTTCCCATCGGTATGTGACAACATTCCCACCAAAGCCAACCAGGAGGATCACGTATCTATGGCGCCTTGGTCGGCGCGAAAAGCCCAACTGGCTATTAAGAATTTGGAGAAGATTCTGGGTATTGAGCTGTTGTTGGCATCTCGGGGCATCTTTATCTCTTCGGAGAAGCTGGGGCAGTTTAAGCTGGGCAAAGGCACTGAAATTGCATACAAGATGGTGACAGACCTCGTCCACTTCCAAAAGGAGGATATCTACATGGGCAACCAGTCCAAGGCGACAATTGGTTTGGTAGAGTCTGACGCGCTGCTCAAAGCGGTGGAGGCCGCTGTGGGCGAGCTGTAAGGAGAATTCATCACAAAAGGACAGCCGGTGGGCGGAGCCATAGCCGACTGTCCTTTTTATAGGAGAAGCAACATGATCAAACAAGAGCTCGTTGAGATTATGATACTCCTGAACGGGGCTGAGCGGCGGTTTTATGTGGAGCCAAACGAGACGCTGCTGCATGTCCTGCGGGAACGAGCCGGCCTGACAGGGGCAAAAAAAGGCTGCGATATGGGGGAGTGCGGGGCCTGCACGGTGATTTTGAATGGTCGGGCAGTGAATTCCTGCTGTGTGTTTGCGGTGCAGGCGGACAGAGGGGTGGTAGAAACGATAGAAGGCCTCGGGACGCCAGATCAACCCCATCCGTTGCAGCAGGCGTTCATGGATGCGGGGGCCGTTCAATGTGGTTTCTGTACGCCGGGAATGATTATGGCGGCCAAGGCATTGCTGGACCGTGTGCCCCGCCCCAGTCAGGAGGAGATACGGCAGGCGCTGTCCGGCAATCTATGCCGGTGCACAGGGTATCAAAAGATTGAGCAGGCTGTGACGCTGGCGGCAGAGGCCATTGCCGGCTATTCGAGAGAGGAGCGGGAACGGCTGTGAACGAATATCAGAATCGGACATTCCAGGCTGTCAATGTCTCGGTGCCCCGGCTGGAATCCATGGAGAAGGCCACTGGCCGAGCTAAATACACAGATGATCTGCGGCTGCCCAATATGGCCTATGCGGCTCTGGTGCGCAGTCCGTATTCCAGAGCCAGAGTGTTGTCCATCGACACCAGCGAGGCAGAGAAAATTCCAGGCTATCTGGGCTGTCTGCTGCCTGAGGAGGTACCGGGGGAATATTTCAACTGTTCTGGAAACCCGCCGTCCCCGCTGCTGATGCGCGATGAACTGGTTTTGACTAGGGAGCCCAAGGTGCTGGGTGATCGGATTGCCTGCGTGGCAGCTGAGACGGAGGAGATGGCCAGAGCGGCGGCAAACGCGGTGCGGATAGAATATGAGGTGCTGACTCCTTACTTGGATATACGCAGTGCGCTGTCAGAAAGCGCAGAACCCTTGCAGCCCCATGTGTCCAGCAATGATAATATGATTCAGCGTCGGGAGGTGAGCCAAGGAGACCGGGCCGTAGGGGAGGCGGAGTCGGATATTATTGTGGAAGACCACTTTTCCACACCGCCCATGCAGCATGTTACAATTGAACTGACCAGCTGCCTGTGCGATTTCAGTGATGGTGTCCACCTGACAGTTTACAGCACCTCCCAGACAGTTTTTCAGGAGCGGCGGCTTGTGGCGGAAATCCTGGGGGTTAAGGAGAGCAATGTGCATTTTTCTAAACCCGTTGTGGGAGGTGGATTCGGTGCGCGGCAGCAGCTCCACGCCCAGCATGTGGCGGCCTTAATGTCCAAAAAGCTGGGGCGTCCGGTCAATTTGTCTTACAACCGGGAGGAGGACCTATATTCCGTAGTGCGCCACGCGTCAGAGGTTGATCTGCGCATTGGGGCGAGTCAAGATGGAAAATTGCGGCTGTTTGATACCATCTATCGCTTGAATGGAGGGCCCTATACCACGCATACCCCAACGGTAGTGGCGGCGGCGGCACGGAAGCTGCAATACAAGGTGCCGAATTATTTCTTTGAAGGTTTGAGTGTCTATACCGACCATATCACTGGCGGGGCTTTTCGTGGATACGGAAACACCCAGCTGACCTTTGGCCGGGAGATTCTTATGGACCGGCTGGCCCAGTCCCTGGATATGGATCCGGTAGAGTTTCGGCTGCTGAACCAGGTGCAGGAGGGGGAGTGCTTTCCTTGCGCCAGCATCCCAGTGAGCAGCAACAATATAGCCAGCTGCGCCCGGCGCTGCCGAGAAATTCAGGCAGAGATTGATGCCAAGTATCCCCTGATCAATAATGAGGACATCCGACAGGCCTGGGGCGCTGCGTTCAGCTGCCATGGCTCTGGTCCCTCCTCCAAGGAGGGCCTGAGTTCCGCGGTGGTCATGCTCAACGATGACGCGACCGTCCAGTTGCTGGTGGGTTCTTCCGACATCGGCCAGGGGAGCGAAACCATGGAAAGCCAGATCACCGCCGAGTGTCTGGGTATTCCCTTAAGTGATGTGAGGATCACGGCAGCGGATACCAAGATTACCCCCTACGATACGGGCACCTTCGGCAGCAGTCAGACATTCATCTGCGGCAACGCTGTGACTCGGGCCTGTGGGGATCTGAAGAAGAAGGTGCTAGCCCAGCTGCGGACCATCCGCCCGGAGAGCCGGGTGGAGGAGCAGGGGCAGGGTTACCTGCTGGACGGCCATCCCCTCAGCTTCCGAGAGGCGGCGCGGGAGGTGATGTTCGACGCCAAAGGCGGCGTGATGATTGGCAGCGGCACCTATAAGGCGGAGGCCTGTCCCAACCCCTTCTCCGTGTGCTTTGTCAAGGCGGAGTATCACAAAAAATTCAACGCCATCCGGTTGCTGGACATCATTCAGGTAGTAGACGTTGGAACCCCCATTAACCGTATGACAGTGGCCGGACAGTTGGAGGGCGGAATTGCCCAAGGGGTGGGTTATGCCCTGTACGAGCGGCTGGAGATCAATCCTCGCAGCCGCCGGACCCTGTCCTCCGACCTGCTTCACTACCGTATCCCCCAGATGGGGGACATGCCTCGGACCCACGTGGACATGGTGGACAGTTACGACCCTTACGGACCGATAGGGGCCAAGAGCGTGGGGGAACTGGCCACAGTACCCGTCGCCCCGGCCATTGTCAATGCGGTGCGCCGGGCCTGCGGACAGGAGATCAACGGTCTGCCCCTGTGCGACCAGTTCGTAATACTGCCCAGCAGCTGGAAGGAGGCGCGCAATGAAACCTGAAACTTTGACGGAAGTTCTGGCGGCGGGACGGGTGACCTATGTGGGCAGCGGCACCGATCTGATGCCGCTGTTAAAAAACCATGTGCGCAATGACAAAAATCTGTTGTTTTTGGACCGAGTGTCCGAGCTGAAGGGAATTAAGGAGGCGGATCGGCTTGTGGACATCGGGGCGGGAGAGACCCTGTTTGACATCACCCAAAATGATCTGGTCCGCACAAAATTGCCCGCCGTCTCCCAAGCGGCGGGGGTGACAGCCTCGCCCCAGATCCGGAACATCGCCACCCTAGGGGGCAATATTATGCAGGACCGCCGATGCTTCTACTTTAACCAGAGCGAGTTCTGGCGGAGCGGGCTGGAGCTGTGCTTTAAAACAGGCGGGGCTATTTGCCACCAGATTCCCAACTCTCCGGTATGCCGAGCCATCTACTACTCCGATGTGGCCACAGCCCTGGTGCTGTATGAGGCGGAGGCGGAGATTGTTGAGGATGGCCAGCGCCGGTGGGTGCCGGTGACGGAACTGATCACCCGGCACAGCACTGCCAACGGCCTGGCTTGCGGGGCACATCTGCCGGTATTGGTGGTGCGGTTTCGGGCCAAGATATCCCCAGCGGGAGAGCGCGGCGGTTTCTTTAAATATGCCATGCGGACCACCATTGACTTCCCCCTCATCAATTTTGCTCTGAGGTGTGGAGGGGACCGGCCGGCGGCTTTGATAGCCGGAGCCGTCGCACCAGAGCCGGTGCTGCTGACCGAGACTGCTGCTTTGTTGGATGAGAACGCCTCAGACGAGGAGATTGTCCGCTCCTGCCAGTTGGAGCTGCAGAAAAAGGCGCTGCCTATTCGCGAGGCCTGTATCCCTCCAGCACGGAAAAAGGATCTTTATCCCTTTGTCGCGGAGCTGCTGAAACTGAGACAGAAGAGCTGACAGAAATAAAATGGGGTATCAATGGGCTGGGGCGCCGCAATAGAAACTGCGGCGCCCCAGCCTTATTCTGTTTCTTTCATAGTGAGGCAGGCCTCAAGCCGGTGGATGTCCTGTAGGGTATCACTGTCCCATAGCTCATATTCCTGCCTGGCCTCTACCAAGCGGACATCAGGTTTTTGTTCCCGAAGAACAGCCGTTCCCCCCTCCTCCCCGGTGAGAGCCATCAGGGCAGGGAAATAGTGACTTGGGAATAGTACCGGACTGCAGGCACAACCCTGAAAGGACAATCGCACCACACAGCTCGGCTCTTGCTGAAAGGTATCCAGCATCCGCTCTATACTGTCCTGGGAGCATAGAGGCTGATCCCCCATCAGAAACATGCAGCCGTCTAGCCCCTCCATCTCCCGGACGCCCAGGCGAATAGTGTCGCTCTGGGGCCCGCCGCCGTACAGCAGGAAGGGGACCCCTTCCTCCCGACACAGGTCAGCCACAGCCTGGGAGCTGACCACTGCCATAAGGCGGTAAAACCGCGCTCGGGGCAGACGGCGCAGCACGTGGGAAAGAAGGGGGATTCCTGCCAACGGGTGGAGAAGCTTATTCCCGCCAAAGCGGACGCTCTGTCCTGCGGCCATAATGATGCAACCGACCTTCAACGCCATCCCTCCGTTTCATCCAGATCCAGCAGGAAGCAGTCTGTCCGATCCCGGAGACGGCACAAGAAGGGCAGTTCCTCTTTGCGCAGGGCAGCCAACACCCGTTTGTGCTCGAACAGCTGCCACAGGGCCTGCTGGTAGAGGGGACTGGACTCCTCTAAAAAGCCGATCTCGTCCACGCAGACCCACTCCCCCGGCGCAACTAGAGTGCGGTGAAGCAGCTGCACCCCCGCTGCGTTCAAGGCGGAGACCTGGGCAACCATCTCCCCGCCGATTCGTCGGCCGATGACGCACCGGCCCGGCCCGGTTCGCTCTTCCAGTGCCACCAGGGCGGGCAGTCCGTCCGGACCCCGTTCCACGGCGCTACGCACACCAGGAAGCTGCCCAAGGCCGGTAAGTGACTCAATCAGTGTGGTCTTGCCGCAGCCCTTTTTCCCCGTCACCAGCAGATGACAGCGGCAAGAATGTTGAAAAATGCTCCTGATATAGTTGCTCAGCCATCCGGCCGCAGGCATCCCGGTAGGACTCATAACGCGTCAACAGCTCCTCTGCTTGGGGGGTCAAAACGCTGCCGCCCCCGCCTTTTCCACCGATGGTTCGCTGGATGAGAGGAAAGTTCAGAGCGGCCTCGCCACGCTTAACCATTTGGAACGCTTTCGTATAGGCCATGCCCATGCGCTGGGTGGAAGATCGCAGGCTGCCCAACTCCTGAACGCCGCGCAACAGGCGATAGGGCCCCTCGCCGAAAAAGCGGTCCCCGTTATCTGTATAAAAGCTCAAACCCAATCGAATTTTCATGATGAATCAACTCCTGCCCTAAGAATTGGAAGTAAATCTCTCCGCCTAAACGCCGCGCGCATAGATGAAACTTCTCCCGTCCAGAGGCGCGATAGTTCCCACCTGATATCCCCTGTTTGCAGAGGTATGGTCTTAGAGCCCGTCCGGCGCAAACAGGTTAACAAAGATACGAATCAGGCACCGATGGGCCATGTGCATGACAATTCTTGGCAAGCTCCCCGGTAACTACTGAGGAGCTTGGTCCTTTGCACACATCATCATCAGATACCGGCCACCGTGGCGCAAAACCTCTACGGGACCATAGATATCCTGGAGCGCTAATTGCAGCTGATTTTGGGATACTGTGGACAGATGCAAATCATGGACCAGCGAGCCCTCTTGCAGCAGCAAGAGATGGTCGGCATAGGCCAGGGCAATATTGACATCGTGGCTACATAACAGAACGGCACGTCCCTGTGCGCCAGAGAACGCCTTCAAAAGCTCCAGAATCTGCCGTCGGTTGTGAAAATCCAGGGCGCTGTCCGGTTCGTCCAACACAATAAGTCTGGGCTGACACACCAATGTACGAGCCAGCAGGACCAGCTGCTTCTGCCCCTCGCTGAGAGTGATGAAGTCCCGGTCGGCAAACTGCGCCGCCCCCACCTGTCTCAAGACTTCCAAGGCCCAACTGCGGTGAGCGGGACCGGGAGACTGAAGCAATCCCAACAAGGGGTTAAAGCCCATCAATACTACATCCAGGGTGCTCAGAGAGGGGGTGACGCTCCCTTTTTGAGATAAGTAGCCGATGCGCTGGGCGCGACAGCGCTGACGCATGTGGAGCAGTTGCTCCCCTTCCAGCGTCATGCTGCCCTCGAAAGGGAGCAGACCACACACACAACGCAGCAAAGTGGACTTGCCTGAGCCGTTGCTCCCCAGCAGGGCGCACAGTTCTCCCTCCTGTACAGTGAAGCTTATCTTTTTCAGCACATTTTCCCGGCCATAGCCCGCACAGATATCCTGTGCCCACAGAAGCTCACTCATAGAGGGTCTCCTTTTTGCACATCAGCCAAAGCAGAAAGGGAGCCCCCAGCAGGGAAGTAATAATGCTGATGGGTATCTCGCTGCTGCCAATGCTGCGCGCCAACACGTCGGACAGCAACAGAAGCGCGCCGCCGCACAGCCCAGCCAGCACAATGGTGGAGAAACGACTGCTGTGGGTGAGCAGCCGGGCAATGTGAGGGGCCAGTAAGCCGATAAAAGAGATCAGGCCGGTGGCACTGATGACTGTTCCCGTTGCTAGGGTGGCCAACATCAAGACCGCTGGGCGCATATATTTAACCGGAACCCCCAGCATCCTGGCGTCGTCCTCCTCTAGGCCCAGCAGTAGGATCTGTCTGCGCAGGGCAAACAGGCCTGCCAGACCCAGCAAAATCCAGGGGAGAGTTCTCAGCAATTTGGACAGGGTGATGTCCGCAAAACTGCCCATGGTCCAAAACTCGATAGAGGCCAGCTCCTTCTCGGGATCAGCAGTGAGCTTCATCAGCATTAGCACCGACTGAGCCAGGGCATTGACCACAATGCCGGACAGCACCAGGTTAGCGATGCCCTGGCGGTTGGACAGGGCAGACAGGGCGAGAGCGACCAACACCGCCAGAAAGCCGCCAGCGAAAGCCCAAAGTGCCGTGCCCGCCACGCCGCCGCCGAAAAACAGCACAGCCGCTGCCGCTCCCACCGAGGCTCCTGAAGACACACCAATGATGTCCGGAGAGGCCAGAGGGTTTTGAAACACGCATTGATACACGCTGCCCGCCACGCCTAGAGCGAAGCCAGCAGACAGGGCCATACAGGTACGCGGCAGACGCAGAGTGAAAAACACCCGCGCGGCGTAAGGGTCAGACCACAACTGCGTCCAGGGGATGGAGTAGCGGCCCACCACCAGGGACAGAAGGAAGGCGGCCACGGTGAGGAGCAGAGCGACGGCAAAAAGTACGGCGGACCGTTTTTTACATACCATAGGAGAGGTGCTTACTTGCTCAGCAGTTCAGTGCTGACATTGACTTGGTAGAAGTCGCGGTAGAACTGCTCAGCGTCCGCTTGAAAGGTCTCAAAGCGATACAGGTCCTCATGCAGAACCGCGGCAATCCATCGGCTGCCCACCAGAGCGCTGGGTACGGGGGAGTCCCAGGACTCTAGCTCGGAGGGCATGGCATACACCTGGCCGTTTTGAACAGCGGCTAATTGAGACAGCTGGGGGTCCTGGAGTATCTCGTCTTTGGTGTAGGACGCGCCGGAGGCAATGATGATGACCTCGGGGTTCCAGGAGAGCAGCTGCTCGTAAGAGATATCTGCCCAGTAGGTATCCTCCAGCCCGGAGGCCACATTCTGACCGCCGCCCAACTCCAGAAGGGTGTTCTGATACATCTTGGCACCGGCGGTGCTCAGATAGCTGCTGTTGCCCGCCAGGTAGACGGTGGGGTACTGGACGCCATTCAGAGTCTTAGTCAGAAAGTCCAAGGTCTTCTGATTGTAGTCCAGCAGGGCCTGGGCCCGCTCTTTGGCATCGGTAACGTTGCCCAACAGACTGATGGTACTGTTAAGCTGCTCCAAGCTCTCCGGGTTGACCAGCAGCACCGTCAGTCCCAGCTCCTCCAGGGCGGGCACGTTGTCCTTCAGCTTCAGAGGCAGAATGATAAGGTCGGGCTGAAGAGCCGCACACCCCTCCAGGTCGAAGGCCTTGGCAGTCCCCACGTTGGGCAGTTCCAAAAGCCCTGCGGCAGCTAAAGAATAAATGGGTCTGGTGTCTGCCTTGGCCTCAATACCCACCAGCTTGTCCTGCTGGCCCAGGGCAATGAGCATAGAGGTGGTAATATAATAGCCGCTAATCAGTCTTTCAGGTTTGGCCTGAATGGTGACCGTTCTCCCAGCCGCGTCGGTTAGGGTGACGGGAAATGCTGCCTGTTCCTGGCTGGGAATGGAGGGAGATACAGAACCCCCTCCGCTCTGGTCACCGTTGGGCTGATTGGGAGTGGAAGAAGCGCAGGCTACTAGGGTAAATGTCATAGCTAACGCCAGCATCAGACTGGGCAGTCTCTTTTTCATGAGTCGTACCTCCAAGATGTGAGTCGTTATATTTATTTAAGTATAACGATATTAGCACACAAATTCTGATCGGTCAAGCAATTGTTTTCTATACGCTGTTTACACCTCATGTACTAAAGCCTATAAGGAATGCAGGGGGTCATCTGTGAAGCGGAGCGCAAAGATGACTGCTGGGTAGTCCTTTTCCCTCAATACGGAGAAAAAGAGGATATCGCAGACATCTATATTTAAGAAGATTTGAAATTGATTCCTGTTATGGATGCTAGGGCTTGTTTGAAACATGGTAACATGCCCAAACGCCGGCTCTTTTTCCACCATGCTTTGCCAATTTTCCTTGAAATACATCCAGTATTCCTGCGTCAAATTGGCTTCGTCTGGCGAAAAAATTTCTCGCCATTGGGCATAGTTCCATTTTTCAAACAGCGCCTAAAATCAATGAAAAAATCAAGGAGCAATTTGACCGCTCGAATCTGAAGACAACCTCGATCTCTGATGAAGATAATTCTTGCTATTTGGTGTAACCCATCAAAAAGGGGAAGCATCGAAAGTGGGCACCTGCTCCAATAAGGAAATCACCTCAGTGAAAACTGGGGTGATTTTTCTATTGACCACAGAGATACTACAGACGACTTTCAGAAAAATTTCTGGCGGGTTGTCACGTAATCCTGCCGCCCTGTTCATTGGATATTGCAATGTAGCCTTTGCGGTGTGTATTGGCATTACGGAAGCACAAGACTGCCGGTTGTTTTTCCGTCCACAGCAAAGGAGAAAAAAGCGCCTTGACTGATCGCCGCAACGTAACCGCCCTCAGTCCAATCAAAGCCGTCCTGCTCCTCCAGCAGCTTCAGCGTCTCCCGCAGCTGGAGCATGGCGGCGAAAGCGTGCTTGCAGGGGTAGCCGCAGTAGCAGCTGCAAGTGAGGTTTTTGATCTCTCCGCCGCCGTAGTCAAACTCGATCTCATAAGGGGAAGTGCCCTCCACAATTCCCCGCCCATGACCGCGGTCCATACAGAGGTAGACCACCCGGTTCTCTGCATAGTAGTCGTGTCCGCGCTCCGCAATGGCACCGATAATCTTCATCCCGCTGAGGTCGTCCAGCTGGAAGCCGTGGTCATCGCTGCCGGACACATAGATGTCGTCCTCCTTGTCAGGGGCCTTGAACCAGGTGATGATTTTCTCATAGGGGATTGTTAGGGGATCAAAGGCCACCAGGTGGGAGCCGGCCATGCGGAGTTCTCCGGAGATGTGGGTGTCCGCCACGGCGATCACCCGCTTGTAATCGGAGAGCTTGATCTAGAAGCTGTAGTTCACGGCGGTCACACGCCCCCGCAGCCCCTCCAGCTTGCCGTCTACATAGACGGTATCTCCCACCTGGAGGTCAAACTGGTCGTTGTAGTAGGAAAGGTTCATCCCCCGTTTGGGGAAATAGACCTGCACCAGGGACTTTTTCGGCGCGGAGACCGGAGCCTCTTTTTTGGGCCGGGTAATATTGTCGGTATCTCCTTGAATCTCACGCCAAAAACCAATTTTACGCTTCATAGGACATCCTCCCTTTACTATGGCGTCTCGTGTTGTGCTTCCAGCTTACAGCAGAAGGTGTCCCATAAAACTCCCTTTTTATTTTTTTTGTTTCGATCGGAGACAAGACATAGAAAAGTACGGTTTAAGGTACAGCTTCTCTGATATTCTGTCGGCAGAGTTCAGAGAGGAGGAGCACCTATGTATGTACTTATGGATCTGGAGTGGTTCTGTACCAGGCGTGGGAACATACGCCCCACGCAGCTTGCGGCGCTCCGCGTTGATGAAAACTGGCGGGAACTGGATCGCTTCTTTTCCCGGATCAGCCCAGACCGTGCAGACACACCCGACTGGACCCACATAGCCTTTTCCGGCGGAAAGCCGGAGGATTTTTTATGCGCACCCACCCTGTCCGCAGCACTGCGCAACCTTCGTATGTGGATCCAAAAGGATGATGTGCTGTGCTGGTGGGCGGAAGATGCGCCCAAAATTTTCAAGCGACTCCACACCCCGCTTTTGCAGACACCGCCCGCCGTGCCTCACCGGGTCCTGCTGGACCACGTGAGTCCCATCCTGGCTTTGAGAGACATCGCGCAGAAAAATCCCTACAAAATTGCCGCCTCCCTGGGTTTGATCGTCCCCGCGCCCGCCCACTGCTCTGAGCACGATATACTGACCGTCCAGGCTGTCCTCCAGGCCCTGGACTTCCCTCAGGAAAATCTGAGCAGGCAGGCCAAACGATGGACAAGCCGCTGCGGTTCCAGGCAGGCCCCTGTCCATGCGGACATGCCCTATCAGCTGGATGCCAGTACGGGACTGTTCCACAGAAAGGACTGCGGCGATATCCCGGACGGCGCGGTTCTGTCCGGCTATACCTCATTTAAGCCGTGCTTCCAGGGCAAGGCCCTGCCCTGCCCCTGTCTGACGGAAGAGTACCGCAGGGCAAAGCGGGAACGGAACCAGAGCATCATTGATCGCTCCCAGTATAATTTCGCCTATGCCAAGACCTCCCCGGTGTTTCACCGGAGAGACTGCTCCTATATTCTGTCCGCCAACAGCATTATGGGTTCCGTCTTTTACGACGCCTGCGCAAAGACAGGGCGGCGGCCCTGCAAGCTGTGCAAGCCGTCCGCCCTGGAGCTGGTCAGAATTCCCGAAAAAATATATGCGCCAGTTAAGCCGTCCCATGGGCCGTTCCAGAAGAATCTGCCCAACCCGGAACAGCGGGCCATCCAGCGCCTGAAGCAGTCCCAGGAGGAGCGCAGGAACGCCCCACTTGATTCCATGACCGGCCAGGAGCGGGCGGACCTACTCACCCTCACCCAGCCGGGCTACGCCTTTTGGGCCGCTTCCGGGTATCAGACCTTTCACCGGCGGGACTGCCGCAAGCTGAAAGGGCTGTCCAACTTGAGGGGGTTCTCCCATTTTCTGGACGCAAGCCGCGCGGGCTATACACCGTGCAAGCTGTGCAAGCCCACCAAAAAGCAGGATATGATCTACTCCATCCCCATTACCAACCAAAAACGGCAGGACGAATCGGTTCAGGATTTGGTTGCCCTATGTGCAATACGTATAAAGAAGTTTTCTCTATTGGGAGTGCAACCGCATGATGTTGTGGCGTCATGCGGTTGTCGTTTTGCTATACTGGCTAAACTCCGGGGAAAAATCAATCTCCCCAATAAAGTTATAATGTACGTCAATGCGCTGGGTGCGATGGCCGCTGGACTTATCCGGGGCGTGGACAACTACCTTTTCCACAAACTCACGCAAAAGGGCCGGAGTCAGCTCGGTGGGTTCGGTGTACTTCCGTACAATTTTCAGGAAATTCTGAATATTGACAGCCTGGGCCTCCGTCTCGGCTACAACGCCTCGCAATTCCTCTGCGGACTGTTTCAGATCCAACTGCTCCTTTTCATAGTCCTCGTACAACCGGGTAAACCGCTCTACACTCAACGCCCCCGCCACACGATCTTCATAAAGCTGTTGAATAATGCGGTCAAGTTCGCTGATGCGCCGCTCCTGCTTTTCCAGCTTGCGCTTGGCCCGCTCCTGCTCGGTACGCTGCGCCGCTGTCTTATTTTCCATGACGCGCCGAACAAACTCGTCCTCGTCATCCTGTGCGTAGGCCACAACACGCTGCAGGTTCTGGAGTACAAGTTCTTCCAGTACCACGGCCCTGATATAATGTGCGGTACATTGTTTTCTGGAGCGGTAGTTTGCACAAGTGTAACTCTCCTGTTCTTTTGTAAATGTAACGGTGCGGTGGTGGTACAGCTTTGCTCCGCAGTCGGCGCAGTAGGCCAGCCCGGAGAACAATCCCATTTCGCCCAGCTTGGTAGGGCGGCGACGCTGCTCCCGATTTTTCTGTACGATTTCCCATGTCTCCCTGTCAATAATCGCCTTGTGGGTGCCCTCAAACACCGCCCGCTTATCGGGGGGATTGATGATTGCTTTCTTGCTCTTATAGGAGAGTTTGGTGGTCTTGAAATTCGTTGTGCGGCCCAAATAAGTATCTTGATCCAAAATACTCAGAACAGTTGCGGGATTCCAACGGCAGGGATCATCTGGGTAGTAACGGCTTGTCCGGCCTGTGCGCCGAAACTCAATCGTCCCCGGCGTTGGGATTTCCCTCTCTTTCAGCATCCGGGCAATTTTACCGGGGCCGTTGCCCTCCACACATAGCTGGAAAATCAACTCCACCACGGGGGCGGTTTCCTCGTCCACCAAAAGCTGTCCGTCCTCGCCCTTTATGTAGCCGTAGGGGGCCTTTGACGCCAGCCGTTGGCCCGACATCCCTTTGTTTCGGAAAACCGCCCGTATCTTCTTCGAGGTGTCTTTGGCATACCACTCATTAGTCAACCTTACATAAAGAATGATATAAAAAGCAGTGCATTGGCGGTCAATTACCTCCGGCGAGATGGTGCAGCGTATTATCGGTAGCGGCCTTCCGATAATCAAACTGGACTACCACATAGGAGGCAAAGACGATGAACGAATTGAAAGCGAGAATCCATGACGAGACAAACGGCCTCGACTACATCCTTGTTGGGGACTACTACATTCCGGCCATTGAACTGCCGGAGGACGATGACCGCCCCATTGGGAAATGGGGACGGATGCACCGGGCATACCTGAAAGAAACGACCCCGCTTCTGCTCAACCATCTGATTTTGACGGGCAAGCTGCACACATACCTTGCCGACCTTAACGAACAAGCACAAAACCGCTACCGTCTCATTGTCCAGCAGATGGCTGATACCGAAGGCGTAACTGAGGACTTGAAGCGGCGTTCTCAATGGGCGTGGGTACAGGCCATGAACAGCATCGCCAGTTGTGCTGAAGAAATTATCAGAGACGAGATATGCAATGCTTAGTGGGTTCAATGCCCTTGCAAATGCGCTACTGTGAGTGCGCAAATACCGAAAGCCGGCTTACTACAAGTAGGCCGGCTTTCAGCGTTTATGTGTGACAAACAACGAGATTGCTTGGAGAATTATTGGGGTTTATCTGGAAATCTGCCGTTCTATGTGGTATAGTAGTTTTTGAGGATATAAGCGCATTGAAGGACAGGCTATTTTCAATGTCCGATTGACGCTGAGGTGATAGTATGACTGATACGCAACAAAAGGTAGCCGCCAGGAAGTTCGCGGCTTACTGGAAAGATAAAGGCTATGAGAAGGGGCAAAGCCAGACATTTTGGCTGACGCTGCTCTCTGATGTGCTGGGTGTTGAGGATGTGGGCAGTTTTATCACGTTTGAGGAACAGGTGAAGCTGGACCATACCAGCTTCATTGACGGCATTATCCCCTCTACCCATGTGCTGATTGAGCAAAAGAGCATTGACAAAAACTTGAAAGCCGCCATCAAGCAGTCTGACGGTTCGCTGCTGTCCCCGTTCCAGCAGGCAAAGCGGTACGCCGCCGAACTGCCTTATTCCCAGCGCCCCCGCTGGATTGTGATTTGCAATTTTGCCGAATTCCATGTGTATGATATGGAGCGGCCCGGCGGCGATCCGGAAGTGATTCTCCTTGCGGATTTGGAGAAGGAGTATTACCGGTTGCAATTCCTGGTGGACACTGGGAGTGAACACATCAAAAAAGAAATGGAAATCTCCCTACAAGCTGGCGAACTGGTAGGGGTGCTTTATGACGCGCTTTTGAAACAGTACAAGGACCCCAGCAGTCAGTCAACGCTTCAAAGCCTGAACAAGCTCTGTGTCCGGCTGGTATTCTGCCTTTATGCGGAAGATGCTGGGATTTTCGGCGGCAAAAGTATGTTCCACGATTATCTCAGGGATGTTCCTGTCAGTGGTATTCGTAGGGCGCTGGTGGAGTTATTCAAAATCTTAGATCAGAAACCGGAATCACGCGACAAATACCTTGCGGATGATAATCCGGCACTGGCGGTATTCCCTTATGTTAATGGCGGCTTGTTCAGTGACGAGGATATTGAAATCCCGCCTTTCACAGAAGAATTGAAAACGCTCCTTCTGGAAAATGCCAGCGAGGATTTTAACTGGAGCGACATCAGCCCTACTATTTTCGGCGCAGTTTTTGAAAGCACATTAAACCCGGAGACCCGGCGCAGCGGAGGGATGCACTATACATCTATCGAGAACATCCACAAGCTGATTGACCCGTTGTTCCTGGACGGACTGAAAGCCGAGTTTGCGGAAATCAAAGAAATTACAGTTGACCGAACCCGCAAGGCCCAATTGGAATCATTTCAAAAGAAGTTGGCTGGTCTGAAATTTCTTGATCCGGCTTGCGGCTCTGGAAATTTCCTGACTGAGACATACATCTCCCTTCGACGGCTGGAAAACGAGACGCTCTCCCTACTCCACCGGGGGCAGATTATGTTGGATGTTGGCGATCCTATCCAAGTGTCCATCGGTCAATTTTACGGCATCGAAATCAACGACTTCGCCGTGACAGTGGCAAAGACCGCCCTATGGATTGCGGAAAGTCAGATGATGAAAGAAACCGAGGATGTGGTGCATATGTCCTTGGACTTTCTGCCGTTGAAATCCTATGCCAATATCACCGAGGGGAACGCTCTCCAGGTAGACTGGGCAAGTGTTGTCCCCAAGCATGAGCTGAACTACATTATGGGGAATCCGCCGTTTGTAGGTTACTCACTGCAAAGCAAAGCACAGAAAGATGATATTCTCTCCGTCTATGTTGATGAAAAGGGCAAGCCTTACAAAACAGCGGGCAAGATCGACTATGTTTCCGGCTGGTATTTCAAGGCGGCACAGTTGATGCAGGGAACCGCCGTTCGGACAGCGTTTGTGTCTACCAATTCCATTACCCAAGGCGAACAGGTCGCAGGAGTTTGGAAGCCGCTTTATGAACGTTTCGGTATTCATATTGACTTTGCGCACCGCACATTCCGTTGGGACAGCGAAGCCAGTATTAAGGCTCATGTCCATTGTGTGATTGTGGGGTTCAGTAATGAGCCTAATCCTGCGCCTAAGCGGATTTATACAACAGAGCGATATCAAGAAGTAGAGAATATCAATCCCTATCTGCTTGATGCCCCCAATGTATTTATTGATAGCCGAACCAATTCTATTTGCAATGTACCGCAGATGGTATATGGGAATAAACCAACAGATGGCGGCTTTCTATTCCTATCCCCAGAAGAACGTGACGAACTGCTCAAGCGTGAACCGGGAACGGAAAAGTTTATCCGGCAAATATATGGCGCAACCGAGTACATCAACAATAAAGCCCGCTACTGCCTGTGGCTGGTCGGCGCATCTCCTTCTGAACTGCGCAAGTCCCCATTCATCATGGAGCGAGTGGAGCAAGTAAGGCAGTTCCGACTGAACAGCACAAAAGCGGCTACACAGAGGAGTGCGGATACTCCGACTTTGTTCCAGGAAATCCGGCATCCTGACAGTGAGTATATCATCATCCCTCGCCATTCCTCTGAAACACGCCGTTATATTCCGTTTGGATTTGTGCAGCCGCAAATAGTGGTCAATGACGCTGTGCAAATCATCCCAGATGCTAAGATTTATCATTTTGGCATTATGATGTCAAACGTGCATATGGCATGGACAAGGGCTGTCTGTGGCCGCATTAAGAGCGACTATCGCTACTCCAAAGATGTGGTTTACAACAACTTCCCTTGGCCCACACCCACCGATACGCAAAAGACCAAAATTGAGCAGACTGCCCAGGCAATTCTGGACGCCCGCGCCCGCTATCCGGAAAGCAGTCTTGCTGATCTCTATGATGAATTGACTATGCCCCCGGAATTGCGAAAGGCGCATCAGGATAATGACCGAGCAGTTATGCAGGCTTATGGGTTTTCTGTCAGGGACATGACAGAGAGCAAATGCGTGGCGGAACTGATGAGGATGTATCAAAAATTGGTGGAGGTGATGGAATAGTGTACTCTCCTTTTGAAGACAAAAACGGAAATCCTCTTGAGCTATCGAAAATCCGGTTTTCTCATTTGGGACAGCTAAGAACTGTTGATGAAGGATATAAAGTTGAGTACAAAAGTACCTTCGATAAGTCCGTAAAAGATAAAATTCCAGCCATCATTACTTCCTTTGCTAACTCCGAAGGAGGGTGGCTTATTATCGGAATTGATGACAACAGCCACGAAGTTACTTGTATTCCCAAAATTAGGTCTGACTATAGCCAGACAATCTCGCAGTTACTAAAAGAAAGAACTTCACCCATCCCGGCTTTTGATTCCAGATTCATACGGAACCCCAAAAACAAGGGCGAGGGAGTGCTGGTAGTTGAGATTTATGAAGGGAAGTTCTCTCCATATGTAGCGAATGGCACAGTGTATATTCGTAATGGAAGTAGCAAAGAACCCATAAAATCGGAACGAGCGACAATCGACTTTTTATATCAAAAGTCGCAGTCCTTCCAAAATGAATTGGCCGAGTTTTTCAAGAGGAACATTTATTTTCCAGAGAATGAAATTCTATTTGGACGCGGCAAGATAACTTACCCGATATGTAATGTTTATTTCAAAAATATTCATCAGTCAAGTCAAAAGCGATTGAGAACATATGATGATTATGCTGAATTGTGTTCTCAGGTTACTGCGGCACGCGATGGTGTTATATTTTCAAATGTGCAGAATTCTTTTGATTCTCTGATTTTTAGGCACAAGGCAATTGACCCATCGTTACGAAGTACAACCCCAACAATGGAGGTGTTTTTTGATTTCTCTGCAAAGATACATATTCCTCTTGGACTTGTTAGCGAGTTTGAGCAGAAGGAAATGGTATCCAAATTAAAACAGATGGGCCTGATAAATGGCGATCAGATCAAAATTTGCGGAGGTGTCGATTCATTTAATTGCGTTTTTGGAGTTTTGTTGAGTTTGGCTGATATCTATGAACATTATAAAATACCCATCAGCAATTTTGCAGTTTGCTTTGAAATTGAAAATGCGAATAACACAGTATTATTTTTCGAGGGGCAAAAATATTTGGATGAAGCAAGAGAAAGTGGGTTGCATTTTTCCAGCAGGACACATAGTAGGAGCCGAACAGTTTTTCTGAAGAATTATGATTCACTTGACTATCATTCCTTAGTGTCCACTTTAGCATACGATTTCTTTGCTGCCGAGTTTGGATTTTCTCCGTCAAAAAGTCCCGAGATGATAGCACAAGCAGTAAATGAAAAATATAAATTTGAGGATTGAATAAGATGAAATAGCGTTCGGTTTCCGAACGCACAGCCAGCCCCGGCAAGGGGCTGTTCAAAGGGTTTGGGACGCTGTCCCAACAAGCAAAAACGGACTTCCGGCGGCAACGCTGGAAGTCCGTTTTGAGCGTTTGTATATACAAACGCCCTGCTTGCCCAGTAGCGCATCTTCGACCAGAGGTTTATTTCAGTCACTATATCTTCATCCGAATAAAGTGGCCTGGGTCAATTTGACCCAGGCCAAAACAGATTGAATAGTGGCAACGGTTCAACTTGAACCGTTGATGGAAATTCGCTACTTTGCAAGCAGTGTCTTTGTTCCCACAAAGACTCGAAACAGCGATTTCCGGCGGAGCCGGGAACCGCTGTTTCTGCTTGTTGGGAAGCGTCCCAAACCCTTTGAACAACCTCGTTACCGAGGTTGGCTGCGCGGCGTTCCGCCGCTTCTGGCTACCGCCCACTGTTGATTTTCCGTTCCCGTCTCCGCTTCGGGGACTGCGGTTTTTCAGAAGAGACGGGAGCATCGCCATCAAAGTTTTCTTCTGTCTGCCCTGCCTGTTTCCGAAATTCGTAGAAGTCGCTCAAGAACGCTGGGAACTTGCTTTTCCAGAGGGCGTACTCCTCATCGGTCAGTTCCCCGGCATCGTGCTGGGCGCAGGCTTTCATAAATCCCAGAATGCGGTATTGGAGCAATGCGCCTGGGTTTCTTGTAATGGCGTCTATGTCCGGCTTGAAATCATCCATTGCCACACTGTCCCTGAACACAAAATGGATATGCCCATCCACCTCTGTCGGATACAATCCGTAAATCTCCTCCAGCTTGTATAATGCCTGCAGCGCCCCTTCCATATCCGAGATTTTTTCACCGCTGATGGCGGTGTAGTTGACCCGGAGTTTTCCGGCGATCTCATGGAGCGTCATAAAATCCGGCACACGGTTTTCCAGCTCATAATTCCTGATGGCGGACTCGCTGACCCCACACAGGCCGGCGAGTTCCTTTTGTGTCAGTCCCGCCTGCTGGCGGTAAAACCGGATGCGTTCTCCCTGTGTTGCGTCAATCGGCAATCCCATGATATGTCCTCCCCCTGTCCTGATGTTGATTGAGTATAGCCGTCCTGCCGCCTATTATATCATGCTCCGTTCAAAAATGAAAGGAATTTTTGCAAATCCCTTGACAGCACATTTCTGAACGGCTATAATGATAATTACAGTTCAGAAGTGAACTCTATGAACTTCCGTAAATAGAACAACCCGGCATACATGCCAAATCAGCGGCCAGCCCGGACAGGAAGGAGGTCAGCCGGACCACCCCGCCGCTCCACCCACTGTCTCCGCCAGCGTTATGGTGTTCGCTGGCGGATGCCGTGAAAGGAACTGTGAATGACGGAAGAAAAAAGCAAAATCCCTGAACTGAAAGTGATCCCGGCGGAGGAACTGCTGGACACGACCTACGCCCCGTCCGGCACTTTGATTGACGGGCTGATAGGCCAGGGCATCTACATCCTCGCCGGTGCGCCCAAGGTGGGCAAATCCTGGCTGGTGCTGTGGCTGGCGAACCAGGTCAGCAAAGGCGAGCCGGTCTGGGGACTGAAAGCCGAAAAATGCGGTGTCCTCTACATCAGTCTGGAGGACACCTTCCAGCGGATGCAGCAGAGGCTGAACGATGTCAGCGGCGGCAGTCCCGGCAGTATCTGGCTGGCGACCGAGGCTCTGTATATCGGCGAGGGCTTCGAGGAACAGCTTACCAATTTCCTCGCCGCCCATCCCCATGTGAAGCTGGCAATCATCGACACCCTCCAGCGCGTTCGCAAGGCCGGGCAGGAGCAGTACAACTACGCCAGCGACTATGAGACCGTCTGCGCCCTGAAGAAAATCGCCGACCGTTTCCTGGTGACAGTGCTGGTAGTCCATCACACCCGCAAGGCCGGGTCTGCCGATTCCTTCAACATGATTTCCGGCACGACCGGGCTTCTGGGATGTGCTGACGGCGCTCTTGTCCTGCAAAAATCCTCCCGGATGGAGACCACCGCCACGCTGGATGTGACCGGGCGGGAGGTGGCCGACACGCAGCTGAACCTCTGCTTTGACAAGCAGAGAAAGGTGTGGGAGTTTGTTTCCTTTGGGAGCGAGGCCCCGCAGAAGGAGCCTGACCCCATCCTAACCGCCGTTCAGTCCTTTACCCAGGTGCATGGCGTGTGGCGGGGCTATGCCGCTGTACTGCTGGATGAACTCAAAGCGGAAACAGAAATCAACGCAGAGCCGAACACACTGACCCGGCTGCTGAATGCCAACATCGGAGAACTTGAGCGTGAGTACGGCGTCCGCTACCGTTCCGGGAAACGCACCGGGAAGGGCCGACTGGTCTCTCTGCTGGATTTGAATGCTCCCTGGGTCAGCACCGACATGGACGATGTAGATAATGTAGGTAATGACGGTATTTTGAGCGCCGGTGACGGTCGTAAAAATACCTACAATACCTACACAACCTACGCGCCCGCCCCTGATGATTCGGAAGGGGCGTGACGGCATGGAGAAACTGAACATGAACCAGCCCCCGGTGGAATTGGAAGATAAGACGGTTTGCCGCCTGAACGATTACACTGAAGTCAAAATCGGCGGCGTGGTTTACCGGGTCAAAAGTGTATTCTCTGACAAAGGACAGTTGGGTGATTTGCTCGATCTGGCGGCGATGGAAAAACTCAGCCGCATCGCGTAAAGGGCCTTTGCATCAAAGCGTGAGCGTGCTATAATGGCGGTAGGTAATCGACCGCCATTCGCACTGCTCTTTGGGAGGTAAAATCAAAGATGCAGGAAACTTACAATGTTGGAATTTATTGCAGGCTCAGCCGGGAGGACGAGAGAACCGGCGAGTCTGTGTCCGTGGAGAATCAAAGGGAGATGCTCAGTCGCTATGTCTTGGAACAGGGCTGGAACCTCTACTCGACCTACTGTGACGATGGGGTCTCAGGTACGACTTTCGACCGTCCCATGTTCAACCAGATGATCGCCGATGCCAGGGCGGGGAAAATCAATCTGATTTTGTGCAAAGACCTCAGTCGTCTTGGCAGAGATTATATTGAGGCCGGACGGTTTACAGACATCGTGTTCCCTTCGATGGGCTGCCGGTTCATCGCTCTGAATGACGGTGTGGACACCATTCACAAAAACAATGAGATGCTGGTGATTCTGAAAAATGTCATGAACGACCTCTACGCCCGGGACACCAGCAGCAAGATCAAAGCGGTGAAACGCTCCTCGTTTCAAGCCGGGAAGTATGTGGGATGCTACGCTCCTATCGGCTATCTGAAAAGCCCGGAGGACAAGCACATCCTCATTCCCGACCCGGCAACAGCGCCCCTTGTGCGGCGTATTTTCGATATGCGCTGTCAGGGACTCAGTTACCGAAAAATCGCCACGACGCTGAATGAGGAGAAGGTGTCCACGCCCCGCGACCTCTACTACTTGCAGAAAGGCATGGTCAGTCCCCGGCAAGACGGAGGCTACTGGCAAGCGCAGACGGTGAAGGCCATCCTTCGCAACGAGGTCTATATTGGCAATATGGTGCAGAACAAAACAGGCAATGTCTCCTACAAGGTTCACAGGCAGGTGGGCAAGCCGGAGGCCGAGTGGATTCGTGTCGAGGGTACGCATGAGCCGCTGATCTCGATGGAGGTCTGGGAACTGGTACGGACAATCGAGCAGCGGAACGCCCGGAACCGGACACAGGCAAATGGGGAGACCGCTCTGTTTGCCGGACTGCTTTACTGTATGGACTGCGGCTCTACCATGCGCCATCATGGGGACTACCACAAGTGCAAGGACGGGACCCCGGTCAAGTCCACCTACGAAAGCTACCTGTGTAATCGGTACTGCTGCGGCGGAAAAGACATTTGTACGGCCCACACAATGAATCAAAAGGTGCTGATACAGGTTGTTCTGACCGACATCCGCATGAAAGCGAAACAGGCGAGGAACGACCCAGCCAGGTTGATTGAGCAAATCCAGACCCAGCGCAGGGCAGCGTCCGCCGAACAGATGAAGCAGACCAGGCTCCTTCTGGCGGCTATTGAGAAGCGGCTTGCGGAACTTTCCAGGTTGACCCAGGCCATCTATGAGGACAAGGTGATGGGGCGCATCCCGGAGGCTGTCTGCGTCCAACTGATGAACCAGTACGAGGCCGAGCGCACTGAGAAGCTGGAGCAGAGGGCGCATTTGTCGGGCGAACTGGAAGCGTACCAGCAGGAGACAGATGATATCCAGCAGTGGATGAAGCTGATTAGAGAGTACGCAAAGTTAGAGGAACTTGACCGCCCCACCCTCCTGCGGCTTATCAAGCGCATCGACATCGGAGAGCGGAAGTCCGAGGACGAGCGTGAGGTTCGGGACATCCGCATCCATTACAATTTCGTGGGCTATATCGAAGCCTGACGTGAAAAAGCCCCGGTTTTATGCCGGGGTACATACCACTCAAACCATCTTGCCGGTTGCCAATATACACATCATTCTTTGTGTAAGGTTCTCATTTATGATATTTCTGAACGGGGTAAAGTCATTTCCCAGTTGATCCTCGCTGTCTACTCCGTCATTGACGGCGATAAAGCGGATGCCCAGTTCTGGAAAGCGGATTTCTGTATATAGCCCGACCTCCAGATAATTCCTGCCAAACCGGGACATATCTCCTTGTGTTGATAAAGAACGAAATTTTTTACGGATGCCAGAGGCGGCCAACAGGTCTTTTCCAGACCGCCCCCGGCATCCGCTTTATCGTGAAGTAGAAACCTTTATCAGTTGCCATGTCCCTGCATATCAAACACATCCCGGAACTTCCATACGATCTCGATCTCGGCAGGAGAGGATACCAGCACTTCCTTGATAAATGTCTGCGCCAGTTCCGCCGTCAATTCCGTTGCCCCAGCAAAGGAGGTAAACACATCATCTTCCTGCGCCTTATCCTGAAAGGCCAGATGCTCCAGTTCGGATAAAAGCTGTTCCTGCGTGTCCTGCTCGGCTTTGGCGGAGGCGAGTTTGCTGTCAATGTCCGCCCGCTGTCTCAGGTAGGCATCCTTCGTCAGCGTCCCGCCGCTGTAATCCTCGTAGGCTCTGAACTTCTCCTGCCTGTACCGTTCCTGCTGCTGTTCCAGCTTTTGAAGCTCCGCAACACAGGCGGCGATGCGCTCCTTGCGGGTCAGCATCAGGGAGGACTTCTGCTTTTTCCGTTCCTGGCACCTCGCCAGCATCTGCATGACCGCCCGAAAGATGATGCCCTCGATCTCCTTCTCGGAGAACAGTTTCCCCTTCGGGCAACCGCTGTTCTCGTCCGCCCTGCTCTTGGTGCATCGGTAGTAGTATCCGGCAGAACTGTGGATACGGCTCAGTGTCCTATGGCAGTTGCCGCATTTGAGAAGCCCTTTCAGCGGATACTCCTGTGATGTCCCCGTTGCCCGCCTGGGTCTCTGCTGGATGATCTCCTGCACCTTATCGAAGTCCGCCCTGCTGATGATGGCGTCATGCGCCCCCTCATAGGTGATCCAGTCGGACTTATCCTGCGGGACGGTCCGCTTTTCATGGAGGCTGGCCTTGTACCGCTTGCGCCCTACCAGCGCCCCGGTGTACTCATACTGGTGGAGGATGTTCAGCACCGTGGCCGCCGTCCAGCCGTTCTTTTCTGAGGCTTTTCGGAACCGTCCGCTCCCCGGATTTTTCTGCCGGAAGTAGGCGCCGGGGGTAAGGATGCCCTCGCTGTTCAGCCTGCGGGCAATATCTGTATTGCCAACGCCCTGTAAAGCCATGTCGAAGATACGCCGCACCACCGCCGCAGAGTCCTCGTCTATCACCAGCTTGTTCCGAACCGTGGGATGGAACTGAAAGCCATAGGGAGCAAAGCTGCCTATGTATTTGCCCTGCTTCATCATGATGATCTTCGCCGTGGTGGTCTTGACTGACAGGTCCTTGCTGTACGCCTCATAGATGATGTTCCGCAGGACCACATCCATGCCGGAGGTCACGCCCTTGTAATCATCGCTGTCGTAGCCGTCATTGACGGAGAGATAGCGGACACCGAGGAACGGAAAGACACATTCCAGATAATTGCCCATCTGGGTGTAATCACGGTGGCATCTGGAAAAATCCTTTGTTACCATCACATTGATGGCCCCGGTGCGGAGTTCCTTCATGAGCGCCTGAAACTGCGGGCGGTCCGTGTTCGTCCCGGTGTAGCCGTCGTCCACGAACTCCGACCGGGGAGCGGCTTTCAGTTGGGGATGGCGGTCCAAAAACTGATGAATCAGCTCCCGCTGGTTGCCAACGCTGTCACTTTCCGCTTTTCCGCTCCCTGTGTCCTCATCCGCCAGAGAGAGGCGGATATAAATGCCGACACGGTATTCTGTCATTTCAGCCCGCCTCCTTCATTTGTTCCACGCATTCGCACATGGCACTGAACACATCGTTATAGTTGAGTACGACCTCGATGCGCCCCTCGCTGTAGACAAGTACCTTCTCGATCATCGCGTCCACAAGCTCCTGCGTC
>CAPGBJ010000050.1 GCA_948616425.1 uncultured Oscillospiraceae bacterium
GACATCGACTCCCAAGACAACCTGATTGCGTGCAGGCATACAGTAGAGGAGACTGCCGCCATCATTGGAGCAGACTCCCTGGGCTATCTGCCGGTAGACGCCCTTGACCGGCTGGCGGGGAGCTGCGGTATTTGCGCCGCCTGTTTCAACGGGCAGTACCCAACACCCATTCCTGAGGACACCCGTAAGGACAGGTTCGAGCAAAAGCTGGGAACGAGGGAGAATGCGGCGTTTCGGAAAACTGAAAAAAGAAACCCTAGTCAAACGTCAGTTTAGGGAAAAGCAGCAGAAAAGAACCGGCCACCCGGATGCGGGAGAGTTTTGGTGAACCCGAACTATGCGGCGTGTTCGTCGTCGCTATTATTGGCGCCCATGGCGGCATGACTAGGCATGCCAGTTACGGGTCTGATCCGTTTGTGGCCCCTGTGAGGGCCTTGTCAGGCGAACTGGGGCCGCTCTCGAGGAGCAAGACGAGAGCAGGCCCAGAACGCCATTTTGGGGCATTTGTAGCGATTTGTGAGGGGCGCCTGCCTCGCCTCCAGCCGCGGCACAAATCCTCCGCGAACAACGGCGCAAATCTGCTGTAAAGATACGCACCGAAAACCGCACAATCATAGCATAATGCTTTGTCTGGCCTCGCCTCGTACAGTGGAGGGGGACAGGATCTTACTATGGCTGGGAACTGAATGTGCCTTATATCCCCGATGGGTTGACCGGCGGTGGGCAGGCAGTCACCGCAACCATCTACCGAGACAATACTACTGAGAAAGTGATTGAAGATCAGGTAAGCCGGGGCTTCTGGGCAGATTTCTAGGAGGACGGGAGTCCCAAGTCTGATGACGATATTATAATTCCCAAGGGCTTTACCATCACAGTTTCCAAGCTGGGTATCATTCATTGTGGCCTGCTTCCGGTAGATGAGGATCGTACTACCGACTTTGGCGGAGTACCCGTTACCCTCAGCCACTGCTCCATGAAGCATGGCCCCTTTGACTCCACAAAAAAGGCCGCTGACGGTCTTTCAAATATGCCAGCGGGGTATTACGACATCTATACAGCCTCGTTCACGCTGGATGGGGTGGAGTACGAGGTATTGGCACAGCTGGCTGGAGGTGGAGGAAGTTATCAAAATCGTGGCATCCGTCATCAATATGCCATGCAGTGAGAATTTTGTCGTGGGGCGTTCAGAGGGCATTCCCGACAAGGGCAGTATGTCTGCCGAATACCCCGACACTGCCATCGTTCCAAGCTTGGACCTGGACGAACCAAGTGAGCAGGTCGAGCCATAAGTTGACACAACTCATCCCTATTCCTATTTTAGCAGGCAGTCACACATAATTAGTGATTGCCTGCTTTTTGTAACATATTTGACCGCTTGTTTCCTTTCATTATTTTCGGTAGCCGCTTCTGTTAATATGGTGTGGCATTGCAATATTTTTGCAGCCGTGATAGAATAACGGCTGGCGGACAAAATCTGCTAATCTCAAAGAATGTATATGACCTTGACCAAATTTTGACTTTCTCCCTATATGATGAAAAAGACTGGAGGTGTTCGCATGGCATACAGAATTTTGATTGTGGATGATGAATCTATCCTGACCGAACTGCTTTCAACCCATTTGCAGGATCACGGCTATACGGTTTCCGTAGCCAACAGCAGCGATGAAGCCTTGGCGAAGCTGAATACAAAGCCGAATCTCATCCTTCTGGACATCAATATGCCGGGGATGGACGGGCTGGAGCTGTGCAAGGTCATTCGGAATCATATCGTCTGCCCTATCCTCTTCCTGACGGCGCGGATCACCGAGCAGGA
>CAPGBJ010000051.1 GCA_948616425.1 uncultured Oscillospiraceae bacterium
AATCCTTCAAGAACGCCGTGGATTACATGTTCGACGGCCTCGCCAGGAGGAACCCCCAGCACTTCGCCGTGCGCCAGTATGCCAAATACAAGCTGGCCAGCGGCAAGACAGCAAAAAGCATACTTATTTCATGCGGTGCGAGATTAGCACCATTCGACATTGCGGAGCTTCGGGAGATTATGAGCTATGACGAGCTGGGGCTGGACACCCTTGGGGATGAAAGGACGGCCCTTTTCTTCCTTATCAGCGACACCGACACCACCTACAACTTTATCGTGGCCCTCGCCTTCTCGCAGATGTTCAACCTTCTGTGTGAGCGGGCCGACAGCAGATACGGGGGCCGCCTGCCCCACCATGTACGGGTGCTCTGGGACGAGGCGGCCAACACCGGGCAGGTGCCCGGGCTGGAAAAGCTGGTGGCCGTCATCCGGTCAAGGGAAGTGAGCCTGACTTTGTTCTACCAGGCCATGAGCCAGTGCAAGGCGCTTTATAAGGACAACGCCGAGACCATCATGGGGAACATGGATTCCATTGTGTTCCTCGGGGGCCGGGAGGCCTCCACACTGAAAGACATTTCCGAGAACTGGCTGGGGAAGGCGACCATCTCCATGCAGACGGACAGCCGCACAAGGGGCCAGTCGGAAAGCTACGGGCTCAACACCCAGAGGCTGGGCCGGGAGCTCCTTACCACGAGCGAGATCACCACCATGCCCGGGGACAGATGCCTGCTACAGCTTAGGGGGCTGCCCCCGTTCTTCTCGCCAAAGTATGACCTGAAGCAGCACCCCAACTACCGCTATACAGCGGAACATGACAGCAAACGGAACGCCTTCCACCTGGAACGCCTTATCTCCCGGCGATTGAGACTGAAGCCGCAGGAGGAATACACGGTGTACGAGGCGGACGCCTCCGACGAGGACGCTGACATCCTCAACTATGAGGACCTGGACAGTGAGGACGGTTCCGTCTGACTGATAGACGGCTTCGGGCCAACTTGGCCCGAGGCCGGCGCCGCCTGAAAGGGCGGCTTTTTGTTACCCAAAACCCACAATCATTTATCAAAACGGAGGAAAATTCCCCCAAACCGCAACGACAAAACCCCTTCATCTTCTGGAAACCGCATATTTACAGGCGTTAGAGGGTTTTGTCGCTGACCATGGGAAAGCGACAATTCACTGTCCGACAAAAAAGGTTCTGTCGTTGGAGGTATGACCAGAGTTTTGTCGCTGTCTGTTATACTGTTGCCTGATCCCGCCATGAGGCGGGGAAAAGCAATTTGGTGAAATGTCAAGAGGAAAATAAAAAAGATTTTCTGGAAAAAGGGTAACTTTAATAGACCTACCGTCCAAAAAAGAACGTAAGTTCGATAAGCGTTATGGATTACCTACTCTTTTCCACAGAGTAGAGTTTGCCATTGGCCAGCAGTCCAAAAAGCATACGTATCAGTTTACGGGAAGTCAACGCGAGTGCACGTTTGTGCTGATGGGTTCTCACCTCAGCAAATTTCTTGTCATAAAAGGCTTTGTACTCCGGGCAGTGCTGTATCACGCTCCCGGCAGCTTCGATCATGTAATACCGCAGGTAGCGGTTGCCGGCTTTGTTCATGGGCGTATCTTCCGCCTCGAATTCGCCGGACTGGTTCTCTTTCCAGACAATGCCGCAGTATTTGGCAAGGGCATCGTTGCTCTTAAAGCACTTGATGGTGCCAAGCTCAGCAAGTATGCCGCTGGCGTAGACCGGGCCGATGCCGGGGACGGAGGTCAGTATCTGGTACTCCGTGGGGTTAAGGCCCTTTACGGTTCTCTGGATTGCGGCGTTTATGGCCTTAAGTTCTTTTTCGAAAGCGCTGATGCAGTTGAAGGAACAGCCAATCGAAACGGTCAGTGGCTCGTAAAGGCACTGGTCCAGCCGGTAGGAGTCCTGTGCGGCCTTCTGGAGCAGATAAGTGGTCTGTTCCGGGTCGGCGATCCGCCCACGGCTTTTGGAGCTGATAAAAGCAACCAGCTCATCTACGGATGCGTCCACAATGTCTTCTGTGGAAAGGTAGTCCGTCAGGACTGCTTCGGCCGTGGCGCCATACTTGTCAGAGAAAGGATGCTCGTCTTTCTTTAGCATGGCAAATTCGCTGAACTTAAGGAAAATGTTGTTCAGCATGTAGGTCTTCTCCCTAGCGATGCATTCCGTGATATGGAGCCTGTGCCTGGTAAGCCGCTGGAGGGCAAGGTACTGTGCGCCCCTCCAGGGTTCCGTATGGATGCGCCCTACCCTTGCAAAATCAGCAATGACAAAGGAGTCAATGCCGTCGTTCTTGTCAAGGGAGTTAAAGGATTTCTTATACTGCTTTACCTCATTGGGGTTGAGGCAGTAGACCTTTGTAGAAAAAGGAGCCAGCTTTTCGGAGGTGGACAGGTAATTGGCGATATGTACGCCGTAAAAACCAGTGGATTCCAGCCCGATGATGACAGCCCGGAACTCATGACGCTGTGAAAGCACCTGGGCAACCATCTCCTCCATCTGCTCTGCGCCGCCCTGTGCATTGGCCACGGGAACCATCCTGATCAGGAAGTCCTGGTCGAAGTTGATGCTCAATATCCCCTCACGGGAGGAGAGGCACATGCTTCTCCTCTCTTTGGATAAGAGGGCAGCCCGGCATGTAGTACGGCTACTCCTACAAAAAAATACCCCTAGGAAAGGGCTATGCGGATGGCATGGCTCTTTTCTTTTACGCTGAACAGAGAGGATGTGAGAGAATGAGCGAAGAAACAAATCTTTTGTTGAGTATAATTGAAAAATGCTGTAATATAGAGTTAAAATTATGAGTAGTCTCGGAAACTCAATAATGAATCAGTCGCAAGGGGTTGGTTTTCAGAAATGGGATTAATAAGTGATGGAT
>CAPGBJ010000052.1 GCA_948616425.1 uncultured Oscillospiraceae bacterium
CTTGTAGAACCAGTTCAGATATTTCTCCTCCCCGGTGTCCCGGTAGAGCATGATGGAGGCGATGAGAATTTCATTGTGGGGCCACCACAGCTTCATGTCGTGCTCATAGGCCTCGGGGGGCTTGCCCAGGCAGTCGGTGAAGTAGAGCAGTCCGCCGTATTCCCCGTCCCAGCCGGCCTCGATGGCCCAGTCAAACATCTGGGCGGCCTTCTGCACCAGTTCCCGGTCCCCGGTGCGCTGGGCGTGCTCCAGCAGGAACCAGACGCCCTCAATGTCGTGGCCGGGGTTGACGGTGCGGCCCTCGGTGTAGTACAGCCGGGGGGAGCCGTCCACGTCCACGTTCTCCAGGGTGCACTTCAGCTCGGGCTTGACGTGGTACTTGAAAATGTCGTCCACACACTGCTGGGCCCGCTCCTCGTAGAGGGCCTTCCGCTCGGGGTCGGTGCGCAGCAACACGCCGGTGACGTTCAAAATAATCATGGGGGTGCCGAAGGCCCGGCCGCTCCGGGTCTCGGGGATGGTCTTGGGGCCCATGCCCACCGGGTCGGGCCTGCCCTGGCTCAGGTCCCAGTACAGGTCGTAGCACTGCCGGGCCCGCTCCAGCCGGGACTTGTCCCCAGTGATGCCGTAGTACTCCGCGTTAGCGATGGCACAGAAGGCCTCAGAGAAGTAGTACCGCCGCTGGCGCAGGGGCTGGCCCTCCGCCGTGACGGTGAAGTACATCCGGTCGCCCTGGGCGTGGTTGAAGCAGTGGGCCTCCATGAAGTCCAGACAGCTCTTCGACGCCTCCAGCCACTCCTGGCGCACCCCGTAGTTGTGGCACAGGAAAGCGAAGATCCAGCCGCACCGCCCCTGCATCCACACACTTTTATCGGTGGAGTAGACCTCCCCCTTCCGGTCCAGGCAGGTGTACACTCCGCCATGCTCCCGGTCCATGCCGTGGTCCAGCCAGAACTGAGCGGAACGCTCCAGCTCGCTCTTGACCCAGGATTGGGCATCCTGTAATTTTTGACGGTCCATGATTCGACCTCTTTTCTTTTTGATTATGAGTCCGCCGCAGCGGGCAAGGCTCCTTTTGAAAGGAGCTGTCAGCCCCAGGCTGACTGAGGTTTGCGTTTGCGCAGCGAACATACGGGGTAATCAAAGTTTGCGATACTTTGTTTGCTTCCCATATTTTGGCTTCGCCAAAATGCACTCCTCCCCCTCAGTGTGCCCACTGGGGCGCCTCCTTTCACTGGATAGCCGTTAGCGGCTTTGCCGCTTACGGCTATCACGTCCCCCTTGCGGGGAAAAGGCGGCTTTGCCCTGCGGGGGGACGAAGGTTACTTGATCTCCGGCAGGCTGGCGGCGGCCATGGACTGCCCCACCCGGCGGAACTTCTCGTCGGGCAGTTCGGGCGCCATCTTGCCCGCAGTCTCGGGGTACTCGTCGGCCAGCACCTTCTTGGCGGTATCCAGAATCAGGTCTCCCCCCTTGCCGCTCATCACCCGGCCCAGCAGAAGGACATGGCGGCAGCCGTAGAGCTCATGGTAGTAGGCCAGGGTGTGACCCAGGTAGACCCCGATGGACTCATAGACCTGGGCGGCCCGGGGGTCGTCCTCGGCCATCAGCTTTTGGACCGCCTTCAGCTTCTCGGCAGGGGAGGCGCTCTCGTCCAACTCAATCCCAGCTCTGGGCGCCAGCTTAATTACGCCGTCCTGGGAAAAGTACTTCACGCCGCAGCCGATGTCCCCCGACCACTCGTCCCGCATGGCCCCCTCCTGGGCGTCCACAGGGACGAAGGCCAGCTCGTTGAGCCAACCGGTGATCCGCCCCTCCTCGTCCACGTAGCCCACCGCCTCGCTGGTGCCCATGGCGATGCCCAGTACGCTGTTGTCATTCAGGCTCATGGCTCCGGCCAGGGCGGACACGTCGCCATCGTTGATAACGCAGTAGGGCACATCGCCGAAGGTATCCTGGATGGCGCGGATGTAGATGTCTTTGACCTTCTCGTCATAGATCTCCTTGGGAACCTTGAGGAAAAGGGAGGCGTTCATGGTCCGGTTGTTGATGAAGACCCCGGCGGAGGACACACCCACCGCATCCACCCGGGGCATGTGCTCGGCGGCAGACTTGAGGGCGGCCACAATGCCGTCGTAGTGGTAGTCGGGGTCGGAGTTGGTCTTGGGGAACCAGACCACCTCCTCAGAGTAGACCGTCTCCCCGTCGATGACGGCGGACACCTTCCGGTCGGACCCGCCGGCGTCAAAGCCGATGCGGCAGCCCCCCAGGTGGCCGCCGATGGCCTTGGGGGCGTCCTTGGCCTGGGGAATCTCGTCTACCAGCACCACCTCAAAGGGGTGCTCAAAGACGTTGGCCATGTAGTCCCAATCAAACTCCTGCTGGCCCCCGGCGCAGTAGACCGACTTTAAATAGGCGCAGATCCCCTCGTCCCCGCTGACATAGATCTTGAAACCGCCCTTCATCCACAGGATGGTCTTTACCAGCCGCTCAATGTAGTAGTGGTCGGCCGCCTCCATCTCGGGCGTGCCGTGGATAAAGGTGTGACAGGCGGCCATCTGGCCGTCCGCCCGCTCCACGGCAATGCCCACAGGCTTCTTCGCCCCGTCCAGGAATGCGCGATTGAACCGCATCAGAGGGATAAAATCCGGGTCCAGAACCGGGGTGTGCTTCAGCTCCACATGGATGCCAAATCTGTTCATTGTCATTCTCCTTTACCCAGTTGAATTTCAGGTTTCGCAGGTTATGCGCGATCTTAGTTGTTATTATACCATAGTTTGCCGCGCCATTCAATCCCCGTGTCACCCCGCCCCCTGCGTTTATCGGTCTGTCCACCACCTTTTTTCAGGTGAAACACCGCGCCGCCGCAGGAAAACATCCTGCGGCGGCGTCCTTTCTCTTCTCTGGGTCAGTTTGAATCGGCTGGCAGCAGCCTGGGGGCCAGGTACAGCGCCAGCAGCAGGGCCGACAGGCCGCCGGTCAGCTTCCCTATAATCACCGCGCCGGCCAGTT
The DNA here is from genome assembly GCA_948616425.1 of uncultured Oscillospiraceae bacterium. Classification (GTDB taxonomy): domain Bacteria; phylum Bacillota; class Clostridia; order Oscillospirales; family Oscillospiraceae; genus Lawsonibacter. Next base: position 3,013 of record CAPGBJ010000052.1, read on the forward strand.
CCGGCGCCACCTGGCTGGTATAGGCCAGATGGTCGCCAAACACGCAGGACACACAGACCAAAAAGGCCGTATTCAGCATTCTGCCCCGGCTGTCCATCTCCCCCAGCATCGACATCACCGGAATTCCATTAGCCAGCGCCAGCAGCAGCCCGCTGACAGCCGTATCATTGATGGCCAGAAGACGTCCTGCGGCCGCCAGAGGGCGGGCCAGGAGGCGGCGCGCCGCCTCCAGAAGGGGAAAAATCCCGGCCAGAAAGATGCAGATACCGCCCACAATGGAGAACACCACGTCCAGCGACCCCATATCGGGCAGAATGACGATTCCGGTGAGCCGCTGAACCGAGGCCAGCACCAATCCCGCCGTACTGATGGCGAGAATCCCCTTCCCCAGGGCGGAGAGGACCACAACCACGGCCTCTCTGCACAGTACCAGCGCCGCGGCCAAAAGGAGCGACAAGAGGAGTGTCGGCAAGGTATTCCGGACCACATCTCCCGTTGGAAAGCCAGCCGCCAGGCCGCCTGCGACGCAGCCCAGGGGGGTTGTCAAAATGCCGCAGGCCAGCCCAAAAATCACTGCCTGCCGCTGCTCTGGCGCGGTGTTTGCAATGGACAGCGGGATGACGAACATCACGGCAGAGCCCAGCATTGCGCCGGAGATCAGGCCATGGAACAACCCCATAGCCGGGTCGTCCGCCAGGGCCATGGCCAGAGCCGAGCCTCCGGAGTCGTTGGCAAAAAACAGGCCGGCCAGGGCGGAGGGGTCGGCGCCCATCCCCCGGAGCACAGGGGAGACCGCCAGAGCCAGCACCTGGGCCAGCACGGGCGCCAGAACAATCAGCCCCGTCATGCACATCAGCAGCCGCCCCGCCGCCAAAATGCCCCGCTCAAACTCTCCGCCCAGTCCCAGCCGTCCGCCCAGCAGGTAGTCCGCGCCGCCCAGCACCAGAAAGACGACCGCCCCCCCTGTGACAATTAAGTTAATCATCCGCACCCGACCCTTTCTCATCCGTCTCGGTCCCTTTTTTTCGCCGCCACGCCCGGTAGACATAGAACCGCAGCTCGTCCCCATCCACATGGCAGGTAAAGCTGAAACTGTTCTGTGTCTTCCGGATGGCCCCCAGCACCTCCGACTGCACCTGGAAGGACTGGGCCCTCCACGCCTCTTGAATCGACTGAAACTGGTGGAGACTGGGGCCGCTCTCCGGATACTTCTGATAAAAATTCTTCATGGTCTTGGAGAAGGGGCCCACCTCCATCAGGGAGCCCACCACCTGGCTGTCCGGGGCCATAAATCGGCGCATCTCGCTGGGAAAACTCTCCTGGTGATAGAAGGCCCACTCGCCGCTGTTGAAAAAGTCCACACAGACATCCACGCACTGGGGCGCCAGAGGCAGGTCCAGGTCATTGTCGGCAATATAAAGCACATTCAGCTCCAGCCCCAGCTGATCGATCAGCTGCTTATACATCAGCAGCATCTCAGGATACTTATCCACTACGATATAGAGGCAGTCCTTGGGCAGCTCGGTAAAGTGGTTGTACAGGAAAAAATAGCCGTTGATACACCCCTCCAGGATTACCTTGTCCTTCAGATCTATCTTTTGGAGGCTCTCCAGCAGATAGGAACTGGTCTGCTGGTACATCTTTAGGAAATCGCTGCTCAGAGTATTGTAGAGGTTTCGCTCCAGGTCGGGGGAGTCGTAGGCGCCGGTGTAGACATTCCCCGTCTTGACAATACCGCAGTCGATCTCCGCACTGTAACCGCAGCCGCAGGCCAGGGTGCCGTCCATGATACCTTTTTGGGAAAAAAATGCCTGTTCAATGTGGAGCCGGGCGCCGCACAGGGGGCAGGTCAGCAGGGGCAGCGCCCGCAGGGGGACGCCGGCGCTCTCCCAAGAGGAGCTCTGACTCTGGGAGATGCGCTGAAGCTCTCCGGAAACCAGGCTCAGCGCCTTCTGAAGAGACTCCTGCTCCCGGTTCAGCTCCTCCCGCTTCTCCCGCAGCATGGCGGAGTATTTTCGCAGAATATCCGGTTCAATCCAATTGGAGGTACGTCCAAAGCGGATGACTGTCTCAATCTCTTTCAGGGAAAACCGCATATTTTTTAGATTTTGTATCTGGATGATATCATCCAAGTCATTCTTTGTAAAGAGGTACTGGTTGTTCCGGCGGGCAGGATTGAGCAGTCCCAGGGAGATATAGTAGCGGATTGTATTGATGGACACACCGGTCTGACTGGAAATTTTGCTGATCTTCAAGCACTTTCTCCTCCTTTCCCGGCGGGGCCGGGTTTCCCAGGTATCTTGGATCAGTCAGCGCGAACAGCGCGCCGCGGCACAAAAGCCGCGGCGCGCTGTTTGGAGAGAGGCTTCAGCAGTAGCCAATCGCCATCGCGACAACCATGAAAATACAGGCCACGACCACCAGAATACCGCACAGCGGCAGGATAAATTTTTCCCACTTGGAGAAGGGAACTCGGCCAAAGCCCAGGGCCAGCAGCAGCACGCCCAGCAGCGGGGTGCACAGGTTGGTGATGCCGTCGCCAAACTGGTAGGCCAGTACGGCCACCTGGGACTCAATGTCCACAATTTGGGCGATGGGCAGCACAATGGGCATCACAATCAGAGCTTTGCCCGATCCCGACGGAATAAACAGATTGATCAGGCCGATGACAAACAGGATGCCGATGGCAGACACCATGGGCGGCAGCCCCTTCAGCGGGCTGGACAGGTAGTAGACGATGGTGTCCAGCACGTTGGCCTTGGTAAGAATCCAGGAGATGCCGTAGGCCACGCCCATGATGAAGGCGGCCCCCACCATGGTCCCCGCGCCCTTGAGGAAGGTCTCGGTGGTGCCGTTGACCCCCAGTTTGGTCAGTGTGCCGGCTACCACGCCCACAATGATAAAGATAGCGCCCAGGTGGGAGAAGCCCCAGCCCATGTTCACCGCACCGTAGACATAGGCCAGAATCCCGACGAAGAGGGTAAGCAGAACCACCCCATGCTTCCAGGTGAAGGGCTGAGATTCAAACTCCTCGGCGTTGAAAGCCAGATCGGACACATCCACATCCGCCACCAGACTCTTGCTGGGGTTGGCTTTGACCTTGGCAGCATAGCGCAGAATATAAAACAGGCACAGGGCGGGCACCAGGGCGAACATCACAATCCGCAGCTCAATGCCGGAGTACATGCCCAGTCCGGCCACCGTCTGGGACACGCCCACTGTGAAGGGGTTGGTGGGCCCGCAGGTGAAGCCGGAGATGGCGCCCACAATAGCAATACCCACACCCACAATGGGGTCGTAGCCAAGGCCCACCGCAATGGAAATGGCGATGGGGATGAAGGGGATGGAGCCCTCAATAAAGCCCAAAAAGCCCCCCATCAGCGCGAAAATGTAAAACAGGAAGACTAAAATCAGGTTGCCCTTGGTGGTGCCCACCTTTTTGATCACCCGGGCAATGCCGATGTTCATGGCTCCGGATGCCTGAATCAATTCCAGACCGCCGCCAATGAGCAGGGCGCTGATGATCATACCGGCGGCATTGGACATGCCGGAGGGGACTGCCAAGAAGATGTCAAAGGGGGTGACCGGCTCAGCTTCGACAAATTGGAAGCTGTCGGGATCCACCACGCTCTTGCCATTCAGCTCTACCCGGGTGTAGGAGCCGGCAGGGATGATGTAGGTCAGAAGGGCGGCAATGACAATGATGAAAAACAGCAGCGCGACAGAATTCAATGGCTTTTTTTCTTTTTTCATGGGATACTCCTTTCTCGTGGTCCCGTCCGGTCTCCTGCTGCCGGCGGGGAGGGCCTGGGGCAGTAAACGCCAAGAAAACAGCTGAACTCACTTACAGGCCGGCGCCGTTGAGTCTGGCCAGCATGGTAACCGCATTGTTGACATGGACCCGGACGCCCAGCGGAATCATATCTAGGGAGGGGAGGAAATAGGGGTTGTGCAAGGTGTGCTCCGGATCACCGGCGCCCAGCCAGAAGAAGGCGCCCGGCACCCGGGCCAGATACTCCCCCGCGTCCTCTGAGGTCATGGCGGGGGTATCGGTCAGATCCACGCAGTCCTCCCCCAGCACCTCCCGGCAGCTCTGGGCCACCGCCTGAGCCATGCGCTCGTCGTTGAGACAGGGCATGTAGCCGTTCAGGAAGCGGATCTCCGCCCTGCACCGGTGGGCCTTGGCAATGGTCTCCGCCAGTTCGGGAATGCGGCGGCCCAGCAGGGCCCGGACCTCTGGATTGAAGGTGCGAAATCCACCCACAAAGCGGGCCTTCTCCGCCACGGCATTCCACACAGAGCCAGGGGTCTCCACCTCACCCACAGAGATGACACAGGTCTCCAGGCAGCTGACCTCCCGGGTCGGAAGCGCATGGATGGCTTGGATGGCCTCTGCCATGGCGGGGACGGGGTCAATCGCCTCATGGGGCCGGGCCCCATGGCCCCCCTTCCCCACAAAGGTCACGTCAAACAGGTCGCTGGAGGCACAGGCATTCCGCTTGGCAATCTGCACTGTCCCAAAGGGGATGGCGGGCTGACAGTGCATGATGACACAGGCGTCCACCCCGTCCAGCGCCCCCTCCTGGATCATAAAGCCGGCGCCGCCCGCCCCGTCATAGCCGGCCTGGCGGACCGCCTCCTCCATAGAGGGATCGATCTGTTCCTCAGCGGGCTGGAAGAGAAATTTAATTTTCCCGGAGAAGGCGTCGGTGTGCTGGGACAGCACCTTGGCCGCCCCCAGCAGCATGGTGACATGGCTGTCGTGCCCGCAGGCGTGCATACAGCCCTCGTTCTGGGACTGGTAGTCGCAGCCGGTCAGTTCCTGAATCCGCAGGCAGTCCATATCGGCCCGCATCATCAATGTTTTTCCCGGTTTGCCTGAATCCAGCACGCCCACCACTCCGTTTAGGGCCACCCCCTCGGTGACCGACAGGCCGCAGCGGCGCAGATAATCCGCCACAATCCCCGCCGTGCGGTGCTCTGTGTAGCCCGGTTCTGGATGCTGGTGCAGATCTTTGTAGATGGCAGTCAACTCATCCCGAATCCCGTTGATCGTCTCTTGAAACATGACGTCTCCTTTCATCCGCGTCCAGCCTGACAGGCCTGGACAAAGGCGGTGGCCAGCTTGAGTTGCTGATCGCTGTCAAACATCATCTCGGGGTGCCACTGGGTGGCCACGGCGAAGGGGTGGTCCTTTACCCGCACCGCCTCCACCACGCCGTCTTCCGAATGGGCCATGGCCTCCAGGCAGGGGGCCAGCACGCGGACTGCCTGATGGTGGAAGGAGTTGACCTCCAGCTGCTCACACTGGAAAATGTGGTAGAGCACACTGTCCCTCTCCACCTGGACACAGTGGGTCCCTTCATTGCGCCCACAGACTAAAATGGTGTGCTGCTCAAAGCCGTTGGCCAGCAGATCCTGGTAGTTTGTGCCGCCCAGGGCGGCGTTCAGCAGCTGAATTCCCCTGCAGATGCCCAGCAGCGGGAGACCGCTGCGCACCGCGTACTGGGCTGCCGCAATCTCATAGGCGTCCCGCGGATGGTCCAGCGTGCCGCACTCCTTGGCGATGCGCTCTTGATAGTGCTTTGGACTTACGTCGTTGCCGCCAGACAGCAGCAGGCCGTCCAGCCGGGACCAGAGTTCCTCGGCATCCTCCAGTTTGTCAGTGATGGGCAGAATCACCGGCACCGCCCCCGCCTTCTGGAGCATGTTGAGATAGTCCACAGCCAGCCCCTGGAAGTCCTGGCCCGGCGCACCGATCCCCATCTTCACCGTCAAGTCTGTCGCCCCAATGGTGTTGCAGGTAATGCCAATCAGTGGTTTTGCCATGATAAACGACCCCCTTCAATCAACATTTTAGGTACCTTGACTATAAAATACCCCATCAAGCACAGTCCATTACAAGATGAATTTTTGAAGAATTTGTGACAAAACCTCAAGTATGCTCAAGGTTTTACTTCCAGTTTTTGTATTGCCAAATTGGATTGGCTGCCCTTGAAAATTTTTCTCTCCATCCTGCGTCCATGTTGTACAAATTCATGCACATATCCCCCCATTCACCGCATACACTGATATGTATATGTAATATTATTACCATGGAGGACTTCACATGAACGAAACCAAATCTTTACCGCCCCAGGCATCTGAACCGCCCGCCCCCCGAGAATCAGATCTGGACGATCTGATCTTCCAGGGTGAGGGCTGGCTGGCCAGCGACCGATAGAGGGACGTCTCCCCACAGGAGATGTCCCTTTCTTCCTGATCCGCGGCGCCTCCGCAGAAAAAGATTGACAAAGCGGAACACAGCATGTATAGTGAACTTGTAAATGCTGGTATAAGCCAGCTGGCAAGTGCTGAAGCACTTTCCCCACGGTTCTGAATTCTGCGCGTGAATGTGTTCCATGAAGGCACACAACCTCTCCCTGGGAGAAGTTGTATGCCTTTTTGTCGTTTTTACCCGGATCAGACCGCATGTGGGGTCTGCCGCAAGTCTAAAACAAACTTATCATGGAGGAGGACAAAAATATGGCATGTTTTGTAGTCCCAGCCGCTGAAGCGGTGGTCGTCAAGGCGGTGGAACGGGCCGCCCAAAAGCGCGCGGACACCTGTCAGTCCGAGGAGCGGATTGGTCTGGTGGACAAACTGAAGTGGCTGTCCCATATGCTCTGGGGGGGCGCGCTGCTGCTGCTCTTTGAACACGTCTGGCACGGTGAGATTGTGCCCTGGTTCCCCTTCCTGACCGCTATGGACAGCCCGGCCGGCACCGCGGAGATGCTCTGGGAGATGGCGACCGCCGGCGTTCTGATGGCCCTGCTGATTACCGCAGTATGGGTGGGCATGGTGCTGGTGACCAACGCGATGGAAAAGCGCGTTCTGCACACCCAAGCCCCCACACTGTAAAAAGAGGGTACGGGCGTGACATTATTGACCGTCGTCTTTGCCGCTGTCATCTCCACCGTAATCTGGTACAGCAGCAAAACAGCGCGGGAGATGAAGGTGGGATCGCTGTGCTGGATGTTCTGGGGCGCCTCCCTCATGTGGTTGGGTGACGCTATCTTTGAGTACATCGAACTTCAGGACGCCTACTTCACCCCCGCCCCCTTGGACATGCTCAACGACCTGTTTTTGGGCCTGTCCGCCGTGGCGCTGGCCCTCGTCGTCTGGCTGATTATCCTGCTGGTGAAGGACCCCAAGGGCGTTATCAGGGCCCAGCTGTTTAAAAAGAGCTGACAACCCCTAAATCCGTTTATCAACATCACTCCATAAAAAACGGCCTCTGGTTTTCAATCCCAGAGGCCGTTTGATTTTTTTGTGGCGCAGGACACCTGCTCAGAGTGATATACTGCCCAAAAAGCGCAGGAAAGCGGCCTTGCCCGCCTTATCCCGGCGGTACACCCCGGCGTGTTCCAGCACCTTGGCAAAGACCATACCGGTCTCCTTCTGGACGATGTCCAGGGCGTTGTCCGCTGTGATGGTGTAGTCTTTGGCGAAGGCCTCCGCCCAATCGGCGTGCTTTTCGGTGAGGGCGCCAGCGCGCAGGTCGGCTCCAGAGGCCAAGCAGTCGGCCACCGCGGCCAGCTCCTCCTTGAGGCGGGCGGGGAGGACGGCCAGACCCATGACCTCGATGAGGCCGATGTTCTCCTTTTTGATGTGGTGGAGTTCAGAATGGGGGTGGTAGAGGCCCAGGGGGTGCTCCTGTGTGGTCAGGTTGTTGCGCAGCACCAGGTCCAGCTCAAACTTCTCCCCCCGGCGGCGGGCGATGGGGGTGATGGTGTTGTGGGGCTCGCCGTCAGTCTCGGCAAAGATGACAGCTTCTTCGTCGGTATATCCCCGCCATGCAGCCAGGATTTTGTCCGCCAGGTCGATGAGACGCTCGGGGTTTTCTGAGGTGATCCGCACCACAGACATGGGCCACTTCACAATGCCCGCCGTCACATCCCCAAAACCGGGGAAGGTGACCGGGGTTTCCACCGGGGCCCGCTCCATGGCGAAGGTGTAGTTCCCCCCCTGGAAGTGGTCGTGGGCCAGGATGGAGCCGCCCACAATGGGCAAATCGGCGTTGGAACCCACAAAGTAGTGGGGGAACTGGCGGACGAAGTCCAGCAGCTTGGCGAAGCAGGCCCGGTCGATCTTCATGGGCACATGCTGGCTGTTCAGACAGATGCAGTGCTCATTGTAATACACATAGGGGGAGTACTGCAAAAACCAGGGGGAGCCGTTGATAGTGATGGGGACGATACGGTGATTCTGCCGGGCGGGGTGATTCACCCGGCCGGCGTACCCCTCGTTCTCGGCGCACAGCTGACACCGGGGGTAGGCGGAGGCGGGCAGGTTCTTGGCGGCGGCAATGGCCTTGGGGTCCTTCTCCGGCTTGGACAGGTTGATGGTGATGTCCAGCTCGCCGTACTCGGTGGGGGCCTTCCACTGTACGTCCTTGGCGATGCGGTCCCGGCGGATGTAGTTGGTATCCTGGCTGAACTTGTAGTACCAGTCCGTGGCGTCTTTCGGGCTCTCATCGTGATAGAGCATCCAAAATCTGGCGATCACATCAGCGGGCCGGGGGGTGAGCCGGCCCATGAGCTCAGTGTCGAACAGGTCCCGGTAGACCACGGAATTTTCTGTCAGTACCCCCCGGGCGTGGGCGTCGTCCAGCAGCTCCTCCAGGATGGGGGCCAGCTCCAGGCTGTCCACATCCCAAGTCCGCTCCGGCTCTGTATAGCTGTCCAACTCCAACACGTCCAGGATGGTATTGACGGCCCAGGTATACTCACATTCCTCCACCAGACCAAAGTGGACGGCGTAATCCGCCAGTTTAGCAATGGCATTGTCAATCATAACTATTTCCCCTCCTTATTCCGCCACGACGCAGCCGCCCTGGGGGCGGATGTGGAGCACGTGACACTTGCCCGGGCCGAACAGCTCCTCTATGCCGTTTTGAAACACGGTGAGGTAGTCCTCAGGCACCCAGGCCTGGATGGTGCCGGCAAAGCCGCCGCCGTGGACCCGGATGGCCCCCATGCCGTCCAGCAGGTACTCCCCCACCGTCAGGGCCAGGGGGATGGCCTGCTGTTTGGGGTCGTGGATGGACCAGGTGTTTTGCAGGCACAGGGAGGAGGACAGGCCGGAGGCGTTTACCATATTCAGGAAGGCCTCGAAATTCCCCTGCTTCAGCGCGTCGGCCTCCTGGGCCGCCCGGCGGTCGTCGTCGTAGAAGTGCATGGCCCGGAGCACCGCCCGGTCGCCGCACTCCTGGCGCAGAGCGGGGATGGCGGCGCGGAAGTCGGCCTGGGGCACGTCCCGGAGCACCTTTTTCCCGAAGTGGGCGGCCACCGCCCCCATCTCCCGGGTGACGGCGGCGTAGTCGTCGGTGAGGTCGCCGTGGCTGGAGGCGGTGTCCACGATGCACAGGGCGTGGCCCGACTGGCTGAAGTCGTAGTCCACCCGCTCCACCACCGGGTTGGCGGGGTCGTTGAAGTCGATAAATACCGCGCCCCCCACCGAGGAGCCCATCTGGTCCATCAGGCCGCAGGGCTTGCCGAAATAGACGTTCTCGGCGTACTGGCCGATTTTGGCGATGGCAACGGGGTCCAGCTTGTCTTCGCAGCAGAAGTGGTTGAAGATGTTGCCCACCAGCGTCTCATAGGCGGCGGAGGAGCTGAGGCCGGAGCCGGACAGCACGGTGGAGACGGCGTAGGCGTCGAAGCCGACCAAGGCGTAGCCCAGCTCCTGCACCTTGGCGGCCACCCCCCGCACCAGGGCGGCGGAGGTGTTTTTCTCCTCCTCCCGGACGGACAGATCATCCAGGCCGATCTCCAGAGCGGGGTAGCCCTCGGACTGAATGCGGATGACGTTTTTTCCGTTGGGGACGGCGCAGGCCAACATATCCAGATCCACGCTGCCGCACAGTACGCGACCGTGCTGGTGGTCGGTGTGGTTGCCGCCGATCTCGGTGCGGCCGGGGCCGCTGAACAGGGCGGCGGGGGCGGTGTCAGCCGGAGCAAAGGTGTCTGCCAGACACTGGACCACATGACAGGCACGGACGCGGGCCCCGTCCAGACTGGCCGGGGTGCCGTCCAGGGCATACAGGGCGGCAAGCGTTTTGTCGTGGGCCCCAGTGCGCAGGGCCTCAAGCAGCGATGTGCAGGAACACAAGGGAGGTCACCTCTTTCTCAAGATTCGGCGCGGGGCAAGGCCGCATAATGGAAAGCCTACCAGGCTCCGCAGAAGGCATGTTGTCTGTCCCGGATTATAACACGCCGGCACAAAGCGGGCAAGAGATTCCCTGGCCGCAGCGGAAAAAACAAAGTTTTTTTATAGTTCATCCAAGAATTTTCTATCGTTTTTTCCCATCCCAACCTCTAAAATGTAGGGTGTGTCATGGGTTGTCTGCCCAGCACGCAAATTAATCTACATATTTTTAGGAGGAACAATCAGAATGAAGAAGACACTTGCTCTTGCTCTTGCCGTTGTGATGAGTCTCGGTCTGCTGGCCAGCTGCGGCCCCAAGGAGCCCGCCAGCAACAGCGGAACCAATCCCCCCAGCAGCGCCTCCCAGTCCCAGGGCGGCGACGCCAGCAGCATCCCCGACGCCCCCAAGGAGGGCGGCACCGTGGGCGTGTGCATCTATAAGTTCGACGACGCCTTTATGACCACCTACCGTAACTCCCTCCAGGAGATCCTGGAAAGCAAGGGCTACAAGGTCACCGTGGTGGACGGCAACAACGACCAGGCCAAGCAGAACGAGCAGATCAACACCTTCATCACCCAGAAGGTTGACGCGCTGATCATCAACCCCGTTATGACCTCCGCCGCTGACCAGATCATCGACCTGGTCAAGACCGCCGACATCCCCACCGTGCTGATCAACCGCGAGCCCACCGCTGAGCAGATGGCCGCCTATGATAAGCTGGTCTACGTGGGCTGCGACGCCGCCCAGTCCGGCACCTTCCAGGGCGAGCTGATCCTGGAGACCCCCAATCAGGGCGACATCAACGGCGACGGCAAGATCTCCTACATCATGATCCAGGGCGACCCCGAGAACATCGACGCCCAGCTGCGCACCGAGTACTCCGTCAAGGCCCTTCAGGACGCCGGCAAGGAGGTTGAGCAGCTCAACCTGACCCGTGGCGACTGGGACCGCAACCGCGGCCAGGAGATCGCCGCCAACGATCTGGCCCAGTTCGGCGACAAGATCGAGGTCATCTTCTGCAACAATGACGACATGGCCATCGGCGCTCTGCAGTCCATCCAGCAGGCCGGCCGCAAGGTCAACGAGGACATCTACCTGGTGGGTGTGGACGCCCTGGACGCCGCTCTGAGCGAGGTTATGAACGGCAACATGACCGGCACCGTGCTCAACGACGCCGTGGGCCAGGCCACCGAGGCCGTCAACCAGATGGAGCTGCTGCTCAACGGCACCACTTACAGCTCCGGCAACCAGAGCGTCTATGTTGACTACGTGAAGGTTACCCCCGACAACGCCAAGGACTTTGTGAAGTAATTCGCAATCGCTTTTCAGAGAGGGTGCGTGCGCAGGTGCGCACGCACCCTTTTTCGTAATGTCTGCCCCTGTTCCGGCCGGAGACAGGGGCGGTGGGGTGTGACGACTCGGCACGCCGCCCCGAAATCGGCGGGAGGACCGGCGCGCCGGGGTCGTCGCACCCTACACTACAGCCCTGCTCACATCCGCTTTCGTCAGGCAAGTTTCAAGGGGTCAGCCCATCCTTTGAAACACTGGGGCAAAACATTCGCTCCAGAAAACTGCAAGAGCAGTCCTGACGCACACTCTATAATGTGGGTCTGTTTGAACACATCGTACTTTCTGACCTCTGGTCATATCTCCATCGTCCAAACAGCGCCCAGTAAAGACGCGCTCCGTGCGTCAGCGGACTGACGGTCCGCTGATTGAAAAAGCGCAGGCTGCGCTTTTTCAACCTTGTTCACGATATCACAAGAAGAGGGGGAGAAGTGAATTGTCGGAATATCGTTTGGAAATGAGCGGCGTGGTAAAGACCTTTCCCGGCGTCAAGGCCCTGGATCACGCACAGCTCAAGCTCCGCCCCGGCACCGTCCACGCCCTGATGGGAGAAAACGGCGCCGGCAAGTCCACGTTGATGAAATGCATGTTCGGCATCTACCACATGGACGAGGGCGAGGTAATCTATGAGGGACAGAAGGTCCAGATCAAGGGACCGCTGGACGCGCTGAACCGGGGGATTGCCATGGTGCACCAGGAACTTCAGCCCATCCCTGAGCGGAGCATCGGCGAGAATATCTACGTGGGCCGCTACCCCACCAAGCGCCTCGGTCCAGTGGTCACCGTTGACCACGACAAGATGTATGAGGCCGCCGCCAAGGTCCTCAAAGAGGTCCACCTCAATTATGACCCCAGGGCCAAGCTGGGCTCTCTCAGCGTGTCTCAGATGCAGCTGGTGGAGATCGCCAAGGCGGTGTCTGCCGACTGTAAGGTACTCATCCTGGACGAGCCCACCTCCTCCCTCACCGCCGCTGAGGTAGAGGCCCTGTTCACCATCGTCAACGAGCTGCGGGAGAAGGGGGTCTCTATCGTCTACATCTCCCACAAGATGGACGAGATCCTCCGTATCAGCGACGAGGTCACCATCATGCGGGACGGCCAGTATATCGGCACCTGGGAGGCCAAGGGGCTGACCACTGATTTCATCATCACCAAGATGGTGGGCCGGGAGCTGACCAACCTGTTCCCCAAGCGGGAAAATGTCCCTGGAGAGGTGGTCTTCGAGGTGGAGGACTTTACCTCTATCAACCCCAAGAGCTTTCGTCACGCCACCTTCAACGTCCGCAAGGGCGAGATTTTGGGCGTCGCCGGCCTGGTGGGGGCCCAGCGCACCGAGCTGATGGAGGGTCTGTTCGGCCTGCGCAGCCACACGGCGGGCAGGATCACCTATAAGGGCAAAGAACTGAAGATCAATCAGCCCAAGGACGCCATCAACAATGGCATTGCCATGCTCACCGAGGACCGCCGGGCCACCGGTATCCTAGGGGTGCTGTCCATTGCGGACAATGTGTCCATCGCCTCGCTGAACCAATATCTGATCGGGGGCATTATGCTGGATGACGGCAAGATCGAGCAGCTGGTTCAGGACAACGTAGCCAAGCTGTCCATTAAAACCCCCTCCTCCAAGACACAGATCCAGTCCCTGTCCGGCGGCAACCAGCAAAAGGTGCTCATCAGCCGCTGGCTGGCCAACGACCCGGACGTGTTTATCCTGGACGAACCCACCCGCGGCATCGACGTGGGCGCGAAATACGAGATCTACTGCATCATCGCCGCGCTGGCTAAGCAAGGCAAGAGCATCATCATGATCTCTTCCGAGATGAGCGAGCTCATCGGCATGTCCGACCGGGTGATGGTCATGTGCGACGGCCGGGTCACCGGCTTTATCGACGGCGCGGAGGCCAACCAGGAGAACATCATGGCTCTGGCCACCCAGTTTGAGTAAGGAGGAGAGAGAAACATGGAGAAAATCAATTCATTCAACCCCAAAAAGTTTATTTCCGATAACGCGATCATCCTGCTGGTGGTTCTGCTGGCCATCTTCACCTTTTTCAATTCCGATAACTTCCTCAGCCAGAACAACTTCAAAAACCTGATCGTCAACATGGCCCCCCGGTTCATCATCGCCTGCGGCGTGTCCGGCTGTCTGATTACTAAAGGCACCGACCTGTCCGCCGGCCGTCAGGTGGGACTGGCTGCCTGCGTGTCCGCCATGCTGCTCCAGCAGATGGACTATGCCGCCAAAATGTTCCCCGACCTGCCCGACATCCCCTGGCCCGTCGCCATGGTCATCGTCATGGCGGTGATGGCCGTCTTCGGCGCCATCAACGGCAGCGTCATCGCCTACCTGAAGGTCCCCCCCTTCATTGCCACCCTGGGTATGCAGCTGGTGGTCTACGGCATCTGCTCCATCTCCACCGGCAACCAGCCCATGGGCGGCTATAAGGAGAGTTACCGCAAGGTGGCCAGCGGCACCCTGAAGACCGGCGTCCAGGATCTGACCGGCTCCGACCTATCCAGCAGCCCTGTGGGCTTTGTGCTGGACTTCGTCCCCTATCTGGCCATTTTTGCCGTTATCGTGGGCATTTTCATCTGGTTCCTGTACAATAAGACCCGCCACGGCAAGTATATGTACGCCATCGGCGGCAATGAGAGCGCCGCCCAGGTGGCCGGCGTCAACGTCCCCGCCACCATTATCCGCATCTATATCCTGGCCTCCATCCTGTACGGCCTGGCCGGCTTCCTGGTGGGCGCCAAGGCCGGCGGCGCCTCCACCGCCACCGCCTACGGCTATGAACTGGAGGCCATCGCCGCCTGTACCATCGGCGGCGTGTCCGCCAACGGCGGCGTGGGTAAGGTATCCGGCGTTCTGGTGGGCGTTCTGGTCTTCGAGATTCTGAAGATCTGCCTCCAGTTCCTGCGTCTGGACCCCGCCTACACCTTCGTGGCCCAGGGCCTGGTCATCATCGTGGCCGTCGCCCTCGACCTGCGCAAGTATCTGGCGAAGAAGTAAATTACAGTCTATCCAAGGGCACGGGACCGGCGCAAAAGCGCCGGTCCCTGTTTTCAAATGGGATAAAATGTTGTATAATGGGTTTACCCATTATACCGGCAGGGCGGGGGCCGCCCTGCCGACCTGTCTCGGGAGGGAGGTACAACAAATGGAGGAATACCGGGTCCTGCTGGTGGACGACGAGGAAGAAATCCGGGTGGGCATCAGCCGAAAGATTGACTGGACCGCCCTGGGCTTTGCCCTGGTGGGCGAGGCGGGCAACGGCGAGGAGGCCCTGGAGCTGGCGGAACAGCTCCAGCCCGACGTGGTCCTCACCGATATTAAGATGCCCTTTATGGACGGCTTGGCGCTCTGCCGCCACCTGCGCCAGTCCCTGCCTGGGGCCAAGCTGGTGGTCTTCTCCGGTTTTGACGACTTTGAATACGCCCGGCAGGCGGTGAGTATGGGGGTATCGGAGTATATCTTAAAGCCCATCAACGCTCCGGAACTGATGCAGGTGCTCGCCAAGCTGCGGGAGCAGCTGGACAGTCAGCGGCTGGAGCGCCGGGACATGGAGACCTTGCGCCGCCGATATGAGGAGAGTCTGCCCATCCTTCGGGAGCTGTTCTACACCCGCCTGTTGGGCGGACAGCTCAGCCCTGACCAGGTTCAGGACAGAGCCGCCCGGTATGAGATTGACCTGCCCGCCGGCCTCTGGACCGCAGCCCTGGTCCATGCGGACCTGCCGGGAGAGGCAGAGGGCACCGACAGAGACGAGCTGCTGCTGCTGTCGGTACAGTCCTTTTTGTCTGAGCACTTCTCTCTGGAGGGCTGCTCCGCTCGGGCCGTGCTCTATGGCGACGCCGCCGCCCTGCTGGTCCAGCTGTCCGGTGAGGACCGGCTCTACCCCCTCCTGGAGGAACTGGATCGGCTCAGCCTGTTGTCCCAGAGCTATCTGGGCATTCCCTTAGCCGCCGGAGTGGGTCTGCCCTGTTCCAGACCCGAGGAGCTGCACCGCAGCGTGGAGGGCGCCCGCTCCGCCCTGGACTACCGGGCGCTGACAGGGGGGAGCCGAGTCATCTATATTGACGACTTAGAGCCCCAGTCCACCGCCACCCTCTCCTTTGAGGAGAACGACCAGCGTCTCCTATCCGCCGCCGTCAAACTGGACACGCCTGAGCAGGTGGAGTGTGTGGTCCGGAGTCTGATGGAGCGCATGTCCCAGGCCGGCTTGTCCCTGTCCCAGTGTCACTTGTTCTTGCTGGAGGTGGTCACCTGTCTGGTCCGTCTCACCCGATCTGGCGGGGTGGCGGTGGAGGAGGTCTTTGGGGAGCACTTCACCGGCGCGGTGTCCATCTCTGATTTTTCCAGCCTGGAGGAGTTGGGCCGCTGGTTCTGCGAGCGGTGTTTAAAGCTCCACGACCTGCTCGGCCGGCAGCGCACCGACTCCGCCTGGCGGCTAGTGGAGCAGGCCAAAGGCTATATTGCCGGGCACTACACGGATGAGCATCTCAGCGTGGAGGCCCTTTGCTCCCACATCCACCTATCCCCCACCTATTTCTCCACCCTCTTTAAACGAGAGGTGGGGATGAGCTTTACCGCCTATGTGACGCAGGTGCGCATGGATGAGGCGGCCCACCTGCTCCAGGAGACCGACGAGAAGACCTACCGCATCGCTGAGCGGACGGGCTACTCCGACCCCAATTACTTCAGCTATGTCTTTAAGCGCCACTTTGGCGTCTCCCCCTCCAAGTTCCGGGCGGGAACCAGACGCTGAGGGGATATTGCCGGTCCCCACATCCCGAAGCAGAGATCTCCAGGCTGGGACAGACCATGTCCCGTCCTGCACAGAGGAGGGAGCATACCTTGTCCTTTTTTCGCGGTTTGACCGCCCAGTGGGTAGAGCGGTATCGAAAAATGAGTATTCAAATGGTGCTCTCCCTGTCCTTCACCGCAGTGGCCGCTGTGGGCATTCTGCTGATGGGCGTCAGTCTGATTTGGCGCTTTTCCACCGCCAGTCAGCAGCTGGTGGCGGAGAACAGCCAGCGGGTGCTGGCTCAGGCCAATCTGAACTTGGACAGCTACCTTCGGCGGATGATGCGCATCGCCGACACCGCCTATTATCGGGTCATCAAGAACAGCGACCTGGCGGAGGACAGCCTCACCGGACCGCTCAGTCTGCTCTATGAGGCAAACCGAGACGACCTGGTGTCCCTGGCCGTGTTCGACAGCCAGGGGGCGCTGGTGTCCGCCGTCCCCCTGTCCTCCCTGAAGCCGGAGGTCAATCTTGTCAAAACCGACTGGTTTCAGGCCGCCAGCCGAAGCATGGAAAACCTCCACTTCTCCACGCCCCACGTCCAGAATATTTTTGCCGATCCGGACTACTCCTACCGGTGGGTGGTCTCCTTAAGCCACCACGTCCAGCTTACCCGGGACGGCGTCACCGAGAGCGGCGTTCTGCTGGTGGACATGAGCTTCAGCGGCATCGAGCAGGTATGCCGGGATGTCAGCCTGGCCAACGGGGGCTACCTCTACCTCATCGACAAGGACGGAGAGCTGATTTACCACCCCCGGCAGCAGCTGATCTACGCCGGCCTGCTGGAGGAGAACAACCAGGCGGCCGCCGCCTACCGAGACGGCAGCCATGTGGAGGAGTTTCAGGGCCAGTCCCGCCAGGTCACCGTGAAGACTGTGGGTTACACCGGCTGGAAGCTGGTGGGGGTGGCGCCGGCCGCCAGTTGGCCGGCCTCCTCCCCTCAGCCCCTGCTCTTTGGCCTGTCGCTGCTCCTCTTCGCCATCTTTCTAATGGCCTTTTTAAACTTTCTCATCTCCGCCCGCATCTCTGATCCGATCCGCCGGCTGGAAAAATCTATCAAGGAGCTGGAGAGCGGCCAGGCAGATGTGGAGATTGCGGAGGGCGGATGTTATGAGATCCAGCACCTGAGCCGCTCTGTGCGCTCTATGGTGTCCACCATGCGCCACCTGATGGACGATATTATTCAGCAGGAGGGACAGAAGCGCCGCAGCGAGTTGGAGGTACTCCAATCCCAGATCAATCCCCATTTCTTGTACAACACCCTGGACTCGGTTATTTGGATGACAGAGTCTGGCCAGCAGGAGGAAGCCATTCAGATGGTCACCTCTCTGGCCCGCCTGTTCCGCATCGCCCTGAGCAGGGGGAAAAGCGTCATTCCTCTGTGTGACGAGTTGGAACACGCCCGACACTATATGAACATTCAGCAGATACGCTATAAAAATAAATTCTCCACACAAATTCAGGCACAGCCGGGTGTGGAGGACTTGTATACCTTAAAACTCATCGTTCAGCCTCTTTTGGAAAACGCCATCTATCACGGCATGGCCAGCGCGGAGGACGACGGTCTGATTCAGGTATCCGCCTATCGGCAGGGGGACGACCTGATTATTGATGTGGAGGACAACGGCCTAGGCATGCGGCCCGAGGTGGCCGCCTCCCTTCTGGACGCCGACCGGCCCCAGGTTCGAACCAGCGGCTCCGGCATCGGCGTGCGCAATGTCCATCAGCGCATCCGGCTCACCTTTGGAACGGAATACGGCCTGACCATCTTCAGCGAGCCCGACGAGGGCACGTTGGTCCGCATCCGGCTGCCCGCCCTGACTCGGGAGGAGGCCGACCGCCGGCAGCAGGGGGAGGTCCTATGAGAGAAAGAAAAAGCACGTTGATTGAAATTACCCTTCTGGGTCTGCTGGGAGGGCTGGCCCTGCTCTCCCTGGTGGGCCCCCAGCTGTTTCGAGACAGAGCTGCCCCCCAGCTGCTCTCCCTGTCCGTCCTGCTCCGCGACACGGACAGTTCCGGCTGGACGGTCGCCCGCCAGGGCATGGAACAGGCGGCGGACGAGTTTGGGGCGGAACTGCGCTTTCTCACCCTCTCCACCTACGGAGACAGCGACGAACAGACGGAGCTGTGCCTCCGGGAAATTGACGGCGGGGCCCGGGCTCTTGTGGTGGTCCCGGCCGACCCATCTGCGCTGCACACAGCCCTGCTTCCATGTAAAACCCCGGTGGTCACACTGGAATCAGATATGGAGGGCGCAGACGGCACCGCCGCCCCGGACAACATCCTTTTGGGGCAGCAGCTTGCCCAAGCCCTGTTGGAAGACTGGGACGGCGGCACGGTTCTGCTCTTGGATATCGACCCCAGCTGCGCCGGCGTAGCTGACCGAATTCAGGCCGCCCAAGCCGCCTTGGAGGAACAGGGTGTCCCAACCCGGCGCGCTTCTTCCCTGGACTGGCCCCCCCAAGAGCGCTGGGTCATGGCCTTTGACCCCCTCGTCACCCAGCAGACCGCTGAGCAGAAGGAGGCCGGAGCCCTCTCCTTCGCCCTGTACGGCGTGGGCTCCTCCACCACCATCACCGCCCTGCTGGAGCGGGGGACCATCTCCGCCCTGGCCGCCTGGAACGACTATGCCGCCGGCTACCTGGCGGTACGCCAGGCGGTACAGGCCGTCAGAGGCGAGGGACAGACCCTGTCCCCGCTGACCTTTTCCATCCTGCGAGGGGAGGATATTTATGCACCTGACAACCAAAAACTGCTCTTTCCAGTCACCTCTTAAGCTGCTGGCCCTGGCCCTCGTCCTGATCCTCCTCC
Organism: uncultured Oscillospiraceae bacterium; assembly: GCA_948616425.1. Lineage (GTDB taxonomy): Bacteria > Bacillota > Clostridia > Oscillospirales > Oscillospiraceae > Lawsonibacter. The sequence continues at coordinate 22,168 of CAPGBJ010000052.1, forward strand.
CCTCCTGCGGCACAACAGAACAGCAGGATGACAGTCTGCGCATCGGAGTGGCCCTCTATGCCCAGGATGACACCTTCATCTCTGCCCTAACCCAAAATCTGGAGTGGCTGGCCCAGGAGGCGGAGGGAGAGACCGGCTTGAAAATTAATCTCTTCATCTCGGACGGCCGGAGCAGCCAGGCCACCCAGATGGACCAGGTAGATCGCTTTCTCGCCCGGCAATGCGACGTGCTGTGCGTCAACATTGTGGACCGGACCGCTGCGGCCGTCATCATTGACAAGGCGGAGGCCGAGGGCGTCCCCCTGATCTTCTTTAACCGCCAACCGGTGGCAGAGGACATTCAACGCTGGGATCAGATCTACTACGTGGGGGCAAGCGCACAGGAGAGCGGCGAACTTCAGGGGCGGTTGGTGCTGGATGCCTGGCGCCAGCACCAGGACCTGCTGGACCGCAACGCAGACGGCATCCTGCAATATGCCATGTTGGAGGGGGAACCGGGCCATCAGGACGCGCTGCTGCGCACAGAGTACTCTATTAAGGCCCTGACTGACGCCGGCGTGGAGGTGGAGAAGCTGACCAACGACACCGCCAACTGGACCCGCGCCCAGGCTGCCGCCCGCACAAAGCAGTGGCTGGAGGAATTTGGCGGTGAAATCGAGGTCATCTTCTCCAACAATGACGACATGGCCCTGGGGGCTATCGATGCGCTGAAAGACTCCCAGTGGGAACAGCAGGACTGGCCCCTGATCGTGGGGGTGGACGCCACAGCCCCCGCCCTGGAGGCGGTGGCCTCCGGGCAGCTGTATGGCACAGTACTCAATGACGGACGGGGGCAGGCGCAGGCCATGCTCGACCTGGCGCAGGCCCTCTGGGCCGGGGAGGACCCGGCTCAGGCGGTGACCTTGGAGGACGGGCACTACGTCTGGTTGCCCTACCGGCTGGTCACACAGGACAATCTGGAACGGCTGCGGGAACAGTACCACCTCTTGACCAGGGAACCCCTGCCCTCGGGTTGACCCCGCACACTGAAAAGTGCCGCCTCAGATTCCCTGCCGGCAGCTGGTCCACACACTCTACCATCTGCTGAATTTTGGGAATATCTCCCTGTTCAGCAGGGCAAACCCCTGTTCCGGCATTTCTTCCCCTTACATTCCCTCTTCCCCCTGGATCAGACCAGTCAGCCGCTCCATCACGCGGCTGTAGGCCTCTTCCACACCGCCCAGGTCCTGACGAAATCGGTCTTTATCCAGCTTTTCTCCCGTTTTGGCGTCCCACAGGCGGCAGGTGTCGGGGCTGATCTCGTCGGCCAGCACAATGGTTCCATCCGCCAGGCGTCCAAACTCCAGCTTAAAGTCCACCAGAGTAACTCCACACCCCTTCCACAGCTCCTGCAGCAGCCTGTTGACCGTCAGCGCATACCTCCGAATGGCGGCCAGTTCCTCTGGAGCCGCCAGTTTTAGGGCCACTATATGATCATCATTGAGCAGAGGGTCGCCCAACTCATCGTTTTTATAGGAGAACTCTAAGGTAGGTGCTGCAAAGACAACCCCTTCCTCCACTCCATATCGCCTGGAGAAGGACCCCGCGGCGGCATTGCGTACAATCACCTCCAGCGGCACGATGGCCACCCGTCTGACCAAAGTCTCCCGGTCATTCAGTTCTCTCACCAGGTGGGTGGGGACCCCCTCCCTCTCCAACCGGGCCATGAGCAGATTGCTCATCCGGTTATTCACAATCCCCTTGCCGGAAATGGTTCCCTTTTTCTGTCCGTTGAAAGCGGTGGCGTCGTCCTTGTAGGCGACAACCAGATATTGGGGGTCGTCGGTGGTATAGACCCGCTTCGCCTTTCCCTCATAGAGTAGTTCCCGTACTTCCACTGCTGTTTTCCTCCCCAATAAACAATACTGTTGGTACACAAGGGGGGTATCCTCCCCCTTGCTTATCCCTATTGCCCCAAAAACTGAGAAATCACCTTGTCCAGTCTCCGCCCAAACGGCCTTCCTCCGATCAAATAGACTGTAAACCCACGTCGTATCCGCCGGGCCTCTAAATGTCTACGACACTGTCAGATCAGGTTTACATTGACAGTTCGGGTCGTTTACTGTTTTAAAATAGCGGTTTACGTCGAAAGGTTCCCTTCGGCCTGTCCCCGCTGAAATCGCTCGGCGGCGGCCACAAATTCTCGGAACAGCGGGTGGGCCCGGTTGGGCCGGGATTTCAGTTCCGGGTGGAACTGGACCCCTACAAACCAGGGGTGGCCGGGCAGCTCCACCATCTCCACCAGCCGCCCGTCCAGGGACAGGCCGGCCAGGACCAGGCCGGCGGCGGTGAACACCTGACGAAAGTCGTTGTTGAACTCGTAGCGGTGGCGGTGACGCTCGCTGATCTCCTCGACGCCGTATGCCCGGCGAATGAGGACGCTCTCTTCAGAAATACGGCAGGGACAGGCCCCCAGCCGCATGGTCCCCCCCTTGTCGGCAATCCCCCGCTGGTCGGGCATCAGATCAATCACCGGATGGGCCGTGGTGGGGGAAAACTCGCTGGAGTGGGCGTCCTCCATGCCGCAGACGTGGCGGGCAAACTCCACCACCGCCATCTGCATCCCCAGGCAGATGCCCAGAAAGGGAGTTCCCTTCTCCCGGGCGTACCGGATGGCGGCAAGCTTGCCCTCAATCCCCCGGCCGCCGAAGCCGCCAGGCACCAGAATACCATCTGCGCCGCCCAGTATCTGGGCGGCATTTTCTTCGTTGACGGTCTCGCTGTCCACCCAGCGGATATGGACCCCCACCTGATTGGCAATCCCCCCGTGGGTGAGGGCCTCGGCCACCGAAAGATAGGCGTCGCGGAAGGCCACATACTTGCCTACCAGCGCAACTTCCACCGCTCCGGCCGGATGCTTGGCCAGCTGGACCATGTCGGCCCACTCGGTGAGGTCTGGCATGGGGCAGATCAGACCCAGCCGCCGGACCACCGCGTTGGCCAGTCCCTCCCGCTCCAACATCAGGGGCACCTCATAGAGCAAGTCCGCATTCAGGTTCGGGATGACATTCTCTCGAGGGATGCCGCAGAACAGGGAGATCTTGTCCAAAATTTCCCCCGGAATGGGCGCGGCGCCGCGGCAGACAATGACGTCAGGTTGAATCCCCAAGGAGAGCAGCTCTTTGGCGGAGTGCTGGGTTGGCTTGGACTTCAAGTCCCCCGTGCCGGGAATGGAGACCACAAGGGAGACATGAAGAAACATCACATTCTCTCGGCCCCGTTCCGCCGACACCTGTCGGATGGCCTCCAGAAAGGGCTGAGACTCGATATCCCCCACCGTCCCGCCGATCTCTACAATGGCTACGTCGGTGCCGGGGTCCTCCAGGGAAAATATATTGCGCTTGATCTCGTCGGTGATGTGGGGGATGATCTGGACGGTGCCCCCCAGATAGTCCCCCCTCCGCTCCCGATTGAGAACGTTCCAGTACACCTTACCCGAGGAAATGGAGGAATTTACCGTCAAACTCTCGTCGATAAACCGCTCGTAGTGGCCCAGATCCAAGTCGGTCTCCGCCCCGTCGTCGGTGACAAAGACCTCCCCGTGCTGGTAGGGGGACATTGTGCCCGGGTCTACGTTCAGATAGGGGTCCAGCTTCTGCACCTTTACCCGCAGGCCCCGCTGCTTCAACAGCCGGCCCAAACTGGCCGCCGTGATCCCCTTGCCCAGTCCAGACACCACCCCGCCAGTTACAAAAATATATTTTGTCATAGAGCTCCCCCTCATATGCGGCCCCGCCGGTTAGGCGGACCATCCTCACTCCCACTCTATTGTGGAAGGCGGCTTACTGGTGATGTCATACACAATGCGGTTGATGCCCGCCACCTCATTGACAATACGGCTGGACACCCGGTCCAGCAGGTCATAGGGGATACGGGCCCAATCGGCGGTCATAAAGTCGGAGGTGGTCACCGCCCGGAGCGCCAACGTGTAGTCGTAGGTGCGGCCGTCCCCCATAACGCCCACCGAACGGGTGTTGGTGAGAACGGCAAAGTACTGGCTAAGTCCCCTGTCCTCCCCGGCTTTGGCCACCTCATCCCTGAAGATGAAGTCCGCCTTCCGGAGGGCGTCCACCTTCTCCCCGGTGACCTCCCCCATGATCCGGATGGCCAGCCCGGGCCCCGGGAAGGGCTGGCGATTCACCAGATACTCGGGCAGGCCCAGTTCCCGGCCCAGCTGGCGGACCTCGTCTTTAAAGAGCAGGCGCAGAGGTTCGATAATTGCTTGAAACTCCACATAGTCGGGCAAGCCCCCCACGTTGTGGTGGCTCTTGATGACGGCCGCCTCCCCCGCACCCGACTCGATCACGTCGGGGTAGATGGTGCCCTGGGCCAAGAAGTCCACCGCCCCAATCCCTTTGGCCACCTCCTCGAAGACCCGGACGAACTCCTCCCCGATGATCTTGCGCTTCTCCTCCGGCTCGTCCACCCCGGCCAGCCTCCCCAGGAAACGGGCTTCGGCGTCCACTCGGACAAAGTTCAGGTCCCATCGGGAGAAGGCCTCCTCCACCTCGTCCCCCTCACTCAGCCGCATCAGGCCGTGGTCCACAAAGACGCAGGTGAGCTGGGGCCCCACCGCCTCGGCCAGCAGGGCGGCGGCCACCGAGGAATCCACCCCGCCGGACAGGGCCAGCAGCACCCGGCCGGCTCCAATTCTCTCCCGCAGCCGGGCAATGGCCATGCCTTTGTAGTCCCCCATGGTCCAGTCTCCCCTGGCATGACAGACCTGATAGAGGAAGGCGCGGATCATGTCTCCCCCATGCTCTGTGTGGTCCACCTCCGGGTGGAACTGCACCCCGTAAAACCCCCGGCCCTCGTGGGCCATGGCCGCATTGGGACAGGCGTCACTGCGGGCGGTGAGGACAAAGCCCTCCGGCACCTTGGACATGTAGTCCCCGTGGCTCATCCAGGACACCCCCTCCTGGGGCAGGCCCTGGAACAGCTTACAGGCGGCGTCGTAGCGGGTGAGGGTCTTGCCGTACTCCCGGGCGGAGTCGTCCTGGGCGGGGACGACCTGTCCCCCCAGCAGGTGGGCCATGAGCTGACAGCCGTAGCAGATGCCCAGAATGGGCACCCCCCAGGTGAAAATCGACCTGTCCACCGTGGGGGCGCCCTCCTGATAGACCGACCGGGGCCCGCCGGTGAAGATAACGCCTATGGGGTCGAAGGCTTTCAGTTCCTCCAGAGGCGTGTTCCAGGGCTTCACCTCGCAGTATACCCTGCATTCCCGCACCCGCCGGGCAATGAGCTGGTTATACTGGCCGCCAAAGTCGATGATAAGGATTCTTTCCATAATGTCTCTCCATCTGATTGTCTATGATTTTACAGGGGCGGGCCTACACCCCGCTCTCCCCGTAGTTGGCCAGCACCCGGGCGGAGGGGTCGTCCACGTCGCAGCCCGCCCAGGACCGGTTGGGCATCCAGAAATCCGCCACCATCCCGCTCTGGCCCGGATAGTACTTCTCAAAAATCTCCCGGTAGAGGAGGGACTCCTTGGTGAAGGGCCGGGCGTGGGCGTATTTCTGCCTCAGCCGTTCCAATTCCCCGTCGGTGTACCGGCCCTCGGCGTACTCCTTCAGGTCGTCCACCAGGGAGTGGCCCACCGCGTCGGAGAAAGCGGCCTTCTCACGCCACAGGATGTGCGCGGGCAGCCAGTCCCCCTCAAAGGCTTTGCGCAGCAGATACTTGCCCTTGCCGTAGGTGTTCAGTTTCTTTGCCGGGTCGATGGCCATCACATATTTCACAAAATCCAGGTCGCCGAAGGGCACCCGGGCCTCCAGGGAGTTGACCGAGATGCACCGGTCCGCCCGGAGAACGTCGTACATGTGCAGCTCCCGCAGCCGCTTCTCCGCCTCCTCCTGAAAGGCCCGGGGCGTAGGGGCGAAGTCGGTGTATTTGTAGCCAAAGAGTTCGTCGGAGATCTCCCCGGTGAGCAGCACCCGGAGATCCGTCTGTTCATGGATGGCCCTGCACAGCAAATACATCCCCATGCTTGCCCGGATAGTAGTGATGTCATAGGTGCCCAGCAGCTCCACCACCGTCTCCAGGCTGGACAGCA
>CAPGBJ010000053.1 GCA_948616425.1 uncultured Oscillospiraceae bacterium
ACTTATTGTGTTAACTGCGGCACGGAGGGGGTCAGTCCCCCCACACCTAGTATCCATCGTTTACAGCGTGGACTACCAGGGTATCTAATCCTGTTTGCTCCCCACGCTTTCGCGCCTCAGCGTCAGTTGCTGTCCAGCAGACCGCCTTCGCCACTGGTGTTCCTCCTAATATCTACGCATTTCACCGCTACACTAGGAATTCCGTCTGCCTCTCCAGTACTCAAGAAAAACAGTTTCAAATGCAGGCCACAGGTTGAGCCCGTGGTTTTCACATCTGACTTGCTTTCCCGCCTACACGCCCTTTACACCCAGTAAATCCGGATAACGCTTGCCACCTACGTATTACCGCGGCTGCTGGCACGTAGTTAGCCGTGGCTTATTCCTCAGGTACCGTCACTTTCTTCGTCCCTGAGAAAAGAAGTTTACAACCCGAAAGCCTTCTTCCTTCACGCGGCGTTGCTGGGTCAGGCTTGCGCCCATTGCCCAATATTCCCCACTGCTGCCTCCCGTAGGAGTCTGGGCCGTGTCTCAGTCCCAATGTGGCCGGCCAACCTCTCAGTCCGGCTACTGATCGTCGCCTTGGTGGGCCGTTACCTCACCAACTAGCTAATCAGACGCGAGTCCATCTCAGAGCGATAAATCTTTGATGTCCAGAACCATGCGATTCAGACATTTCATGCGGTATTAGCAGCTGTTTCCAGCTGTTATTCCCCACTCCAAGGCAGGTTACTCACGCGTTACTCACCCGTCCGCCACTAAGTAGTCCTTTCAGTTGTCCGAAAACTCCTTCAAGGGTACTCCGTTCGACTTGCATGTGTTAAGCACGCCGCCAGCGTTCATCCTGAGCCAGGATCAAACTCTCAATAAAATGGTATCTACACAGCTTACGCTGAATAAATCACTTTACTGAAACTAAAACCTTAGCTTCAAAGAAATAATTGACGTTGTCCAATACAAGCTTCTTTCGAAACTTACTTGAAACAACCAATCCTTCTGGTGCTTCGTGTTTGTCACGTTGTTTAATTTACAAGGTGCACACCGCTCATCAGCGGCGGGCTTTTATCTTACCACACTCGCAAGCCTTTGTCAAGAACTTTTTTTAAGTTTTTTCAAACTTTTTTTCGTTCTCTCATTCGCAGCTCGCTGTGGCTTGTTGCTGCCGCAACGGTTTCACATCTTACCACTTCTTCCAGCCTTTGTCAAGTACTTTTTTCGACTTTTTTCAAAATCTTTTTCCCTACTCAACTCGCCCTGTGGCTCGATCTCTCGTCCTCGCGGACAGCTTCGATAGATTACCACTTGTTCTCCCTTTTGTCAAGCGGTTTTTAGAAAGTTTTTAAAGTTTTTTTACGCGCACCTTAACCCCTCAATATCTTTGATTCACGCGAAATTTCAGACACAAGATATGCCGCCTTTTCCGCTCTCTCCCAGAAGGCTCCCCAGCAGCCACAGCATCGCTGGGACCACTCCTCCCAACACCAGATTGCCTGTTGGCACCATCCAGCGGTTCCAGACCTCTGGTCTGCCCAGCGCAGGAAACAGAAGCAGGCTCCCCGCCGTGCCCAGTGCCACCGCCCCCCATGGGACCCATTTCAGCGCCTTTTCCGGCAGCAGTTCTGCTGTCATCGCCCGGATTGCAAAAACCAGCACGCCCCCCATTGTCAGATCAGCGAAGGTCCACAGGGCGGTTATCACTCCCTCCACCCTCTGAAAGGCGCCCTCCACCCCTACACTTTTAGCCAGCGCGAAAAACGGGTTTTCCAGACGGGCGGCCAAATGGACCCCCAGGTTCCCGAGAATTACTCCCTGTGCAGCCGCTAGAAGCAGGACACCCCCCAGTCCCCAGAACAGCCAGTGCCAATTTTTATTCTCCCCTTGATCCCTCACACTGCCCATGAGGAAGGGGAGGAACAGCCCCCAGCCCATTACGCCGGCCGCCGACAGGATAGACTCCACTGCCGGCCCGGCCGCCCCCCACCACAGGGGCAGCAGCCGCTCCGGTTTGGCCTGAAACACAGACAGCAGCAGCACCGTTCCAGCTGCAGCCAGCAGAGCGGCGAGGAAAATCTGACCCGCTCTGGCAAAGGCAGACACCTTTCCCCGGCCCATCCACAACACCACCGCCGCCGCAGAGAACAGGAAAAACCACAGTGCTCCCTCTCGGTCGCTGGAGGACAGCAGGCGCTGGGCGCATAGACGTAGCCGTAGCGCCAGCAGCAACACAGCCCATATTATATATAGTAGAAGCACTCCGCCTCCCAGTCCTTTTCCCAGCAGGCCAGTCATTCTGCGGGCCAATCCCTCCCGCCCGGCCAGCGTACCCAGAAGCCACCCCGCAGCCAATACCAGAGGCGCGGCCAGTACCACCGCCAGCCATGCCCCATTCCCCGCGCCGGGCAGGAGCAAACTTGGCAGCAGCTCCGCCGCCGGTGCCATTACTCCGGCCCACAGCAGGGCCATGAGTTGGGTGCGAGAAATTTTGTCCTTTTCCATTCTGCGTCTCCTTACATCGCTGACACCCTGCGGGGCGAATGCCCTACCCCACAGCAGCTCTGCGTCAAACCTCTATTTTCACCTGCACTGTAACCTCTACTGGCAGTCGGGCAAACCACTCCGGCCAATCCCTTTGAATCGCCTGCCAGTTGGCGGGGCAGCCCATAGCCGCCTTGGCGCCCAGGCCGGTGCAATCGCACCTTAGTGCCCTCATTTGTTCCAACGCCGCCTCCAGCCGCCTTTGTTCCCTGGTCTCCAGTTCCTTTTGCAGCCGTTCCAATTCTCTGTCATGCAAAGGCTCCCGGTACTCGGTCAGGCGGGCCTTTACCACACAGGTCAGCCGCAGTGCGGAGGGGATATTGCCCCGAAACTCCAACTCACTCCAGGTGTGGGCAGAGGTAATTTGGGCGGACACTTTACTGCCTGGCAGCTCTACCGTTAAAATATGGTCGGCGGGCCCGCCAGCCAGTAGCTCCAGCCCTCTGGCCTCCTCCCCCTCCAAAAATCCAGTCAGTGTGTCCCCCTTTAATACACCATAGCCGTGTTCCGTTAGAACCGCGTCCCCCTCTTCGGCGGGGGAGAGTGCGGGAACAAAGGCCGATCCCCACTCCAGAAGGTCGGCGTACACCTCTCCAGCGGTGCGGCTGATGGCGGCAATGCCCATCTCGCTGTCGTGCTGAAGGGTCTCCAGCCGGCTGTCCACCCCCTCTTCTCCTCCGGAGACCACCGCCTCCCGGGCCGTGGCGCCCCGTACCAGCCACAGCTGAGCCCCCAGTCCCAGCTCGCTGTCCCGGGCAAAGTAGTCCAGCACTGGCCGAATGCCCGTCCTGCCCAAATCCTCACCGATGAGCAGCTGATCCACATAGCCGAAAAAAACATAGCTGTCACTCTGGCCCTGCATGGCCAGACAGGCCCCGCTGAGTGACTCCCGCTCCGCTGTCAAGGTGAGCGCCGGTTCCCCCTCAGATTGAAGTCCCTTGGCCCGGGGGCCGGTGGACCCAGTGACCGTCACCCCAGTCGAAGCTGCGTCAACCCCTATGGTGCGCAGAAGCGCCATGTCTCCCATCTCCCGGGCGACCGGCAGACCTGAGCAGCTTGAGAGAAGCAGGCAGACAGTCAACAGCGGGACAAACCGTCTTTTCATCGCTGATTCCTCCTGTTCTGGGTCTTGATGGGGCCGTCTCGCCATTTCATGGCGGGCAGGGGCAGACGAAAGAGGCTGGGATGTCCCCGAGGCACCCGGGTCCCGGTGGTAAAGGGGGCCAGATAGGGCACGCCGAAGGATTCCAGCTCTGCCAAGTGGTAGATCAGGGCGGCGCAGCCCAAAGCCAGACCGAAGAGCCCCCCCAAACTGGCCAAGATTGCCAGCAGGAACCGCCACAGCCGCAGGGCGTTGCCGAAGTCCTGGGACGGCATGGTGTACCCCGCCACCCCGGCGATGGCCACCGCAATGAGGACGGCAGGGGAGACAATATGGGCATCCACCGCCGCGTTGCCCACCACCAGTCCCCCCAGAATAGAGACGGTGGCCCCGATGGGGCCGGGGAGACGCAGGCCGGCCTCTTGAATGACCTCGAAAGCCAGCAGCATAATGAGTACCTCGAAGATGGTGGAGAAGGGCACCTCCTGCTTGGCGGCCACAATGGACAGGGCCAGCTTCGGGGGGATGGCTTCGGGGTGGAAGGTGACCAGAGCGATATAGAGCCCAGGCACCAACAGGGTGATCAGGGCGCACAGCCAGCGGATGACGCTGAGGGCGGAGGCCACCAGCCAGTGGTAGGCCCGGTCCTGCCCCGTCTTGAAGAACTGGTCCACTGTGCCGGGGAGGAGCCAGCCCAGGGGGATGCCGTCAGCAAAGAGGCCCACCCGGCCCTCTAAAAGGCCTTGGCAAAATCGGTCGGGCCGCTGGGTGTAGGGCATGAGGGGGAAGGGGGAGCGTGCAGCGTCCACCAGGTATTCCTCCAAACTGCCCGCCGCCTCCACGCCGTCGATGTCGATGGCGTCCAGCCGCTGTTCCAAGAGAGCCACCGTGTCCGGATCGGCAATGCCGTCGATCCACAGTACGTCCACCGGAGTGAGAGACTGCCGGCCCACTATCTGCTCCCGGATTTTCAGTTCTGGGGCCCGAAGCCGGCGGCGAATCAGAGACGTGTTGGTGCGCAGACTCTCCACAAAGGAGTCTCTGGCCCCCTTCAGGGCGGGCTCGTTCTCCGGCTCTCCCACTGACCGCTTCTCCTCGGTGGCCACAGGGAAAATCAGGCAGTCGTCCCGGCCCTCCAGAAAGAGGGCGCAGCTGCCCTCAATGAGGGCGAAGACCACCGGGTCCAGCTGGGTCTCCCGCTCAGCGGACTGGACGTAGAGGGCCCCCCGCTCCAGCAGGTCAAACAGCTCCCCCTCCGGGACCGAGGCCAGCATAGGGTCCTGGGCCAGCGGGCGTAGGATATAGTCGTTAAGCCGCTCCGTCCTGGCCTGGCCGTCAATGTAGCATACAGCAGCTTTCCGCTGTCTGTCCCCGTGAAGATAGACCTCCCGCCTGCGGAAGTCCGCGCAGTCGGTGAAGACCTCCTCCAACCGGGTCAGAGACAGCGGGCCGGGGAGTCTAGGCTCCCTTCTGGGGTGGGGCGCATTGGCCTCCTGTCTGAACATAGAAACACCCTCCTTTCACCTTAATACTCAAAAATGACAGATAGACGAGGGATTTTTGCTGGGGCAGGCAGAGCTTTTCCAAGATGTATTTCAAGGAAAATTGGCAAAGCATGGCGGAAAAAGAGCCGGCGTTGGGGCATGTTACCATGTTTCAAACAAGCCCTGGACGCGGACCGCTTCCCTCTTGGCAATCGCCCTGCACGCTGTGTACCCAATGGGGGGGCAGTCCATCAGTTTCTATAGTTGCGTTTTGGAAAGCTGCCGCCTATATCATACGACAGCTTTTAGTAAAAGTCAACAAAAACGGCGGAAGGGCGAGCCCATCAACTGGGTGTATCCATGGACAGCCATCAGCCCTTAGTGGGCAGCACCGAGGCGATGGCCCCGGCAAAGGCGCTCATGGGCATGGTCTGAAGGAGAATGCGGCCCGGGCCGGTGACCACGGTGTGGAACAGCCCTTCTCCGCCGAAGAGCACGTTTTTCACACCCTTGACGCTCTGGATGTCGATGGTACAGGTGGCGTCCATCATAGCCAGATTGCCGGTATCAATGACCATCTGCTGGCCTGGGGACAGCGTGTACTCCACACCGTAGCCGTCGATCTCCAGAAAGGCCATACCCCGGCCGGACAGCTGCTGCATGATAAAGCCCTCGCCGCCGAAAAAGCCGGCGCCCAGCTTCTTCTGGAAGAATACCGACAGTTCCACCCCCTGCTCAGAGGCCAAAAAAGCGGACTTTTGGGCCACAATGGGCTTGTCTGGAGTGATCTCTACAGGCAGAATAGCCCCCGGAAAGCTGGAGGCAAAGGCGATCATGCCCGGTCCGTCCTTGGCGGTGTAGAAGTTCTGGAACATGGACTCCCCGGAAAACATCCGGCCGAAGGCCTTGCCAAAACCGCCGGCAGAGGTCCGCATCTCCATATTGGGGCTCATCCATACCATGGAGCCCTTCTCGGTAATCATGGTCTCCCCGGGGTTCAGGTCGCAGATGACGACAGGCGTGGGTTCCCCCTGAATTTTATAGTTCATGATGTATTTGCTCCTTTCCGCTTTCTGGGATATCTCCAGTATAACACGGGGGAAATCGGGCCGCAAGATGAAAATCCACCCCGCCGTACGAGGTACGGCGGGGTGGAGAGACCGATTTAGAGCCAAAGTACCAGGGCGGCAGTCAGAATAACCGCCATACAGCCCAGCATGGCCAGAGAGGCCTTGAGAGGGGAACGTTCGCCGCCCTCGCTGTCGGAGAACAGACTGTTGTTGTCATCCGGGGAGCTGGGCCGCCCCATTTGCAGCCAGCGGATCAGGTAATAGGCGGCGGAGATCAGGTCCACCGCCCCAAAGATCACCACGATATTTTTTGCATTGTACAGGATAAAGCCCACTGTAACATGGTCGCTGCCAAAGGCGATGTGGCCCCACTGCCAGCGGGCCAGGGCCATCAATCCCAGCAGGAGCAGCTCAGCCAGCACTGCGGCCCCGTGCTGCTTGGCGCGGAGGAGACTGCTGACCTTGGGACGGTTCGCACCGTGACGCAGTTGATTCATAGGCCCCTCTCTCCCCTACTTGCTGGCCCAGTTTCCTGTGGCCTCGGCGGTGAGGTAGGCATTGACAAAGCCGTCCAGGTCGCCGTCCATCACGCCGTTGATGTTACTGGTTTCAAAGGCGGTGCGGTTGTCTTTCACCATCTGGTAGGGCATAAAAACATAGGAGCGGATCTGGCTGCCCCATTCAATCTTCAGCTGGACGCCTTTCAAATCGGAGATCTTTTCCGCCTTCTCCTGCATCTGCAATTCCACCAGTTTCGCCCGGAGCATTTTCATACAGTTGTCCTTGTTCTGGAACTGGGACCGCTCCTGCTGACTGGCCACCACCACACCGGTGGGCTTGTGGATCAGGCGGACGGCGGAGGAGGTCTTGTTCACGTGCTGGCCGCCGGCGCCAGAGGCCCGGTAGACCTGCATCTCGATGTCCTCGGGGCGGATCTCAATCTCTACATCCTCGGGCAGGTCGGGCATGACCTCCACCGAGGCGAAGGAGGTCTGCCGCCGGGCGTTGGCGTCGAAGGGGGACACCCGCACCAGCCGGTGGACGCCGTGCTCACCTCGGAGGTAGCCGTATGCGTTGGGGCCCTCGATCATGATGGTGGCCGATTTGATGCCGGCTTCGTCCCCCTCCTGGTAGTCCATGATCTGGTAGGTAAAGCCGCGGCGCTCGGTCCAGCGGGTGTACATCCGGTAGAGCATCTGAGCCCAGTCCTGGGCCTCGGTGCCGCCAGCGCCGGGGTGGATGGTGAGAATCACATTGGATCGGTCGTACTCCCCGGTGAGCAGCGTCTCCAGCCGGGCGGTCTCCATGTTGGCCTCCAGGGCGGCGAAGCCCTCCTCCAGTTCAGGGATAAGGCTCTCGTCCTCAAACTCGTTGCCCATCTCACACAGGGCCATCAGGTCGTCCCACTGCCCCTGACGCCGGTTCTGGCTGTCCACCTTGTCCTGAAGATTTTTGATGCGCTGCTGGACCTTTTGTGCCTTGGCCAGGTTGTCCCAGAAGCCGTCAGCGGCGGACTCGGCCTGGAGCATATCCAGTTCCCGTTCGGCTCCCTCCAGATCCAGCGCCTGTCCAAGTTCCTTCAGCGCCGGGGCCAAATTGTTCAGTTTTACCTTATACTCGTCAAATTGAAGCATGCGCTTCCCACACTTTCCTGATAATTTGGGAACTACTGACGAAATCTCTGCTCAGCTCTGTCAGTGGTCTCTAAGTTTCAGCTTATTATATATGAGCCGTGGAAAAAAGTAAAGAAAAATTGGTGTCCTTTCCCATATTGACAGTTTGTGTCTGGATGGTCTATAATAACAGACGCTTTATCGCGACAAACCATTAAAGTGAGGTCCTGAACAATGAACGTGCTGTTAAAAAAAGAGAATCTGTTCCTGCGAGTTGCCGTCGGCTTTGTCGTCGGCGTCGCTCTGGGCTTGGCCGCCCCAGAGTTTTCCATCGCCACCAAGGTGGTGGGCGATATCTATCTAAACATGATTAAACTGATGATTATCCCCATTGTGGTGTGCGCTGTCTTCTGCGGCATTGCCAACATCAAGGATGGGAACCTGCTGCGCCGCATCGGGGTGCGCACAGTGGCCCTGTATGTGGTGATGTTTGTCGTCTGTGCGGTGATTTCTCTGGCCATTGCCTGGGCAATTCGGCCGGGGCTGGGTACGGTGTTTGAGAACGCCCCTGTCTATGAGGGGGACATCACCACCCCCACAATCAGCAGCTTTCTCATTGCCATTGTCCCCACCAATATCGTCAAGGCAGCCGCTGACGGCAGCACCCTGCCTGTCATCTTATTTACCATCGTCTTTGCCATTGCAATTTTATCCATCGGCGAGAAGGGCGGGCCAGTTCTGGCCTTTATGAACAGCCTGTCCGACGCCTTTTTCAAGATGCTGGGCTATTTCATGGAGGTCTCTCCTCTGGGCGTGCTGTCTCTGATGGCCTTCTCAGTGGCCCAGTACGGCGCGGGTATTTTCGGCGCCCTGGCCAAGTACATCGCCACCTGCTGGCTGTGCTGTATTGTGGTATTTCTAGCGGCTATGGTCCTCCCCGTCTGTCTGTACACCAAGCTCAGCCCTATGAAGTTTGTCAAAGCCTGCGGCAAAGTAGCTCTGGTGACGCTGTCTACCACCTCCTCCGCCGCCACTCTGCCCACCACCATCAATGTGAGCACCCAGGATCTGGGCGCCCCTGAGGGTGTCTCCAAGTTCACCCTTCCGCTGGGTTGCACCATCAACATGTGCGGCGGCGCCTGCTCCTTCTGCTGTCTGGCGGTCTTTGTCTCCGACTTCTACTCCATCAATCTGCCCCTGGGCACCATTGTCTTCCTGGTGATGGTGGCCACCCTGCTCAATATGGCTGCTCCGGGCATCCCCGGCGGCGGCGTGGTGCTGGGCGCCTCCTTCCTTTCTATTTTGGGGCTGCCTATCGACCTGATGGGCCCCATCAGCGGCTTCTACCGCCTGCTGGACATGGCCTTCACCACCATCAATGTGGAGGGCGACGTGGCCGCTAACCTGATGATTGCCAAGAGCATCGGCGAGTATGACGGCTCTATGGCGAAGTGAGGTGTCCGCAGTGAAAATTGGTTATCAGGGCATTGAGGGCAGCAACTCCCGGGCAGCTGCGGAGCAAATGGCCCGACGTCTGGGCTGGTCAGACGTGACGTACATCCCCCTGGTTCACTCCCAGGGGGTGGTGGACGGGCTGAGGTCCGGGGCGGTGGATTGCGGCGTGATGGCGACGCAAAACCATGTGGCCGGTGTTGTGCAGGAGAGCGCGGAGGCCCTGCGGGGCGTGCAATACCGCATCCTGGCGGAGGACTGCATCCCCATTCATCACTGCCTGTTTGTGAAAGACCCCTCCTTGGTAGAGATTGACATAGTTGCCTCCCACATCCAGGCGTTGAAGCAGTGTGAGGGACATCTGAAGATGGAATATCCCAATGCCGTCTGGCAGGAACTGGAGGACACAGCCATCGGCGCGCGCTATCTGGCGGAGGGCAGGCTGTCCCCCGCCACAGGGGTGCTGTGCCGCCGGGACGCCGGCCTCTCCTTTGGGCTGCACCTGCTGCGGGAAAACATGGAGGACAACGAGCAAAACGCCACTCAATTTATTTTGTTCGCCCTGGAAAAGGAGGGGTGAGGCATGGCTGAACTTGTGGTGGTAGCCGGCCTGGGGCTGCTGGGCGGTTCTATGGCCAAGGCCCTTAAGCGATACACAGACTGCCAGGTCTTTGGCTGGAACCGCACCGCCTGTGTTGCGGAACGGGCCCTGGCCGAAGGGGCCATCGACGGCATTGCGGATGACGCCGTCCTGTCCCGCTGTGACCTGTTGATCCCGGTTTTGTACCCAGAGGCAACCATCGGCTTCTTAAAGCGGGTGATCCCCCAGATGAAACGGGGGGCTCAGGTGGTGGACCTGGTGGGGGTAAAGACCGCCGTAGTGGAGGCGGTCACCCCTGTGGCCCTGGCCCATGGCGTCCGATATACCGGCGGGCATCCTATGGCTGGACTGGCAAAAGCGGGGTATGAGCGCGCTTTTTCTGACCTGTTCCAGGGGGCCAGTATGATCCTGGTGCCCACCCCAGCCACGGCTGAGGGGGACATTGACGCCCTTGGCGCCCTCTTCCGCCAGGTAGGATTTCAGCGGATCAAGGTCTGTGACCCTCAGACCCATGATCGGATGATTGCCCACACCTCCCAGCTGGCCCATGTGGTGTCCAACTCCTATGTAAAAAGTCCGGTCTCCCCCCAGTATGTGGGCTTTACCGGCGGCAGCTATAAGGATATGACCCGCATTGCCTGTCTCAACGAACAGGTATGGAAAGAGCTGTTTCTGTTGAATCGGGAGGCCCTTCTCCCGGAGATCGACCAGCTGCTCTCCCACATGACGCAGATGCGGGACGCCATTGCGGCAGGGGACTCAGACCGGCTGGAGGACATTCTGCGCCGGGGCCGAGAGGCCAAGGAGCGGATTGACGCGCTGAACCCAGACCAGCCTTCAGAGTAGATTCTGCCGCATTTCCCACCCCATGGATCAATCTATCAAACGACGCGCCCCGGTGGGGCGCGTCGTTTTACTGTGACGGCATTCAAAAAAGTGTAAAGCTTACTTGACACAAAATGTAAAGTGTGCTATACTCAAAAGTAGTAAAGCAAACTTTACTTCTCCCGGTCTGTGGAATGGAATCCGCCAATGACGAAAGGGGTGGTTCAGTGACCAACAGGATATCGCAGCTGCGCAAAGAGCGGCGTATCTCCCAGGCGGAGTTGGCCGACAGTGTGGATGTCACCCGGCAGACCATCATCTCCCTGGAGAGCGGCCGGTACAACGCCTCCCTGCTGCTGGCCCACAAGATTGCCAGGTATTTCGGACTGACCATTGAGGAAGTATTTCTGTTTGAGGAGGAGATACCATGAAACCAACACGAGGAAAGCCCAAAAAGTGGCAGTGGGCCACAGCTGCCGGGTTTCTGCTTGTGGGACTGCTGCTGCTTCCTCCCTTCGTTCCCGCCTTTCTGCGGGAGAAGCTGCCCCATATTTTTCTCTCTGTGGGCCTTATTCTGCTGCTCGCTACCATATTTCAAAATGTGTACTACAAGAATCTGCCCATCGACGAGCAAAAGGAACGGGACCGAGAGGACCGGGACGAGCGTGCTGCTATGGTTCACATGAGATCCGCCAGCATCCTGATGGACGTAGAGACCGGCCTGATGGTTGTTTTGCTCATCGTGTATGGCGTTTATTGGGACAATTGGGAGATCTGCTCCCTGCTGCTTTGGATCAACTTTTTTCGAATCTTTGCCATTGAGTTCATCCGCTGGCTGGTCAATCGAAAATATTGAACTGTGAGGTGTCTGTGATGGAAAAGTTAAAAAAGATGTCCCCCTATCTGATGTTTGCGGCAGCCTGGTCCCTGATTGCCGCCGCCGTTCTGCGCTGGAATAAGAGGCTGTGACCATGCGGCGGCTGGAGCTGGCAATTACCCCGGAGCTGGCAGGTGTAAAGGTAGATACCTTGCTCAAGCGCCATATGGGCCTGTCCGGGACGGTAGTACGCCGCATCAAGTGGCTGGATGACGGTATCCTGGTGGATGGAGTCCGCGTAAACACCCGCTTCTGCCCGGAGGCCGGACAGGTGCTGTCAGCGCGGCTGTCCGACCCCCAGCGGAGCAGCGGCATCGTCCCCGCCCCCGGGCCGCTGGATATCGTCTATGAGGACGAGGACTTGATCGTCCTCAACAAGGCCCCTGGAGTGCCGGTCCACCCGGGGCCGGGACACTTTGACGATACTTTAGGTAATTTTCTGGTGAATTATTATGAAAAAACCGGCCAAGAGGCGGATTTTCACCCCGTTCACCGGCTGGACCGGGGCACCACCGGCCTAATTGTCGCCGCCAAGCACCCCCACGCTCAGGAGGCGCTGAAACATCAGCTGCACACAGAAAACTTCCGCCGGCTCTATCTGGCGGTGTGTGAGGGGCTTCCCGATCCGATCCACGGAACCATTGACGCCCCCCTGGGACCCAGGCCGGGATCTCTTGTGGAACAGATGGCGCGGCCTGACGGCAAACCAGCCCGGACGAGATACGGGGTGCTGCGGCACTGGGGGACCCGGTCTCTGGTGAGCCTGGAACTGGAGACGGGCCGCACCCACCAGATTCGGGTTCATATGGCCCACATCGGTCACCCCCTCACCGGAGATTTTCTCTACGGCACCGAGGACCAAAACTTGATCGGCAGGCCGGCCCTCCACTCGGGGTATCTGTCCTTTCTCCACCCCCTCACCGGGGAAAAGCTGCAGTTTTCGGTCCCCCTGCCTGACGATATGGCCCGGCTCCGGCTGTAAAATCTGACAAAAAAATACTGGAAATCCCGCCGTTCTTGTGGTACAATGGCAGGTGTAAAATTTTAGCCGCTGGAGGTATGTCAATATGTCCTATCGCGATACTTATCAGGCATGGCTGGCCAGCTCCGCCCTGACCGCTGAGGAGAAGGCCGAGCTGGAGGCCATCAAAAACGACGAGAAGGAGATCGAGTCCCGCTTCTTCTCCCAGCTGGAGTTTGGCACCGCCGGCCTTCGGGGCACCATGGGGATGGGCACCTACCGCATGAACATCTACACGGTCAGCCATGCCACCCAGGCCTTTGCCCAGGTCATTTTGGCCGAGGGGCCCGAGGCAGTAAAGCGGGGGGTGGCGGTGTGTTACGACTGCCGCAACCACTCCGACGAGTTTGCCAAGGCGGCGGCCCTGATCCTGGCCAACAACGGCATCCCCGTGCGCCTGTTTGACGCGCTGCGCCCCACCCCGGAACTGTCCTTCGCCATCCGGGAGTACGGCTGTATCGCCGGCATCAACGTCACCGCCAGCCACAACCCCAAGGAGTACAACGGCTACAAGGTCTACTGGGAGGACGGCGCCCAGCTGCCCCCCAACCACGCCGACCAGGTGGCAAAGATTATGAAAGAGCTGGATGTCTTCGCCGGGCCCAAGCTGAGCTCTCCCGCCCCCGCCCCCATTACCATGATGGGCGAGGAGACCGACGAGAAGTTCCTGGCCAACGCCCTGGGGCAGGTCTACGACAAGGGGGCGGTGGAGAAGGTGGCCGACACCTTTAAGATGGTGTACACCCCTTTCCACGGCACCGGCTACAGACTGATCCCCGAGGCGCTGAAGCGTCTGGGCATGAAGCATGTCATCTGCGTCCCGGAACAGATGGTAATAGACGGCAACTTTCCCACAGTCGTCTCCCCCAATCCGGAGAATCCCGAGGGCTTCTACCTGGCGGTGGATATCGCCAAGAAGGAGGGGGCCGACTTCATTTTGGGCTCAGACCCCGACGCCGACCGGGTGGGCCTGATGGTCAACACCGGGAACGGGGAGTTCAAGGTGCTCACCGGCAACCAGACCGGCGTGCTGCTGCTGGACTACCTGATTGGCGCCATGAAGCGCACCGGCAAGCTGCCCGCCAAACCGGTGGCCCTGAAGACCATCGTCACCACCGAAATGGCCCGGAAAGTTGCCGAGGTCAATGGCCTGCAGTGCTTTGACACCTTCACTGGCTTTAAGTTCCTGGCCCAGAAGAAGGATCAGCTGGAGGCGTCCGGCGAAGGCAATGTTATCATGTCCTACGAGGAGAGCTACGGCTATATGTTGGGCTCCTATGTCCGGGACAAGGACGCCGTCACCGCCGCTGTGGCCATGACTGAGATGGCTGCATGGTACGCCGGCCAGGACATGACCCTGTACGACGCCCTGCTGGCCCTCTATGAGAAGTACGGCTACTATGGCGAGCGGACCATGAATCTGGTGATGCCCGGTCTGGACGGCCTGAAGAAGATGGCCGAGCTGATGGCTAACCTCCGGGAAAGGCCGCCAGTAGAGATCGCGGGAGTTGCCGTAAAGGAGCAAAAGGACTACAAGGACGGCAGCATAGTTCAGGTAGCTGACGGCAGCAGGTCCACAATGGAGCTGTCCGGCTCCAACGTACTGCGCTATGAGATGGCTGACGGCACCAGTCTCATTGTCCGGCCCTCGGGCACTGAGCCAAAGGTTAAGGTGTATATCCTGGCCAACGGCGCCGACAGGGCGGAGTGCGACGCCAAAGTGGAGAAGTATGCCGCTTGGTCGGAGAGCTTGAAGGGCTGATGGGCCCCATATATAGACTGCAACCCCCCAGTTCCTCACAGGAGGACCGGGGGGTTGGTATGTTTTGCGGTGTTTACTCTCCCTGAAAGGCGCGGATGGCGGCGGCGGTCTGGGCGTAATCCGCCTCCACCTGGGGGAGAAGCTGACCGGCCAAGTCGTAATCTTTGGTGCGCAGGGCCTCGGTAATCTGATGGCTGGAGTGGTACAGCTTGGTAAAGCTCAGATTCTGGCTGACGCCCTTCAGCGTGTGAGCAGCGCGGAAGGCCTCCTCGTGTTGGCCCGTCTGCATCGAAGTCTCCAACAGCTGGAAGGAGGGGTCAGACAGGAATTTCAGCAGGAACTTACGTACCAGCGCCTCGCTGTAAAGTCGATTTAGGACCTCCTCATAGTCGCCCTCCAGGGCGGCGTAGCACTCTTGAATGGTCAATGCGTTTCCTCCTCTCCCTTACATTCCACCATCTTTCCGATCACACCTGTGTACTGAGGCGGCTCATCGGGGGACCACACAGACTGACAGATAATCTGGAACCGCGCCGGAGCCCCATCTATATGGGAGTCAAAATAGTACTCCACAGAGGGCTCCTCAGGACTGGTCTCCTGTAGCCGCTGGGCCAGTTCCGTCATCTGGTCCACACTCATCAGCTCCAGGACCCGCTTGTTGTGGTAGGGGTCTACTGTGTCTCGCTCCAGGCCAAGGCGCTGCACACCCCGGGGGTAGAGTGTGAGCATGGAGGGCGTTCTGGTGTACTCAAACAGAATATCCTGGCTCAGGGAGGAGAAAAAGCGCAGCTTATTCCGCTCCAACTCCAGCACGCGCAGGGTGCGGTCCGCGGTGATCAGCTCCTCATTCTGCAGCACCTCTGTGGCCGTGTTCTCCATAATCCGCTGCTCACCGCGAAGAACGGTATCCACCGCCATTTCTTTTTGAATCATGTCGCTGCTCTCTACCAGACACTCCAGCAATAGGGGCTGGAATGCGCCGCACTCGCCGTTGAGAATCATTGCCAGCGCCTTCTCGTGGGAGTGAGCCGGCTTGTAGACCCGCTCGCTGGTCAGGGCGTCGTACACGTCGGCCAGCGCCACAACCTGGGCCGAGATGGGGATTTCTTCCCCCACCAGCCCATCGGGATAGCCCCTGCCGTCATACCGTTCGTGGTGCCAGTGGCAGATTTCATAGGCGTACTTCACCAGCGGCTCGTCCTGGAACGGCACCCCACGCATCATCTCCGCGCCCATTCGGGAGTGCTCCTTCATAATGGCAAACTCCTCTGGCGTAAACTTGCCCGGCTTATTCAGCACCTCGGTAGGAATGCCGATTTTCCCCACATCGTGGAGGGTGGAGGCGTTTCCGATCAGATTGATGGTCTCCCGGTCCAGCTGATATTTGTCGGTTTTACGCATCAGGCTTTTGAGCAAAATCTCCGTCATGGTTTGGATGTGGAGGACGTGCAGGCCGCTCTCCTCGTTCCGGAACTCCACAATGTGGCTGAGAATGGAGATCATCAGATTGTTGATCTTTTCTCTTTGATAGATCTGCTCGTTCACCATCGCCGCCAGCCGGCGCTGTTTGGCGTAAAGCATAATGGTGTTGATTACCCGCCGGCGCACTACCATCATATCGAAGGGGCGGCTGATGTAGTCGGTGACACCCATATCATAGGCCCGCTCAATAAAGGAGTGGGTGCTCTCTGCCGAGATCATGATGACAGGTACGGTGTCAATCCAGTTGTACTGATTCATAGCGGACAGCACATCAAAGCCGTCCATGTTGGGCATCACGATATCCAATAAGACCAGAGAGATCTCCTGATCCTTTTGCTGAAGAATGGCCACCGCCTGCAGGCCGTCCTCCGCCTCGATAATATCGTAGGATTCCTCCAGCATAGAGCGAAGAATCGTTCGATTCATGTCCGAGTCGTCGGCGACCAGGATGGTATGTCGCTGTTCTTTGTTTGTGGACACGATAGTCAGTCCTCCTCTGTTGACGTTTTGTCCTGGGCACCATCACGCTCGGACATCAATTTTGTCAGGGTACTACATAACAATTCTATGTTGATCGGCTTTGCCAGATGGGCATTCATGCCCGCCTGAGCGGTGCGGCTGATATCCTCCGCAAAGGCGTTGGCAGTCAGGGCGATAATAGGGATGCGCTCCGCGTCTGGGCGGTCCATGGCGCGGATGGCCTCGGCCGCCTGACAGCCGTCCATCTCTGGCATCTGCATATCCATCAGGATAGCGTCAAAGAAGAAGGGCAGCTCCCGCTGGAATGCCTCCACTGCCTCACGGCCGTTTTCGGCCTGGGTCACTTCAGCGCCCCGCATTTTCAGCAGTTCGGTGGCAATCTCCATGTTGAGCAGATTGTCCTCCGCCAAAAGGATGTGCCGCCCGCTCAGCTGAGACAAGTCCTCAGGCGCTTTCTCCTGGGCGGGCAGAAGCCCCTCCCCCAGATCGAAAGGCAGGGTGACAGAGAAGGTGGTTCCCTGTCCCAACACGCTGCTCACAACAATCTGGCCGCCCATTCGGGTCACCAGATTTTTTACGATGGGCATCCCCAGGCCGGTTCCCATAACCTCCTTGGCGCCAAAACGCACCTCGCGCTCGTAGGGGTCGAACAGTTTGGGCAGGAAATCTTCAGACATGCCGGCCCCTGTGTCAGAGACGACAAACAGATAGTTATTTCTCTTGCCCTCGTCCATCTGCCGCAGAGTGACAGACAGCCGATCTCCTGAACTGGTGAACTTCATGGAGTTGGACACCAGGTTGTTGATGATCTGTCCCAGACGGGCGGGATCGCCTTTGATCATCCTGTTTTTTACATCAATCGACAGCTGGAACTCCTTGTTCTGTTCCTTAGCCTGGGTCTGGAAAGGGGAGACGCAGGTCTCAAGGGTCTGTATCAGGTCGAAGGGCTTGATCTCCATCGAGACGTTCCCCTGTTCCAAACGGGATATCTCCAAGATATCGTTGATGAGGGCCAGCAGCTGCTGGCTGGCGGCGCTGATCTTGGTCACATAGCCGGCCATTCGCTCCCGGTCACAGTCCGGCTGGAGGGCCAGCCCCGCCATGCCTATGATGATGTTCAGAGGGGTGCGCATGTCGTGGCTCATAACGGAGAAGAACTGTTTTTGGGACTTCTCGCTCTGCTCCGCGGCGGACAGCGCCCCTTTCAGCAGGCGTACTTGCTTCTGCTGTTCCTCCTTCTCCCGCTCCACATCCCGGAAGCAAATCACCGCCTCATTGGGAATGCGCTCCGGGTCGGTGAGAAGCCGTATGCTGATCCAGCGCTGCTCCTCCTCAAACTGGCGCAAAAACTCGCCACCAAAGTCCCTTACCTGCTGGTTCACCAGCTGCCTGATATTCTCCAGGGAAAAACTGTTGGAAAATTCCTTTCCCGTCCACTCGTCCAGGCTGGAGACAATGACCCGCAGCAGTTCATTGTAATCGCCCTGGTTCTCTTTCAGCTCCTGCATGACAAAATCTGAGCCCTTGGTCATCTCGTAGGTGCCGGCCGCCACGTTCACACGGTAGATGGCATAGTACATGTTGCCCAGTACCTGAACCGTCTCCGTGCTCCGCTTGGCCGTCCGGCTCAGCCTGCGGTCCCGCAGCCACATGCCCACGGCGATGAGAAGGAAGAAGAGCAATCCAATGCCGTACCACACCAGGATGCTCTGCACGCCCTCCAGGAGGGTCTCATAGGGGACTGTCAGGATACAAAGCCAGCCGTTTTCCGCATATTGGTAGTACAGGCCCCGGGTGGCCTTCTGCATCCCAATGATCTCGTTGTGCTTGCCGTCCAACTCCCCACGGCCGACCCGGTCGAACAGGTCTTTGGTGTAGACTTGAAGCTCCTCCTCAGTGGCTTGGAACGGGACGTTGTAGTACAAAAGACTGCCCTGGCTGTCCAGCACATAGTAGGCGCCGCCTACAGGCAGGTCCTGTATGGTGTGATCGGCGCGGAAGTGGTCCAAAGGTACGTCAAAAGCGACAGCGTTGTCGCTTCCGGCGGCGGACACGGCAACCGTGACAACCATTTGCCCCTGATAGATGTCGCTGGCATAGGCGTCAGTGAAGATCACCTTACCCGACGCCTCCATAGCCTGCTGGTACCAGGATTGGCTTTGATAGTCATAGTTCTCGTCACGGGTCCCGCCGGCTGAGATGATCTGGCCATTTAGAACCGCATAGATATCTAAACTGCTGGCGCTGACCAGAGTGGTGCTTTTTGCAAAGAAGTCCACCAGCCAAGCTTCAAATTCGGCGGTGGCCACGCCCTGGTCGTCCATATCCTCTAAGTAGTACATCGCCATGGTGAGAATACGGTCATATTGACTGAGCTGGTTGTCTTCATCGTTGGAATAGCTGGTCACCAGATTTTTTCCCATAGTCCTGGCGTTGTCCAGCAGCAGTTGCTGACTGACAAACATTCCGGCAGCCGCCACTAATACGAACAGGCCCAAAAGCCACAGAATTCGCCAGCTGCTCCATTTGCTGAGAGAGCCATGCCCCTCGTTGTGACGCATATTGTTCATTCCTCCTTGGTCGGGCTCTCAAAAGCCAGTACCATCCATTGACGAAGGGGCGGTCAGCCTGCCGGCAGCCCCAATAGACCTTGGACGCTGTCTGTTCCGATTTGGCGGGGCAGTCAGCCTGCGCGCCGCCTCCTGATCAGTCTCTGATTTTTTTACTGACAGGTTTTTAGGCGCTGTTTGAAAAATGGAACTATGCGCAGCGGCGAGAGATTTTTCTGCCAGACAAGCACAATTTTTTCCCAGGAATACTGGATGTATTGCAAGAAAAATTGGGGCGGTATGGCGGAAAAAGGCCCGCCTCTTGGGTGTATTGATATGTTTCAAACAAGCCCTAGGCGGCGAAGGGGGCGGCTGACACAAGCAAAATTACCGAGCCGGCGGCGGGAATAGAGGGCCGCCGCTCCTGCTTTCGCCGAAAAACCATGGCGCACCTTGTCGGTGGACAGAAAAAACGTCCCTTAGCCCAGAGACGGCAGACATTAGCGCAGAATATATTATAACATAGGGATGTCCCGATGTAAAGATATCCTTGGAGTTACAGGCTGAAAATAAACCCGCTGTCAAAGACTTGTCAAGCGGAGAAAAAGGCATTATAATATTACCTGCTACCGGCTTGTGTCCAAAATTTGGGACAGCCAGCGATTTTTCACGATATTGGAGAGGATTTAAATGGAACGCACCACCATCGCCGCCATTTTTGCCGACCAGGAGGGCCTGGACGGGCAGGCCGTCACCGTTATGGGATGGGCCCGTACCATCCGGGATATGAAGACCTTTGGGTTTATTGAACTCAACGACGGCTCTTGCTTCAAGAACCTCCAGGTGGTCATGGACGCCAATGTTCTGGACAACTACAAAGAGGTTGCCGGCCAGAATGTGGGGACCGCGCTCATTGTCAAGGGGCATGTGGTGCTCACCCCGGAGGCCAAGCAGCCCCTGGAGGTGAAGGCCGCATCCATTGAAGTGGAAGGCCCCTCCGCCCCGGATTACCCCCTTCAGAAGAAGCGCCACGGAGTGGAGTTTCTGCGCACCATCCAGCACCTGCGGCCCCGGACCAACCTGTTCTCCGCCGCCTTCCGGGTGCGCTCGGTGGCCGCCCACGCCGTCCACTGCTTCTTCCAGGAGCGGGGCTTCGTCTATATTAACACCCCCATTGTCACCGGCAGCGACGCCGAGGGAGCGGGCGAGATGTTTCAGGTGACCACCCTGGACCTCAACGACCTGCCCCGCACCCAGGACGGTCAGGTGGACTACTCCAAGGACTTCTTCGGCAAGAAGACCAGCCTCACCGTCTCCGGCCAGCTCAACGCCGAGAACTTCGCCCTGGCCTTCGGCAATGTGTACACCTTTGGCCCCACTTTCCGGGCGGAGAACTCCAACACCCAGCGCCACGCCGCCGAATTCTGGATGATCGAACCGGAGATGGCCTTTGCCGACCTGAATGACTATATGGACACTGCCGAGGCCATGATTAAATATATCATCACCACGGTGCTGGAAAAATGTCCTGATGAGATCGCCTTTTTCAACTCCTTTGTAGACAAGGGGCTGAAGCAGCGGCTGGAGCACGTGGCCTCCTCCGACTTCGGTCGGGTGAGCTACACCGAGGCGGTGGAGATTTTAAAGAAGAACAACGACAAATTTGACTTCAAGGTAGAGTGGGGTGCCGACCTCCAGACCGAGCACGAGCGTTACCTCACCGAACAGGTATTCCAGCGCCCCGTCTTTGTCACCGACTATCCGAAGGAGATCAAAGCTTTTTATATGCGCCTCAACGACGACGGCAGAACTGTGGCCGCCGCTGACTGCCTGGTGCCCGGCATCGGGGAGATCATCGGCGGAAGTCAGCGTGAAGAGCGGCTAGAGCTGCTGGAGGGACGCGTTAAGGAATTGGGCATGGACCCCCAGGACTACTGGTGGTACTGCGACCTGCGGCGCTACGGCTCCTGCCGCCACGCCGGCTACGGCCTGGGCTTTGAGCGGATGGTGATGTACCTCACCGGCATCAACAACATCCGCGACACCCTGCCCCACCCCCGCACGGTGGGCAACGCGGAATTCTGATGAAGTCCGAATTGCAGAACATTCCCGGCGTGGGTCCCAGCATGGCCAGGTATCTGGAGGCTGTGGGCTGTCCCACTCTGGATCATCTGAGGGGACAGGACCCGGAGGAACTCTACCGAAAGAGCTGCCTGGTTCAGGGCGGTCCGGTGGACCGGTGTGTGCTCTACGTCTACCGCATGGCGGTCCACTTCGCGGAGCATGGCCAGTGTCCGCCGGACAGGCGGAACTGGTGGGACTGGAAGGACTGAGAGGAGCGGACGCCGCGGCGTCCGCTCCCTTCTTTATTGGACAAGATTGACCAGCTTTTCCCCGGCCAGGTAGCGGCGCAGATTCTCCTGGGCCATCTCCACACATCTCCGGCGGGTGAGCTCTAGCCGCATCCCTCCGGCCACATGGGGGGTGAGAAGGAGGTTGGGCAGGTCCCATAGGGGGCTGTCGGGGGGGAGCGGCTCCGGACTGGTGACATCCAGGGCGGCTCCCCACAGCTTTCCCCCGCCCATGGCCGCAGCCAGGGCCTCCTGATTCAGGACGGAACCTCGGCCGGCGCTGATCAATATGGCGTCATCCTTCATCAGGGCGATCCGTCTGCCGTCCATCAGCCCTGCCGTCTGGGGGGAGTGGGGCAGCGCCAGGGCCACCACGTCGGCTTGAGGCAGGAGGGCGTCCAGCTCGTCCATGGGGCGGAGCTGGTCAAAGCCCTCCGCCGAGCCGGACACGGTCCGCTTCAGCCCTATGGTCCTGGCTCCCAGGCCCTGGCACAGCTTGGCGAAGTCGCCCCCCACATGGCCCGCCCCCACCACCAGAACGGTGCCCCCGAAGATGGTCTTCATAGGCCCCTCGTCCTTCCAGCGGTGGCTGCGCTGGCTGTCCAGATAGGCGGGCAGGCGGCGACACACGGCCATCAGGCCGGTAAGCATATGTTCCGCCACACTGCGGCTGTTGGAGCCGCTGGAGGAGGTGAACAGCACCCCCTCGGGCAACTTTCCCGCGTACTCGTCGGTGCCCGCCCACATGGTCTGAAACCACTTCAGCTTAACGGCCCCCCGCATGGTCTCCGGCCTGGGCCAGCCGAAGATGACGGTGGCGGCGGCCAGCTGCTCCGGAGTGACGGTGCTGCTCCGGGCGTAGATGTGGAGGGCGTCGGGGGCGATGGCCTCAAACTCCTCCCGCTCCCCCTCCTTGAGAGGGAGAAGGTTCAAGATGCATTCAGACATGGGGTGCTCCTTTCAAACTTCGGGCGTATCTTGCGTGTCTGCTTCTCCATTATACCGGACGGTATTCTCTGTGGCAAGTCCTATTCTTCGCCTTTACTCCCCGGTCAAGCTGTGGTAAGATAAAAAGAAATGCGGCGAAAGGAGGCTCGCCCCATGGAGGTCACCCGAAATACCCCGCTGACCGACTTCCCCGGCGTGGGGGAGGCCCGTGCCAAAAAGCTGGAGCGGCTGGGCCTGACCGCAGCCGGGGACCTGCTGAGCTGGTATCCCCGGGACTACGAGGACCGGCGGAAGGTGTATGAGATTCAAAACGCCCCCCTGGAGGGGCGGGTGTGTGTCTCCGCCATGGCCGCGGAGCACCCCAGGCTGTCCCGTGTCCGGAAAGGGCTGGAGCTGGTCCAGGTGAAGGTGGTGGACCACACAGCCGCCCTTCACCTCACCTTCTTCAATCAAGGCTATGTAGAGCGGGCCATACGGGCCGGAGAGGAGTATATCTTCTACGGCTCGGTAGAGGTCCGGGGCCGCCGGAGGACAATGGTTAACCCGATTTTTGAACGGATTGACAAGCAGTCCTTCACCGGCTGTATTATGCCCGTCTACCGGCTGACGGCGGGTATCTCCAACCATCTGCTGGCCTCCCTCACTCGGCAGGCTCTGCCCTGTGCCGAGGGCATGGCCGAGACGCTGCCCCAGTATATCCGCCAGGAACACAGCCTGGCGGCGGCAGAGTTCTCCCTAAAAAACATCCACTTTCCCGAGGATGAGAAGGCCCTGGACTTGGCCCGGCGCCGGCTGGCCTTTGAGGAGCTGTTCTATCTGGCGGTGGGCCTCAGTTTTTTAAAGAGCCGCCGGGACAAGGTGGGCGAGGGGGTCTGTCTTCCCCCCCGATCTAAGAGGGAATTTCTGTCTCTGCTTCCCTTCCCCCCCACGCAGGCCCAAAGCCGGGTGATGGACGAGGTAGCCGCCGATATGGCCTCCGGCCGGCCTATGAACCGGCTGGTCCAGGGTGATGTGGGCTCGGGCAAGACAGCCGTGGCCGCCTTCGCCGGCTGGCTGTGCGCCAGAGGAGATTGCCAGGCCGCCCTGATGGCGCCCACCGAGGTGTTGGCAGAGCAGCATTTCAAGTCCCTGTCCGCTCTGCTCGCTCCAGCCGGAGTGCGGGTAGGTCTGCTCACTGGCTCCATGACGGCGGCGGAGAAAAAAAAGATCCGCGCGGCCCTGGAGTCGGGGGAGATCGGCTTTGTGGTGGGCACCCACGCCCTCATCTCTGAGGGGGTGGCCTTCCGCAGACTGGCCCTCATCGTGGCCGACGAACAGCACCGCTTCGGGGTGGCACAGCGGGCCGCCCTGGCCGCCAAAGGCGGAGAGGGCAGCTCCCCCCACGTGCTGGTCATGTCGGCCACCCCCATCCCCCGGACCCTGGCCCTGATCATCTACGGCGACCTGGATGTGTCGGTCATCGACCAGCTTCCCCCGGGCCGCACCCCCATCGCCACCTATGTGGTCCGGGAGGACAAGCGTCAGCGAATGTACGGCTTTGTCCGCAGGCAGGTGGCCGAGGGGCGGCAGGTGTATATTATCTGCCCCGCTGTGGAGGAGAACCCGGACGCCGCCCTGCCCGGAGAGGAGAGTCCCGCCCTGAATCTGAAGGCGGTCAAGACCTATGCAGAGACGCTCCAGCGGGAGGTCTTCCCCGATCTGCGGGTAGATATCCTCCATGGAAAGATGAAGCCGAAAGAGAAGGAGGCGGCCATGTCCGCCTTTGCCAGAGGGGAGACCCAAGTGCTGGTGGCCACCACGGTGGTAGAGGTTGGGGTGGACGTGCCCAATGCCTCCCTCATCATCATCGAGAACGCCGACCGCTTCGGTCTCAGCCAGCTCCACCAGCTCCGGGGCCGGGTGGGGCGAGGGGCGCACCCCTCCCACTGCGTTCTCATTACGGGCACTCGCAGTCTGGAGGCCATGGAGCGGCTGCGCACCCTGGCCTCCACCACCGACGGCTTCAAAATTTCTGAGGAGGACCTGAAGGCCCGGGGGCCGGGGGACTTCTTTGGCAACCGGCAGCACGGCCTGCCCCAGATGAGGCTGGCCGACCTGACCGGGGATATGCGCCTGCTCAGCGAGGCCCAGGAGGCCGCAAAAGGGCTGCTGTCCCGGGACCCACAACTTGCCCAGCCCGAGAACCGGCCTGTGTGGGAGCGGGTGCGCCAGCTCTTCTCCGACACGCCGGATATCTTTAATTAGGAGTGAATTTTATGCTGACCTTTCCTGACCTGACAGCGGAGGACCACGACCTGGTGGTTCCCATGGTGCTGGACTTCTACCACAGCGACGCGGTGGACCACCCGGTGGACTCGGCCATCCTGGAGCAGTCCTTTCAAGATGCCGCCGACCCCGCCGAACCTCTGCTGCGGGGACTGCTGATCCAATGGGATGGGGAGAGCGCCGGCTATCTGTATGTCACGCAGTGCTACTCCGCCGAAGTGGGGGGCAGGTGTGTCTTTATTGAGGAGATCTACCTAAGACCAGAATTTCGGGGGCGGGGGCTGGGCGCTGAAATCATGGCCTGGCTGGAGCGGAGCTATCCCGCGGCCCGCCGCTTTCGGCTGGAGGTCACCCGGGCCAATCAGGGGGCGGTCCGGCTGTATGAGAGGGCCGGCTATACGTTTTTACACTATGACCAAATGGTGTTGGACAAAATCAAATGAGAGAGGAGAAATTTAGACATGACTCATCTAGAAAAGGCCCGGGAACTCCGGGCGCGTACCGACGTACATTTTAACTGCTGCCAGTCCGTTCTGGTCCCATTTGCCCAGGATATGGGCCTGACCGAACAGCAGGCCTACGACCTGGGGGCCCATTTCGGCGCCGGGATGCGGTGCGGCTCCGTCTGCGGCACCCTCACCGGAGCCCTGATGGTGCTGGGTATGACGGGCTATGACGACGAGCAGTCCGCCGCCTTTCTGCGCAAGTTCCAGGAGGACCACGGCAACATCAACTGTGCCGCCCTGCTGAAGGCGTCCCATGATCGAGGCGTCCCCCGGAAGGAGCACTGTGACGGCCTGGTGTTTGAGATTGTGCAGATGCTGGAGTGAGAACAGAAATTGGGGCTTCTGCCGCTGGGATATCCGATCAGGCGGCCCAAAGGAAACGGACTTTGGAACAACGAAAACCACACAGGGGCGCCCTGTAGGGCGCCCCTGTGTGGTGATCTGGAAGGATGGATGAAAAAGGAATGATGGAGTCAAAGATTGAAAACTTTTTGAAGTCCCGGCAAGAGCGGCAGCCAGAGCTTCGTTAAATTTTTAACCTTTGCTCTGTGAAAAACTTTACCACTCCTCTGCCAGAAATACCATCCCCAAATCCATTATATTGATTATTGGTATTTAGTTATTATGTTTAGAAGGGACAGCCGTCGATTGCATTGAACTTTGAGACATGATATGATAAAATAGTTAAAATTACCTGTCCAGAGGAGTGTTTTTGTGGACGAACTGTGTCAGATACCTGTCCCTCTGCTGGTCTGGTACCGGGAGAATGCCAGAAAGCTCCCCTGGCGGAGCGATCCCACGCCATACCACGTGTGGATCTCTGAGGTCATGCTTCAGCAGACCCGGGTGGCGGCGGTGCTGGACTACTACCGCAGATTTCTGGAGGCGGCCCCCGACGTGTCCGCCCTCTCTGCGCTTCCCCAGGACCAACTGATGAAGCTGTGGCAAGGCTTGGGCTACTACAGCCGGGCCCGGAATCTCCAGACGGCGGCCAGACAGATTATGGAGTATCACAGCGGAGTATTTCCAAATACTTATAAAGATATCCGGGCCCTGGTCGGGGTGGGGGACTACACAGCGGGGGCCATCTCCTCCATCGCCTTTGGTCTGCCTGTCCCGGCGGTGGATGGAAACGTCCTTCGCGTGGTCGCTCGGATCACTGGAGACAGTGGCGATATCACCACCCCCGCTATGAAAAAGAAGGTCACCCAGGCTCTGGCCGATGTCATCCCTCTGGAGTCCCCAGGGGATTTTAATCAGGCCTTGATGGAGTTGGGCGCCACCGTGTGCCTGCCAAACGGCGCCCCTCTGTGCCAGCGATGCCCAGTGGCCCACCTCTGTCGAGCCTTTCAGGAGGGGAGGACAGAGGAACTGCCGGTGAAGGCCGCCAAAAAGGCCCGTCGGGTAGAGGAACGCACCGTTTACCTCCTCTTCTATGGAGACCGCGTGGCCCTGCGCCGCCGGCCGGCCCGGGGGCTGCTGGCCGGGCTGTGGGAGTATCCCAACGAGCTGGAGAACGGCACTGACTGGCCAGTACAGTGGGGCATGTCCCTCCCCGCCCTGGGGAGGGCAGGGGCCGGGAAACACATCTTTACCCACATTGAATGGCGTATGACCGCTCTGGCTGGAGTGCTGGACAGTCCGGACCTGCCGGAGGGCTGGGTGTGGGCGAACCGGACAGACCTGCGGGACCGCTATGCCATCCCCAACGCATTCCAAGCCTTCGAGGGAGTCGTCTCAGACCACCTGGGACATTTCTGAGAGGGGGCGCGCTATGATCTGCCATCTTTGCCCCCGGAACTGCGGGGCGGAGCGCACACAGACGATGGGGGCCGGGTCCTGCCGGATGCCGGAATCTCCTGTCCTGGCCCGGGCCGCCCTCCACCACTGGGAGGAGCCCCCTGTCTCGGGCAATCAGGGCTCTGGGACAATCTTCTTCTCTGGCTGTTCCCTGGGCTGTGTGTTCTGTCAAAACGAGAAGATCAGCCATCAGGACTTTGGGCAGGCGGTCACCCTGGACCGCCTGCGGGAGATCTGCGAGACCCTCATCGACCAGGGCGCGCACAACCTCAACTTCGTCAACCCCACCCACTACGCGCACACCCTGGCCGCCCTGCTGGAGCACTGGCGTCCCCCTATCCCTGTTGTATTCAACACAGGGGGATATGACAGAGCGGAGACCCTGCGGGGGCTGGCGGGCAAGATCGACATCTACCTCCCTGACCTGAAATATTTGGATAGCGACGCCGCCTGGCGGTACTCCGGGGCCCCCGATTACCCGGAGATTGCCCAGGCCGCCATCCGGGAGATGGTCCGCCAAACCGGCCCCTGCCGGTTTGATGATAACGGTTTGTTATTGAGCGGGACAATAATACGACATCTTATCATCCCCGGCCAGCTGAATCAAGCCAAGGCGGTGATGGACTGGGTAGCCCGGGAATTTGCGCCGGGGGCGGTGCTTTTTTCCCTTATGAGTCAGTATACCCCCTGGGGGGATCTGTCCGCCCTCCCGGAGCTGAACCGCCGTCTGCGCCCCGGTGAGATGCGGGCGGCCCGGGAGTACATGGAAAATTTAGGTCTGGACGGCTTCACCCAGGAGCGGACCTCCGCAGGGGAGGAGTACACCCCGCCCTTTGATTTGACGGGGATTTGAGGTACAGAAGACCGATTGCAGCCAATCGGTGAAAGAATGCTGGCGGCCAAAGGAGCCTGACGCACCGCGTCAGGCTCCTTTGGCCGAAAAACACTTCCAGACGGCTTCCCGCCTATTTTCAGGCGGAACCGTTTTATTTATGGTAGGGCGCCCCCTCGCTGATCTTAAAGGCCCGGTAGATCTGCTCTAGGAGCATGACCCGGGCCAGATGGTGGGGGAAGGTCATGGGGGACATGGACAGCTGAACATTGGCCTCGGCCTTGATGGAGGGGTGGAGACCATAGCTGCCGCCTACGACAAAGACCATATGCTTGTCCCGGCTGCGCCCCGGGACGGGAAACATCTGGGGAAGCTCCTCGCTGGAGCGCATCCGGCCCTCCACGCACAGGGCGACAACCCGGGAACTGGGGGGAATTTTGGCACGGATAGCCTCCCCCTCCTTTTCCAGGGCAGCGGAGATCTCCCCCAGGGAGGGCTTCTGAGGCAGCTTGACCTCGGGAAGTTCCATCAGGGTCAGCTTGCAGTAGGGGGATAGCCGCTTGATATACTCGGCGCAGGCGTCCTTATAAAACTTCTCCTTCAGCTTGCCTACACAGATGAGATAGACGCTCAACATACCGCAGCCCCTCTGGGTTCCTTCAGACGAAAGGTGGGACCCAGGGCGTCGGCGGGAGCCACCGACAGGGAGATATCCCGCTCTGGGTCGCAGCCCATGGCCGTCAGCCGAAGGGCTGTCACGTCGTAGGCCCGGGCGGGGGTGTTGTTGGTCTGGGACAGGTGGGCCAGCACCACCGACCGGGTGCCGTTCTCCACCGCGAAGGCGGCCAGCTCTGCCCCCGCCTCGTTGGACAGGTGGCCGTAGTCCCCTAGGATACGCTGCTTTAAGTAGTAGGGGTAGGGACCGGTACGGACCCAGTCCACATCGTGGTTGGTCTCACAGACCAGGAGGTCACAGCCCCTCACCGCCTGGCGAACCGGCTCGGTGACATAGCCCAGGTCGGTACACAGCACCGCGCGCCCTCCCTCCCCGGCAATGGACCAGCCCACGCTACCCGCCGCGTCGTGGGAGGTGGGGAAGGACTCCACCCACAGTGCGCCGATCTGCACCCCCGTGCCCGCCTCCTGCTTGCGGAACAGCGCCCTTACCTCGTCGCACTGGTGCCGCTTGTACCACGCCCAGAGGGTGGGGCCGGTGGCATAGATGGGAGCTTCCGCCTTTTTGGTGAGCACACGCAGACCGGACACGTGGTCGCTGTGTTCGTGGGTGAGCAGAATGGCGGACAGCTGGCGGGGCTTGATTCCCAGGGCCGCCAGCCCGGCGGTGATCCGCTTCGCAGAGATACCCGCATCCAGCAGGATATGGGTGTCCCCGCAGGATGCTAGGGCGGCGTTGCCCAGCGAGCCGCTGGCAAGGGTGGTAAAGGTGAACAAAATATCGCTCCGTTTCCTTATGAATCTCGTCTGTCCCGCCGCCAGCCCCAGAAAAACGCCCCAACCACGAGGATAACTTCCAGGGGCAGGGCGGCGAACAGAGCCCTGCCAAATGCCTGTCCCAGCCATGCAGCTCCGGCGCCCCCCAGCAGGCAGAACAGGGTAAAAGACGCCAGCGGAAAGGTGAGTTTTTGAAGCCGTCTGGGGGCAGGCATCAGGCAGATCCCTATGCTGATACAATAGGCCATCAATGCAGGCAGGAGGGCAAGCAGCGCCCTCCTGGATTGACTGTCTGTTGGCATAGTGGTCTCATTTTCGTATCCGCCAATCCCCGACAACATCCGGGGAAAGAGAAAAAAGAGGAACCCCAGTATGGCTGCGGAGCACAAAAGAAAGCCCCAAAGCCGCTTTGTCTCTGGTCTCATCCCACCTGAGACTGATCTTCCTCACCGGGCACCGTGATG
Source organism: uncultured Oscillospiraceae bacterium (assembly GCA_948616425.1). Lineage (GTDB taxonomy): Bacteria > Bacillota > Clostridia > Oscillospirales > Oscillospiraceae > Lawsonibacter. The sequence continues at coordinate 29,469 of CAPGBJ010000053.1, forward strand.
GTCTGGATATTGGCGCCCACAGAGGCCAGCTTCTCCACGATGGTCTCGTAGCCCCGCTCGATGTGGTAGATGCCGTCGATCTCGGTGGTCCCCTGGGCGGCCAGTCCGGCGATGACCATGGCGGCTCCAGCCCGCAGGTCGCAGGCGTGGACGGGGGCCCCCGTCAGGTGATCTACCCCTTCGACGACAGCCACCTTGCCGTCTACCTGAATGTGGGCCCCCATACGGCGGAACTCGTCCACATAGCGGTAGCGGTTGTCCCACACACCTTCCGTGAGGACACTGGTCCCCCGGGCAATGCACAGCACAGCGGCAATCTGGGGCTGCATATCAGTCGGAAAGCCGGGATAGGGCATGGTCTTCACATTCACTCGGCCCAAAGGTCCGTCCCGGCGCAGCAGCAGTGCGTCGTCCTGCTCCTCCACATCCACCCCCATTTCCACCAACTTGGCGGTGATGCAGTCCAGATGCTTTGGAATCACATTTTTAATCAGTACCTGACCCCCAGCCGCGGCCACGGCGGCCATATAGGTACCCGCCTCGATTTGGTCAGGGATAATGGAGTAGGAACCGCCTCTCAGCCGCTCCACCCCATGAATTTTGATCACGTCGGTGCCGGCGCCCCGGATATCGGCGCCCATGGAGTTGAGGAAATTGGCCAGGTCCACGATGTGGGGCTCTTTGGCGGCGTTTTCAATGATGGTCATACCGCCGGCCAGGGTGGCGGCCAGCATGATATTCATAGTGGCGCCCACAGACACCATGTCCAAATATACTTGTCCACCGGACAGCCGGGCCCCGCCAGGCACTCGCGCGCAGATGAGACCGCTGCGCACATCCACCTCGGCCCCCATAGCCACAAAACCCTTGATATGTTGATCAATGGGCCGGCCGCCCAGGTCGCAGCCCCCGGGCAGGGGGACCTCCGCCCAGCCGAACCGGCTGAGCAGGGCGCCCACCAGATAATAGCTGGCCCTGATTTTTCGGGCCAGCTCATAGGGGACCTGCCGGTTGCGGATGTGGGAGCAGTCCACCTCCACCGTGGTCCGATTGATTGTACGCACGTCGGCTCCCAATTCCCGCAGGATCTGGAGGATCAACGTCACATCGCTGATCTGGGGGACATTTTCAATTCGGCAGACTCCGTCTACCAGCAGGGCGGCGGGAATAATGGCGACAGCGGCATTTTTCGCTCCGCTGATCTGAATGGTTCCGTGGAGGGGGTTCCCCCCCTGGATCAGATACTTGGTCAAAGAATGCACCCTCTTTTCCATGTCTTGGAATCTATCGATGATATGGCGCAGGCGCCATATGTAAAATCAAAGCACACCCGCAAATTGTGCAGGGCATAACAAACCGGATATATTATAGCACTATTATAACCGCCCTGCAACAAAAATTGCAGAGCATATGAACAAATTGTAAAAAAAGACGGACAGCGGGGGGAAAACCGCGCCCTCGCTGTCCGATGCTCAAAAATTTCCTGTAAAAAATTGTAAATCATTTGCTGTTTCTGCTCTGAAACTGTTCCCGGACTCGGGGCAGCAGCTTAGACAATCTGGCCCGCTCCTGGCGCTCCATCAGGTCGGCCATGAGCTGATTGGATACCAGGAAGCCCCTGGGGGTGAGCCTCCACCGGCCCTGGGCCGTCTTCTCCGCCCAGCCCTGGGCCGCGAACTGCTCCAGCCGCGCTTCGATAGGGGCAAAATCCATAAAGTAGTTCCCCCGATATTCCCACTCCTCGATCCCATGGGTGGTGCGCAGGCGGAGCATGAGGTACTCGCTGCTGCGTTCCTCCTGGGGGATCAGGTCTTCGCTGTCCAAAAGGGTTCCCCCCTCCAGCACGCCCCTGATGTAGCCGTCCAAGTCCCGTACCCAGGCGTACCGGCGGCCGCCAAAATCGGAGTGGGCCCCGGGACCAAAGCCAATATAGGGTTCCATCTGCCAGTAGCGCAGGTTGTGCCGGGATGAAAAGCCGGGTTTGGAAAAGTTGGAGATCTCATACTGCTCATACCCCGATTGGGCCAGCCGCTCCACCATCCACAGGTACATATCCGCCTGCGCGTCGTCATCGGGCAGCGCCTCCCCCCTGGAAACTCGGGCGGCCAGCGCAGTGCCCTCCTCCACCTTCAATCCATAACAGGACAGGTGCTCCGGCCCCAGGGACAGGGCGTACTCCACCGACCGCTGCCAGCTGTCCATAGTCTGGCCTGGCAGGCCATAGATCAGGTCCAGCGACAGGTTCTTCAGCTTGGCCTTTCGGGCCGCAGCCACTGCCTCCCCCCCCTGTTCCACCGTATGGGGGCGGTGAATAGATAACAGTTCTGCCGGGCAGGCGGACTGTAGCCCCATGGAAATCCGATTGAATCCCGCCCTTCGCAGGGCGCGCAGCGCCCGGAAGCTGACGCTGTCCGGGTTGGCCTCAAACGTAATTTCCGCGTCCCGGTCCACGCGGTAGTGCTTTTTTACTGCGGAGAGCAGCTCACGAAGCCGCTTCTCACCATAAAAACTGGGGGTCCCCCCGCCAAAATATATAGTATCCACGGAAAAGCTCCGGGCTGACAGCGCGGTCTCCTTCAAGTGGGCCAGAAGGGCCCTCTGGTAGTTGTCCATTCCCTCCTCGTGCCCAGCCAGGGAATAGAAATCACAGTAATCGCACTTGCTGCGGCAGAAGGGGATGTGGATATAAATCCCCAGCTTGTCCCCCCCGGTCTGCTTGCCTCTCATCCTGTACACCTCCTTCGCATCACCTACAGGGGGCGCCACGCCGGACGGCGTCGGGGCCCCGGTGCAAGGCTGTCTCTCCCTGTCTATAGATGGTGTGTTCGTTCTATTATAGCAAGAAATCTTCCCTCTGCCCAGAGCATTTTTTGTCGAAAAAAGGGGAGACAGGGCGCCGGCCATGTGTCCAGTCGCTGGGGCGATACGGACAGAATAAGGGGCCGCCTTTAGGCGGCCCCTTGAAACGATATTCTCTTACTCCAGGTTGAGGGCCTCTTTCACCTTATGAATGATGTGGGCGCCGATATCCCGGGAGGCGTCGACAGTTTGAGCGCCCAGGTGGGGTGTAACCACAAAGTTGTCACACTCGAACAGAGGGGAATCAAAGCCTGCGCCCTCAGTCAGACCGCCGGCCGCCAATTCGTTCTCCATCACGTCGGAGGCGTAGCCGCCGATTTTACCGGCCTTAAGGGCTTCGTACATGTCTTTTTCGTTGACAATTCCACCCCGAGCCATATTCAGAACCACGGCGTCGTCCTTCATGCCCTCGATGGACTTGGCGTTAAACAGATTGCGGGTCTCGTCATTGAGGGGCATGTGGATGGTGACGAAGTCAGAGACCTTCAGCACCTCCTCAATGGACATGCTCTTCGCGTGCTGCTGCTCAAAGACCTCGGCGGGCAAGTAGGGGTCATAGGCCACCACGTCCATCAGAAAAGCGCGGGCCAACTCGCCCACCCGCTGGCCGATGCGGCCGAAGCACAGAACGCCCAGCGTCTTGCCCCGCAGTTCGCGGCCTACAAACTTATACTTGTCCCAGTTCTTGTTGACCTTCACATCAATGCAGGCGGGAATGGTGTGGCGGGAGATGTCCAGCATCTTAGAGATGGTCAGCTCAGCCACAGCGTTGCCATTCAGACCAGGGGCGTTGAAAACCTGGATCCCCTTGGCTTTGGCGGTGTCCATATCCACGTGGTTCAAACCCACAGAGCACACGCCGATGACCTTCAGCTTGTGCGCGGCGTCCAGAATTTCCTTGTTGATGGCGGGATCCACCCGCATGATCAGCACCTCATAGTCGCCAATCATGCCGGCCAGCTCTGTCTGAGTGGGGAGGATCTTGGTATCCACCTGCATATATTTGCCCAATTCCTCGGCAATGGCGGGGGAGACGACGTCAATGATGAGACACTTCATAAAATCAACATTCCTTCCTTGTTCTCAAATTTTGGGCCTAAGCCCGGTTGAAACGCCTTTACTGTTGATTATTATGCCATAATTTCGCCAGTTTGGGAAGTACATTTTTGTCGAGGGTTGCCACAATCTTTTGGCTGTGGTACAATGAATTATCTGCTAAAAAAGGAAGGACGTTTTTGTGAATTTTCAACATTTAAAATATTTCCTGATGGTGGCGGAGGAGCTGAACATCACCCGGGCCGCGGAGCGGCTGTACATCTCCCAGCAGTCGCTGTCCAACCACATCGGCAACCTGGAACGGGAGCTGGATGTGAAACTGTTCACCCGTTCCCCCAAGCTTTCACTGACCTATGCCGGGGGGCTGCTGGTAGACACCGCCACCCAAATTCTGGACCTGCACAGCCAGTACCTGTCGAAAGTGGGGGACATCAACAAGCAGTATATGGGGGTGCTGCGCGTGGGCATCTCCCACACCTGCGGACTGGCGCTGCTGCCCGATATCCTGCCAAAATTTCGCGAAGAATTCCCCCAGGTGGAGTTCTCCCTGTTCGAGGGCAACTCCAATCAGCTGGAAGATGAACTGTCCCACGGCCGGGCTGACCTGATTATCTGCTTTCAGCCCATCATTATGGAGGGCGTGACCACCGTCCCCCTCACAGAACAGCAGCTTGTGATGGTGGTGCCGAAGACCTTTACCGACCGGCTGTTTGGGGCGCAGGCAGAGGAGGTCCGGCAGCAGTTTTACAAAGGGGCGGATATCCGCGCCTTTGAGCAGCTGCCCTTTGTCCTGATTAAGCGGGGCAACCGGACCCGAAGCATTGTAGACCAGTATTTCAGCCGGTATTTCTTCAAGCCGCAGCTGATTTTGGAGACGGAAAACACGGTGACTACCCTGGCCATGGCCCAAGCGGGCATTGGGGTCACCATCTGCCCGGAGCTGTTTTTGCGGGCCATTCCCGCCCCCGCGCCTGGGTCAGCGGGGGTAGATCTGTTTCCCCTCACCGATCCCTCCACCTTCAGTAAATTGGTGGCGGGCTACCGAGAGGGACGCTATCTGTCTCACTTTGGACAGAGATTTGTGGAGATAGCCCAGGAGACGCTGCGGAAATAGAGGCCGGCGACCGGCCGCATTTCCAATATGGAAACAGCAGAGCGGCCCCCCGGAAAAACCGGGGGGCCGCTTTTCAGCTGCCTGAGATGGACTCAAATTTAGTCGGTAACAGTGCTCAGCTCGATCTTGATGCCGGTCACGTTGTCGGCCAGCGGCAGGATAACGGTCAGAGGATCGTCTGTGGGGATTTCGGGCAGGGTGCTGCCGTCGTCCCCGCCGCCGTAGACTTCCTCGCTCATAGCGGTGTAAGTGGTCCCATTGGTGGTGTAGGAGATCTTAACGGTGTTGAACTCCTTCGCCATGGCGTCGGTAATGGTGAACTGGTGGAAGGAGACCGTATTGGTCCCGGCGGTTCCGCCGCTCCAGGTGACCACAGTGCTCAGATTCTCAGAGCTGTAGCAGCCCAGGGACTTCTCGCTGGACTTGAAGCTGGTACCGGCAGTAATCTGGACGGTATAGGTGTCCTTGCTGTCAGCAGTCGAGGCGCTTCCCATGTCGGCGTCTTCCATCCCCAGAGCGGCCTGGAGCTCGCCCAGGATTTCAGCGGCGTCGCCAGAGGGAACGGCAACATCGCCCTTCAGCTCCACAGTACCCTGGCCGGTGAGCTTGGGAAGTGTATCCTGGTCAGCGGGCAGAACCAGAGTGGAGCCGGCAGGAACGGTGGTGGTGCCCTTGAACTCCACGTCCGCAGCCTCGCTCAGGTCCACGGTCTTGCCAGCCTCTACGGTGACGTTGTCCAGGATGACGGAGCCGGCGGGCTTGTCGCCGTCGGCGGCAGCGGTCTTCACAGTACCGCTGAGAGTGCCGTTGAAGGACACCTCTTTGGCGGCGGGAACGGTCAGCGTTTCATCGCCCAGGCTGGCGTTATTGGCAGTCACCACATCCTGGCCGTCCTCACCGGCCATGGCATCGGCGATGTCACTGGCGTTGGAACCAGAGGGGACGCTGGAGGAGCCGGCGCCCGCAGGGGCCTTCTTGGACAGGTAGACGGAGGACAAATCGCTGTTGGAGGAGGAGGTCTCCACCACATAGACGTAGACGAAGCCGTCTTCCACAGCGCCCTTGACACCGGAAGGACCGATGGAGGACACGGTGTTGCCGTCGATGGTGCGGATATTCACGCCGTCGGCCAGCAGGTAGGAGCGGGAGCCCAGACGCAGGGTGCCGCCGCGGTAATCGGCGCTGCCCACATTGCCCAGGTAGTCGGCCAGTTCGCTGTAGTCATCCTGGTCGGTGATGGGGTTGGCCTTCAGGTCGGCGCGGCCGTCAGTGTAGGTGGAGATCTCGTACAGACCGGCGGGCCGGCTGCCCTGGTTGGCGGCGAACTCAGTGGTCTTTTCGCCGTTCACCACTGCCTGATACAGATAGAAGGTGTCGTTGCCCTCTTTGGTCTGGGCGGGGTTGTTGTTGAGGATGTAGACCAGATCCTCAGCACTGGCGCTGTTGGAGCCCTTGGCGTCGGTGTAGACGAAGACCAGACGGTCCTTCTCGTCCAGAACGAAGTACACAGTGCTGGCGGTCTTGGTCTCGGGGGCGTTCTTCACACCGACGAAAGCCTTATCCTTGGCCACAAACACGGTGTTGGCGTTGGCGCTGAAGATCTCCTTGGCGTTGCCGGAGCCGTCGCGGATGGGCTGGGCCTTGTCATCCAAATAGGCGCTGGCGCTGGAGCTCTGGATGGCGATCTTCTCAGTCTTGCCGTCCACAACGGAACGGGTGGTCTTGACAGGGGCCAGCTCATAGTTGCCGTCGCCGTCAAGCTTGAAGGTGTAGAATTTGTTGACAGTGATGTCAGACAGGGCAACACTCTCGCCGTCAAACTTGTCGATGGTGATGGTCTTCTTGGTGCCGTCAGCAAACACGGCCTTGGCAATGACATCAAAACGGCTCTCGTCCTTTGCGGTGATGAAGAGGTAGTCGTTTACGTTGGTCTCGCCGTTGGCGGCCTCGATGCCCAGAACATAGCCCCAGGGATCCAGGTACAGGTTGTACTCGGTGTCATTCAGGCTGTACTTGCTGGCGGAGGCCATGTGCTCCTGACCCAGGGCGTCCTCGTCCTTCTTGGCTACGTCGTTGTACTCGTACTTCTGGCCGGCGTAGACATAGTCCTCGCTGCGGGCGCTGCTGACCGTAGTGTTGCTCACCACGTTGGGCAGGGCCACAGACTTGACCTCGCCGTCAGCGATGGTCAGAACAAGGTAGTCATTCTCCCGCGCATTGGCAATCACGGCAAAGTTCTCTTCCTTCAGGGTCTTGCGGGAGCTCCAGGCGGCGCTCTTGATCTCAACATCCAGTTCGCCGTTGTTGGAGTCATAGTCCTCGGTGGCCTGGGCCAGCCAATAATTGGTCATAGTGATGGTGACTTCATCACGCGAACCGGCAGGCGCAGTGTTGTCATACTTGTAGTAGACCTTGGTCAGGGTGCCCTTGCCGCCGATCTTCAGCGCGCCGTCGCCGGGGTCGGCGTCAGTCAGAGTGACAGTGGAGAGCTTGTCGCCAGGGTTGGCGGGATTGTTGGCCTCGCAGGCGGTCTCGGCCTTGCCGTCGATAGAGAAGGTGACCTTGTTCGCGGCGACGGTATTGCTCAGGCCCAAATCCTTGTAGATGTCCTTCAACTTGACCTCTGTGGTGTAGGTCAGGTCAGCGGCCTTGGCATAGGTGCCGATTTCACGGCTCTTATAGGTCCAGCGGACAGCGGGTTCTTTAAAGTCGTTGCCAATGCCGTCTTCCACCCGCTTCAAGTCGCCGTTGTACAGCTGCTCGCCCAGCTCAATTGTGTAGCCGTTGAGACCGGTGACAGAGCTGCTGGCATCCTGAACCCGGTTGTCAATGATGGCTCTGGCAAAGTCCTGGCCGCTGGCGCGGACCACATAGTTGACCTTACCGCCCACCGCGGTGGTGCCGTCAGGCGTGGTGATGTGCAGGGTATTGTCATCAGCGTCCACCATGGTAGACTGGAGCGCATTCAGGGCCAGCTGAGCCACCTGGTTACGGGTGAGCTGGGTGTTGTTGTTGACATTAATGTTGTGGAACAGATTGATCCGGGCAGCCTGGTTGGCGGTGGCCCGGGCCCAGTCGGTGCCGAAGTCAGAGGCGTACTGGAAGTAGCCCAGGGCCTTGAGCATCATCAGGGCCGCCTGGGTGGCGGTGACGTTGCCGGTGCCGAAACGGCCGCCGCCCACGCCGCTGACGATGCCGCTGGCCTCGCAGGCGGAGACGTACTTGGCGGCCCAGTCGGGCACGTCGGAGAAGCTGTTCTGCCCCTCAAAGTAGTCTACGTTCAGATTCAGCAGGTTGGCCATGACAATGGCCATCTCAATACGGCTGATCTTGCCATCAGGATTGAAGTTGCCGCTGTTGCTGCCGGACATGGCGCCCACGGTCTTCAGCACCTCAATGGCCTCGACGTTGTGGTCCTCCGTCACGTCGGGGTAGCTCGCGGCGCTGGTTCCGATCACCATCATGCCCAGGAGCATGACGGAGGCCAGAGTCAGGCTGAGAGCCCGCTTCAGGTTTCTCATTGGGAAATTCCTCCTTTGATTGACTGGAAAAAGTGGAAAAGAGGCCGCGTCGGGTAGACCGGGGAGGCCACCTTTTTGCGGCGAATTTCTCCATTTTTCCCAAAATTTTTGAGGCAATTCGACATTTTTGCCCCGTTAAGGCGGTGTCACACTCCTTGCGTAGGGCTAAAAAGTCGAGGAAACGGAGGACACGGAAAGAAAATCAGCACTTTTGATGTAAAAAAGTGGGGTTGGTAGACATCTGGTAGACCGGCCCAAGTTTCCGCATCTCCACACCCCTTGTCCCCCAAGGCCTCCGCCCGCTTTTTTGGTAGACATTTGGTAGACATACTGCATAAATGAGAGGTGATTCTGTCACAAATTTGTTACTGCTCTGTAGCCTTCCTGTGATGACCTGGAGAACGGGGCGCGATATACTAAATACATCAGTTGAAACATTGCCGGGACATTTGCGTCAGATATAGATGCAAAGGACCGTGGTTTGACCGCTGTTATAGATAGTTTCTTTCAGATGGAATCAAGGGGGTTTTTCTATGAGACGAATTTGCCAGGCGCTGTCTGCCGCACTGACAGCTTTGATTTTGTTGGCCTCCTGCGGCTCCAAGGTTCCAGAGGGGGTGGGCAGTTCTGATAAGCAGAGCGGCTCCTCTTCTGGCCTGGGGAGCAGCAGTATGGGTAGCGTTTCGGATTCCAGCCAGGCCGCTTTTCAGTTTACCAGAGCAAACCTGCCCAGGCTGGATGGTTCCACCTCCACAGCGCCCCTGGCCCAGGCCATGTGCGCGGTACTGCTGGGGGAGGATATCGACCACACGGCGGACCTTGTGGATTTCTCCCGTACCACCCAGTCCTTTCGAAATTTGATGGATGGGCAGGCCGACTTGGTGCTGGCTGCTGAGCCGGCCCCAGAGGTGCTGGCCGAATTGGAGGCGGGCGGCCGGTGGCTTATTACCCCCTTTGCGAAGGACGCGCTGGTCTTTGTGGTCAACCAAAACAACCCGGTGGACGGTCTGACAGCGGATCAGGTCCAAAAAATTTATACGGGCGAAATCACCAACTGGAGTGAAGTGGGGGGAGAAGATTTGGATATTGTCCCATTTCAACGCAATCAGGGGGCGGGCAGCCAGACCATGTTTAAGAAGCTGGTAATGGATGACCTGGAGCCGATGCAGCCCCCTCTTACCTGGACCTCCAACAGTATGGAGGGCCTGCTCAATGCAGTGCGGGAGTATGACAACTCCGCCGCCGCCCTGGGCTATACCGTCTACTATTACGCCAATGACATGGAGATGGCCAAGGGACTGAAGGTGCTGGCCATTGACGGGGTGATCCCCTCGGCGCAGACAATTCGGGCGGGAGATTACCCCTTCCTCAACCCCTATTTTGTCTCCATTGCCAAAGATACCCCAGAGGACAGCCCCACCCGTATCCTCTACGATTGGGTCCTGGGGCCGGCAGGCCAGAGATTGGCCGCTATGGAGGGCTATGTCCCTGTGATGGATGTGGAGGGCTGAGCGATGACGAAGAGATGGTTGGCGCTGCTCCTGTCCGCCTTTGTGCTGACGGGATGTGCCTCTGTTGGCCTGGACTCCAGCGGCAGCGGCTCCGATGGGCAATCCTCCGGCAGCGCGATCTCCCCTCCGGATTGTTCCAGCAGTGAGGCGGAGTGGGACGAGAGCTCCGGGGTGCTGGTGGATTGGTCCCGACTGAAAGACAGGCAGAGCCGTCAGCCGGATGTGGACGGGGGACGTTGGTATCCAGACCGCACCGATGTCCTGATTCCTGGGAGGAACTATGGCCCCTTAATCCCCTACATTGGGGATCAAGCCTATATGTTTAACCGCTGGGAGTATGCGGGGGAGGTCCAGGAGTACTGGTCTGACTGGCCCAACTCCTTCTATGGTCTGATGACGCGGGATGGAGAGATTGTGGTGGACCCGGTGTATCAAAGTGTCGGGTACTGCGCCTACGGAAAGGAGGGCTCCCTTCCCATTCTGCTGCTGTCAAAGAGCGGCCCGGCCTGGGAGGAATTCGGCAATGGCAGCCGGTACGCTGTGGCCGCAATCGATGGCAGCTGGATCACCGATTTCGAGTTTATAAATTACACCAACCGGGGGAATCAGCTGTTTCTCTTGCGGCCGGAGGGCTGTACCGTACTGGACAGTGCCATCGGGGAGCGGGAGGACTGGAGCTGGGAGGAGTTGGGGGTGTCTGAGGAGGATCTGCCCGAGACCCTCTCCTTTCTTCAGTGGGTCACCGGTCTGACCTGGCTGGACCAGGGCGTCTATCTGGGGCAGAAGGATGAGATGGGCTCTGGCGTGAATTGGGAAGAGGCCCAGGCACGGGTATTTCAGCCCGAGACCGGTCAGATCTACTGGATAGAACAGGGCCAGTGGGACCAGTGGTGTAAGGAAGACGCGGACCGGAGATGGCGCGAGCCCGAGGTTGTGACCGGGCAGGATGGTCAAATGGTTATCACGGTGGACGGACAGTCCTATCCGCTGGAGGATACCGGCCCGGACTTCTGGCTGTATGTGCTGAGGGGAGATTTTGTGATTGTCTATCCCCAGGATGGCGAGATAGAATATCTGTACCGCCTGTCAAGCGGGGAGCGAATACTGGAAGGAAAAAGCTTACACCTCATCACCGACCTGTTTCGTCCAGAGGTTGTCCTCCCTGCCGCCTATGAGCAAGGGGTATGGACCGTATACAATGACCGCATGGAGTCCCTTTTTACCCTGCAATCCACCCGACAAGATCAGTGGATACGGTTTTCGCTCCAAGACGGACTGCTGTCCCTCCATGACGACAGCACCTTCTTTGGTTGCTATGACCTGGACCAGGGGGAGTATGTCTTTTTCCGCAATCTTGGGCTGGGAGACTGAAACTGTAAACAAATTATGAACCCTCTTGCTTTTTTGGGCGGACTGCGCTAGAATACGGTTAGCACTCGTGTAATTTGAGTGCTAACCGTATTGTTATCAAAGTAAATTTATATACATGGAGGAATCGGAATCATGGCGAAGAAGCAATTTAAGGCCGAGTCCAAGCGGCTGCTGGACCTGATGGTCAATTCCATCTACACCCATAAGGAGATTTTTCTCCGGGAGCTGATCTCCAACGCCAGCGACGCGGAGGACAAGCTGTCTTACAAGTCCCTCACCGATGACAGCGTGAGCGTAAAGCGCAAAGACCTGAAGATCACCATCGTCCCTGACAAGGAGGGGCGGCTGCTCACCGTGTCGGACAACGGGGTAGGCATGTCAAAGGAGGACCTGGAATCCAACCTGGGTACCATCGCCCGGAGCGGTTCGGGCCAGTTCAAAGCCGGCCTGGCAGAGGACGACAAGGCTGCCGACAAGATTGACGTGATCGGTCAGTTTGGCGTGGGCTTCTACTCCGCCTTTATGGTGGCCGACCATGTGACCGTCATTTCCCGGGCCTGGGGGTCTGACGAGGCGTGGATGTGGCAGTCAGACGGGGCGGACGGCTACACGGTCACCCCCTGTGAGAAGGAGACCCCTGGCACCGACGTGATTATGCATATCAAGGCCAACGCCGATGAGGAGAATTACGACCAGTATCTTGACACCTATAAATTACAGGAGCTAATTAAAAAGTACTCCGACTATATCCGCTACCCCATCGTCATGGAGGTGGAGGACTACCGGCAGAAGGAGAAGCCGGAGGACGCGCCCGAGGACTACAAGCCTGAGTGGGAGACGGTCAAGGAGTGGAAGACCCTCAACTCCATGGTCCCCCTGTGGCAGCGGCAGAAGTCCAAGGTAAAGCCCGAGGAGTACGACGCCTTTTATAAGGAGAAGTTTGGCGACTGGCAGCCCCCCTTGACTGTCATCCACACCAGCGCCGAGGGGGCGGTGACCTACAAGGCTATGCTCTATGTCCCCAGTCAGACGCCCTACGACTTCTACACCCGAGAGTATGAGAAGGGGCTGCAGCTGTACTCCTCCGGGGTTTTAATCATGGACAAGTGCGCCGACTTGCTCCCCGATCACTTCCGCTTCGTAAAGGGCGTGGTGGATTCCGCCGACTTCTCTTTGAACATCAGCAGGGAAGTTTTGCAGCATACCCGGCAGCTGAAGACCATCGCCTCCGCCCTGGAGAAAAAGATCAAAAATGAATTGCTCAGACTTCAGAAGGAGGACCGGGAGAAGTATGAACAGTTCTGGGCCGCGTTTGGCACACAGCTGAAATATGGGGTGGTGGCCGACTACGGCCGGCACAAGGAGGTCCTCCAAGACCTGCTGCTGTTCTGGTCCTCCAAGGAGGGGGGCAACACCACCTTGGCCGCCTACAAGGACCGGATGCCCGAGGACCAGCCCTACTACTACTACGCCTGCGGCGAGAGTGTGGACAAGATTGCCAAGCTGCCCCAGGTGGAGCGCATCTTAGACAAGGGCTATGAGATTCTCTACTGTACCGAGGATGTGGACGACTTTGTGATGAAGGGTCTGCGGGAGATAGACGGGAAGGAGTTTAAGTCGGTCACCGAGGAGGACGCCCTGCCCCAGACCGACGAGGAGAAGAAGCAGGCCGAGGAGAAGGCCGAGGCGGGAAAAGGTGTGCTGGAGGCTGTGAAGGAGGCCTTGGGGGACCAGGTGAAGCAGGTGCGTATCTCCTCTATCCTGAAATCGGGGGCCTGCTGTCTGTCCGCTGACGGCCCCGTCTCCATCGAGATGGAGCGGTATATGCGCAAGGTGGAGGGCAGCCAGCCCATGAAGGCGGAGCGGGTGCTGGAACTCAACCCCGATTCCACCCCCTTTGCCGCGCTGAAACGGGCAGTGGACGCCGGAGACCAGGACACGGTGGCCAAATATGCCAAGCTCCTCTATGGGCAGGCCCTTCTCTTGGCCGACTTGCCTCTGGAGGACCCGGCGGAGTATACCACATTGGTGTGCTCGCTGATGTTGTAATAAAAAAGCGGAACGCCGGCGGCGTTCCGCTTTTTTACTAATCCTCAATCGTCACAAGGTCCACTGCCGAGGCCAGCAGAATGTTGATGAGCTCGTTTCTGGAGCGGTTGGTCTGGGCAGACAGGGTGTCCAGCCGGTCAATCAGCTCATCCTTCATCCGCACCGATACGATCTTGTACCCGTCGTCTCCCCTGCGGGCCACCTTCTTTTTGATCCTGATTTCTTCTGCCATGCTTGTCACCTCATAGGGATATTTTAGCTTGACAGGAGCTGGTTTAGTATACTATAATATTATAGTCTTAATTACACTATAAATATGTAGTTGGTTTGGGAGGAATACACACATGAAACAAGCAAAAACTTTGCTCGGGGTGCTCCTGTTCCTGGGGATCGTGGCGGCGGCTGTGGCGATTTTCATTCTGCCGATACTGGGCACCACCGCCCCCGGCGGGCCCAAGCTGTCCTTCGGCGGCCCGGAGACCTGTCAGCTGGGCGGCTCGCTGGAGGAGTTCAACGCCGCCGGCTTCTATATGAGCAAGGACGTTCAGGAGCACAGCTTTACAGGTCATACCACACAGGATAAGCTGGGGGTTTATCTGGATGCCGGGCGGGGCCAGTCCTGCGGGAGCGGCCGGCTGGTGAACAAGGGGGACGGCTACCGGCGCGGAAGCGAATGTATGGTCTACTCCTTCAGCCTGCGCCTGGAGGACGGCGGACACATGACCTGCAACGGGACCGAAATTCTGGGCAGCACCCAAGACGCCATCCAGGCCGCCTTGGGCAAGCCTGCGGAAACCTACAGTGACAGCGATCTGCACTGCTACACCAAAGGCGGCCGCACCTATAACTTCCGCCTCTACTACGACGAGGCCGGGGTGTGTATCAAGCTCTCCGCCTATCAGGACGATCCCAAGCTGTCGTTCCTGTCTTTTTGAGCGCCGTATAAAAGGCCGCCCTTTCGGGCAAACTGGCGGTAAGCCAATTTTTACCGAAAGGGTGGTTTTCCATGCAGGTAAAGGAATTAATGAACCCCAGTACGGTGACGATAGAACCCGCGTCCTCGGCGGCGCTGGCGGCCCGGCTGATCAGCCGGCACAACGTGGGGGCGCTGCCGGTGTGCGGCCCGGACCGACGCCTCCGGGGGATGGTCACCGACCGGGATATCGTCTTGCGGTGTGTGGCCGCCGAGGAGGACCCGGCCCAGACCCCGGTGCGGGATATCATGACCCGCAGCTGTACCACAGTCTCCCCGGCAGACGACTGCCGGGAGGCCACCCGGCTTATGGCGCTCCACCAGGTTCGCCGCCTGCCTGTGGTGGACGGCGGGAAGCTGGTGGGGATGATCTCCCTGTCTGACCTGGCCCGCAGCGGCCGCTTTGACATGGAGGCCGCCCAGGCTCTGTGTGAGATCTCGGAAAATATCGTTGTCCGCTGATTGGACAAATGCCCTCCTGTGTCTTATAATAGAAGCAGGAGGGATTTTTATGGAGATTACCCCCATTGCCCATATTCGCAGCGATTTTCCAGAAAAATTCGGCATTCCCCGGCAGAGCGGCCTGGTGGAGGAACTCACGGCCACCATTGTCTTTGCCCCTGCGTATCGGGACCCCAGCGCCTTGCGGGGACTGGAGGGGTTCTCCCACCTGTGGCTAATCTGGGAATTCTCTCAGACCCGACAGGGACGCTGGTCGCCCACCGTCCGCCCGCCCCGCCTGGGGGGAAATAAGCGGCTGGGGGTATTTGCCACCCGCTCCCCCTTCCGGCCCAACCCCCTGGGGCTGTCCTGCGTGCGGCTGCTGGAGGTGGGACAGGATGACGAGAGCGGACCTGTCCTCCTGGTCGCTGGGGCCGACCTGATGGATGGCACCCCTATCTACGACATCAAGCCCTACCTGCCCTACGCGGACTGCAAGCCGGAGGCCTTGGGCGGCTTCGCCGCCCGGCCCAAAGGGGCTGATCTGGCGGTGGAGTGCCCGGCCGCTGTGCTGGCTGCCGTCCCCGATGACAAGCGAACAGCCCTGCTGGCTGTCCTGGCCCAGGACCCCCGGCCTCAGTATCAGAACGACCCGGACCGAGTTTACGGCATGACCTTCGCCGGCCTGGAAGTGAAATTTCGGGTGGCAGGGGATCGGCTGACGGTGACAGAAATTCTGTAGGGGCGGCTCCAGACGGACGCGCAATATGTCCCCCTCCCCCTACTGGAACCCTATAAAATTTCAAAAACCTCTTGACTTTCCCCCTTGTGGAAGGTGTAAAGTAAAAACAGAAAAGGGGGAGGCCTATGAAAATTAACGAGGTAGAGGCCCAGGTGGGCATCACCAAAAAGAACATCCGCTTCTATGAGGAACAAGGGCTGCTGGCCCCCCGGCGCAACAGTGAGAACGGCTACCGGGACTACAGTGAGACGGAAGTTGCCGTCCTACGGCAGATCAAACTGATGCGCAAACTGGGGGTGCCCCTGGAGGAGATCCGCAGAATGCAGGCCGGGGGCACGGTGGCAGACGGGATGCGGCGCCACCTGGTCACCCTGGAGCGGGAACGCCACAGCCTGGAACAGTCCATTCAGCTGTGTCAAAGCCTGAAGGGCCGTGAGGAGCGGCTAGACGCCCTGGATGCCGCCACCCTGCTGGAGGAGATGGAGCGGCTGGAACAGACGGGCACCACCTTCCAGGACAAGCAGAAAAACGACCTGAAACCCGCCCGCTATGTGGGGGCTGTTGTCATGGCCCTGCTGACTACCGCCCTAATGGCCGCCCTGATCGTGCTGATGGTGTGGGGCTTTACTGTAGATCCTGCCGACGCCCCGCCCCTGGCCCTGTTGGCGGTGCTGGTGGCCATCCCCGCCGTGATTATCCTAGGGGTGCTGCTGGCCCTGTTCCAGCGGATTCGTGAAATTCAGAAGGGAGAAGAAGACGATGCGAAAAACTACTGACAAGAAAAGTCACGGTCTGGTGGGCGGCGTCATTGTGACGGTGCTGGTGGTGGGCTTTGTCCTGCTGATGCTGGCTACGCTGATTCAGACCTTCGGCCCAATTTTTCCCTTTCTAGGGGAGCTGGGCGCGGCCTTTGGGGTCATGTTATTTTATGCAGGGGCGATCCTGGCTGTGGGGGTCGGCGTTGTTGTGGCGCTGATTCAGCGGTGGAAGGAGGTCAAAGGAGGGGAAGAAGATGAGGCCAAAAAGTATTGACCGCCAGACGGAGAAACGGTCGGCGGTGCGCTCTGTGGTGGTCAGCACTCTGCTTCAGCTGATGATGGCGGGGACGTTGCTCTACCTGCGGACCCTGGGCCCTCCCGACTGGCTGTCCGGCCTGATCCTGATACTGGCCATCGCCGATGTGATCACCATTCCCTTTACCTTTGCCGCCCTGTGGCAGAGGGTACAGGAGATTGAGAAGGGCGAACTGGAAGAAGCCAAAAAATATTGATTCCATTGATATAAGGAGGAAAAATTATGGTACTGGTAAACATTGACTACATCCCTGGGAAGGAATTTGAGGTGTTGGGCATGGCCAAAGGCACCGTGGTGCAGTCCAAGAACTTCGGCAAGGACTTTATGGCCGGCATGAAGACCCTGGTAGGCGGCGAGATCACCGGGTACACCGAGATGCTCAACGAGGCACGGCAAATTGCCGTCAAACGCATGGTAGACGAGGCCGAGGGTATGGGTGCAGACGCCGTCATCAATATTCGCTACGGCTCCTCCGCCGTGATGCAGGGGGCGGCAGAGGTCATTGCATACGGCACAGCGGTGCGATTTAAATAACACAGTATGGGCAGGGGAAAATCCCCTGCCCATACTAATTCATATAGACCAAGAGGGCCCACAAGAGGGATCATTGTATTAGGACCCCGCCTGCGGCGGGGTCCTAATACAGTAGAGCGGTAAATCCCGTCATTTTTAACACAAAGGGAAGATGCCCCACGGATGAAATATGAGAAAACAGAAAAAATAAAAAGCTGTATTGCATAATCTTACAAAAAAGTGTATAGTTAAGAGGCTGTTAAAACAGTGACAGGCTACCATTTAATGGATGAAAAAGACTTTCAAAGTTGAGGAGAGGACATCATATGAAGCGATTTCTCAGTCTGGCTCTGGCTGGCGCGCTGGCATTCAGCCTGACGGCTTGCGGTGGCGGCGGCGGCAGTTCCTCGAAGGGGAACGGAACCGGCAATGATACTAAACTGCTCTACCACACCTACAATTCCGCCCCCTATGTCACCCTGGACCCCAGTACAGAGTACTCCAACGGCATTATGGTTCTGCAAAATGTATATGAGACGTTGACCCACTACAACCCAGAGACCGGAGAGGTGGACCCCATGCTGGCCACCAGCTGGACCAAGAACGACGACGGCACCGTGTGGGTATTTCAGCTGCGGGAGGATGTCACATTCCATGACGGCAGCGCCATGACCGCCCAGCAAGTGGTGCGCTCGTTCCAGCGGGCCATGGACCTGGGACAGGGCGGCGCCTATATCTGGGATGCCGTTTTAGAGTCTAACGGTGGCAAGGTGGAGGCGACCGGCGACTATGAGGTGACCATTACCTGCGGTTACCCCTGCGCCATCGACCTGGTGGTATCTGCCGGCTATGCCGCCTATGTGATGTCTGACAGCGTGGCGGATCAGACCACCGAGTGGTTCAACGAGGGCCATGACGGCGGCAGCGGGCCCTATATGATCACCCAGGCTACCGGCGACAGCGTGGTGTTAAAGGCCTATGAGGGCTATCGCGGCGGTTGGCAGGAGAACCAGTACAAAAACGTCATGATTCGCCAGGTATCCGAGTCCAGTGCCCGGCGGCAGATGTTGGAGACCGGCGAGTGCCAGCTGTCCAGCCAGTTCTCCGCCACCGACTTGGAGGCCCTGAAGGCCCAGACCGACAAGGTCTATACCTATCAGTCCGAGACCTTTAACAACGTCATCATGTTCCTGAACACCGCCACAGAGCCATGCAGCAATGCCGATTTCCGCCGGGCTATGGCCTATGCCTTCCCCTACGAGGAGACTGTCAACGAGATTATGAATGGCAACGCCAAGCAGTCAGTGGGTACAGTGCCCAGCAGTTTGTGGGGCCACAGCGACAGTATCCCCCAGTATACCTGCGACATGGCCAAGGCCAAGGAGTATTTGGACAAATCCGGCGTCAACACAGACGGGCTGAAGCTTACTGTCACCTACATGAACGGCTATGACGAGTACGCCAGCGCCCTGCAGCTGTATCAGGTGAACCTGAAGCAGCTGGGCATCCAGTTGGAACTGCGCAGTATGGAATGGGATCAGCAGTGGGCCCAGGCCCAGAACACCAATCCCGCCGACCGGCAGGATATGTTTGTCTTCATCTGGTGGCCGGACTATGCCGACCCTGTCAGCTGGTTCCAGTCCCTCCTCCACAGTGAGGACCAGATCGTCTACAATCTCTCCTATCTCAACGACCCTGAGTTGGATGCCACCATTGATGAGGCCATTGCGTTGACTGTCACCGACCGTGACGCCGCCCAGGCCAACTATGTCAAGGCCCAGCAGATTGTGGCGGACAACGCCTATATCCTGAATCTGTACGACCAGATGCACACCTTCGTCGTCAGCAACACCATTCAGGGTGTGTCCGAGAACCCCTCCTATTCCAACGCCATCCAGTATTACAACATCACCACGAAGTGAGCCTCACCATACGGCACTCCCAGCTTGACCGGGAGTGCCGGTTTGGCTTTCTCTTTGCCCTGTTAAACAGACCGAAATGAGGTGCTCGCCCCATGCTGAAATATATTGTCAAACGAATTCTCAGCAGTGTTCTGGTCCTGCTGGGGGTCATCACCATCACATTTTTTATTGCCCGAGTCCTCCCCTCCAACCCGGAGGTGAAGTGGGCCGGCCAGCGGGCCACTCCGGAACAGCTGGCCGCCGCCCGCCTGGAACTGGGCTTGGACAAGTCTCTGCCGGAACAGTATATCATGTATTTGGGGGATCTCCTCCACGGCAATCTGGGCAAGAGTTTAAATAATCATCAGCCCGTCTCCAGCGAGTTGGGCCGCTACATCCCCGCGACCCTGGAGTTGGTGCTGCTGGCCTTTGCGCTGGCAATTGCCGTCGGGATTCCGCTGGGAATTTACTCCGCCAAGAAAAAGGACAAGCTGCTGGACCACTGCAGCCGGTTTTTCTCCATCGGCGCCGTGTCTCTGCCCACCTTCTGGGTGGCGCTGTTCCTTCAGTTGATCTTCTATAAGGGGCTGAACGTGCTGCCCATCGGCGGACGGCTGAGTGTAGAGGCCACCATCTTCGAGTCGGTGCCTCAGGTCACCGGTATGCTGCTGCTGGATTGCCTGCTGACCGGCAAATTCAACCTGTTTTTCGATGCGCTGCGGCACATCATCCTGCCCTGTATCACCATCTCCCTCTATCCCATTGGCCTGGTCTCCCGCATGACCCGCAGCGCCCTGCTGGAGATATTGGGAGAGGACTACATCACGGCGGGCCACAGCTACGGCCTGAGTGACGGGAAGATGCTCTGGAAATATGCCCTGAAAAATAGTCTGGGCACCACAGCCACCGACGTGGCCCTCTCTATGGGCTATACGCTGACCGGTACTTTCTTGGTGGAGGCCATCTTCTCCTGGCCAGGTATCGGCAGCTATATCTCCAGCGCCGTTACCACCTTGGACTACCCGGCTATCATTGGTGTGACTCTGTTCGGCGCCACCTGTTACATCATCTTGAATCTGGTGGCTGATATCATTATTGCGTCCGATCCCCGGGTGCGTCTGTAAGGAGGCGGAGCTATGAACGGTTTTATCCAGGCGATGCGGCCCCGTATCAAGAGTGCGCAGGAGAGCATGTATCTGCTGACCCGCAATCATCTCAGCCTGATTGCGCTGATTGTACTGATTCTTCTGATAATCGCTGCCCTTTTGGCCCCGGTGATTATCCCCTATCCAGAAGACGTAATGGACGCAGCCCACACCGCCATCAAGCTCCAGCCCCCCAGTCTGGAGCACCTGATGGGCACGGATGAACTGGGCCGGGATATCTTCAGCCGTGTGCTCTACGGTTCTCGGGTCTCCCTGTCCGCAGCCCTGTCTGCCGTGGGACTCTCCCTGATAATCGGCGTCCCCCTGGGCGCTATCGCGGGCAGTTTTGGCGGCTGGGTGGACAATGTCATTATGCGTCTGACAGATGTGTTTCTCAGCTTTCCGCCCCTGCTGCTGGCCATCGCCATGGTGGTGGTCATGGGCAGCAGCCTGAATAACGCGGTGCTGGCTATCGCCCTGTCCTGGTGGCCCTGGTATACCCGCCTGATCCGTGGTCACGCCATCTCTGTCAAGGAGCGAAAGTTTGTCCAAGCCGCTGAGACCATCGGGACAGGCCGGATGAAGATCATTTTCAAACACATCATTCCCAACTGTATCAGCCCTGTGATTGTTCAGGCGTCTATGGACATCGGCGGCGTTATTTTGACGGTGGCCAGCCTGTCCTTCCTGGGATTGGGCGCCCAGCTTCCCACCCCTGAGTGGGGGCTTATGATCTCCATGGGGCGCCGATTCTTCCCAGACAACTGGTGGTACTGCATCTTCCCCGGCGTGGCTATCTTTATTACGGTGCTGTGCTTTAATCTTCTGGGTGACGCAATCCGTGAGATTCTAGACCCCAAGACCCGTAAGAATTGAGGAGTGGGAATATGGCGTATTTTGAGATTAAAAATCTGCATATCACCCACCGCTCTTTTGCGGGGACCAAGACGGTGCTGGATATTGAGCACCTGTCTATTGAGCGTGGCGAGACCTATGGTCTGGTGGGCGAGTCCGGACAGGGCAAGACGGTCTTGGCCCTGGCGATTCAGCAGCTCCTGCACTGTCCCCCGGGGAAAATTGAGTCCGGCGAGGTGCTGCTGGACGGAACGGACCTGTTGAAGCTCAGCCCCAAGCAGATGCAGCGGACAATCCGCGGGGGCAGGGTTGCCATGATTTTTCAGGACCCGATGAGCTGTTTGAATCCGGTATTCACAGTGGGCACCATCATGACAGATGTGCTGAAAGCCCGACACAGAGAGATGGGCAGGGAACAGATTCGGCGCAGTGCCCTGGAATTGCTGGGAGAGGTGAAGCTGGCCGACACCGAGAGCATCATGAATAAGTATCCCCATCAGCTGTCGGGTGGCCAGCGTCAGCGGGTTATCATCGCCCTGGCCCTGGCCTGCGGCGCCGAATTCCTCATCGCTGACGAGCCCACCCGCAACCTGGACGTCACCATTCAGGCCAGCATACTGAAGCTGCTGAAGGAGCTCCAGCAGAGACACAATATGACGGTGCTGTTCATCGCCAATAACCTCAGCCTGGTCTCGGCCTTCTGCGACCGGGTGGGGATTCTCTACGGCGGAAAGATTATCGAGGAAAACACCGCTGCCGCCCTGGTCACAAGCCCGGAACAGGAGTACACCAAGGTCCTGATTCAGGCGGTCCGGGCGGACGTGCGGGAGGCGGAACGGCTGGACTCTGATGAGGTCCTTCTGAAAGTGGAGCATCTGAAGAAGTACTTTGATATCAACGACGAACTGCGCCGCCAGAAGCATCTGACCCTGAAGGCGGTGGATGATGTCAGCTTTTCCCTGAAGAAGGGGGAGGTGTTGGGCATTGTGGGCGAGTCGGGCTGCGGCAAATCCACCCTGGTCAACACCATCTTAAATCTGTTCCCCCCCACCCAGGGCAAGGTGTACTTTGAGGGGGAGGACGTGTTTGACCGGGCCAAACGGGGGAACAACGCATTTAAGAAGAATGTGCAGATCGTCTTTCAGGACCCCTACTGGTCGCTGAACCCCCGCTGGCTGATCAAGGACATTGTGGCCGAACCCATTGACGTCTACGAGAAGCTGGGGGAGGCGGCCCGGCTGAAGCGGGTGGAAGAACTGCTGGAGATGGTGGGGATTCCCGCCAGTGCCTGCTACAAATATCCGCACGAGTTCTCCGGCGGCCAGCGCCAGCGCATTGCAATTGCCCGCTCCCTGGCCTCCAACCCCAAGCTGGTGGTACTGGACGAGCCTACAAGCTCCATTGATGTCTTTAGTCAGGCCCAGATTCTGGACTTGATCAAAGACCTGCGCAAACGCTTTCAGCTGACCAACATTCTCATCAGCCACGACCTGGGGGTAGTCCATGAACTGGCCAACCAGATCGCGGTGATGTATCTGGGCAAAATTGTGGAGTTTGGCCCGGCAGAGCAGATCTTCCGCCACCCCCGCCACCCTTACACCAAAGCCCTGTTTGACTCGATTCCCACGCTCACCACCCAGGGCATGAAGGGACTGAAGACCTTGGAGGGACAAATTCCCAGCCCGATTGACCCTCCGCCCGGCTGCGCCTTTCACCAGCGCTGTCCCTATGCCTGCCAGCAGTGCGGGCAGGAGACGCCGCAGCCCGTTGACCTGGGCGGCGGCCATGTGGTCAGTTGCCTGCGCGTCGGTGAGCTGGAAGACGAACTGAAAAAATAGGGGCAGTAAAGGTCCAATATGCCGCCCTCTGTCCCTGGAGGGGCGGGGGAGGCAGGGAGACTTCAAACCTGGGGGCAGAGGCCCCACTTGAAAATAAAAAGGAGCCAATTAAAATGAGGACATTGACACGAGAAAATCTGTTGGATATCCTGTACGGCTGCACCATTCTGGGGACTGGAGGGGGCGGAAGCCTGGAAAAGGGCATCGCAATGATTGACGAGGCCCTGGCTGCCGGAAAAACCTTTCAGCTGGCCTCCTTTGAGGAGATGGGGCCGGAGGATATCATTGGCACCCCCTACGCCTGCGGGGCCATAAGCCCCCTCACGGAGGAGGAGGTGCGCAAGTACGCCCGCCTGAAGGAGACGGAGGAGAGCTTCTATATCCTGTGTATGAAGCAGCTGGAGCAGTTCCTGGGCAGAGAGGTAAGCGCCGTGATCTCCACCGAGTTGGGCGGCGGCAACACGGCCACTGCCTTCTATGTGGGGGCCATGACCGGCCGCCCCATTATGGACGGCGACCCCGCCGGCCGCAGCGTGCCCGCCCTGCAGCACTCCACTTATTTCCTCAAGGGCGTGCCCATGTGTCCCATGAGCGTGATGAACAGATTTGGAGAGGGCGCCGTCTTCACCAACGTCTTTGATGACGAGCGGGGAGAGGACCTGGTCCGGGCCCTGGCGGTGGCCAGCCAGAACACCATTGCTGTCATGGACCATGTGAATACCGTGGCGGTGCTGAAAGACGCTGTAATCACCGGGGCCATCTCCTATGCCGAGGCCATTGGCAGGGCGTACCGCCAGGCCAAAGCGGCGGGAGAGGACTATGTCAAAGCCGTTACCGAGACAGGAAAAGGCAGGATGATGTTTGAGGGCACCGTCACCGAGAGCAGCTACGAGACTCGGGACGGCTACACCTATGGGGACACGGTGATCCAGGGCAGCGGGTCCTATGCGGGGCATCAGCTGCACATCTGGTATCAGAATGAAAATATTATCAGCTGGATGGATGACCAGTATTTTGTCACCGTCCCTGATTTGATCTGCGTCTTTGACCTGGATGAGGCGCTGCCGCAGATCAATCCCTTTGCCAGAGTGGGCGAGAAGGTGGCGGTTACCGCCCTGCCCGCCCCTAAGGAGTGGACCACACCCCGGGGTTTGGAGGTCTTTGGCCCCCGCAGCTTTGGTCATGAAGTGGAGTACAAGCCCTACTGCTGATCTTTTAAGATGGGAGAAATTGTATGGAGCATCAGGAATTTTTAAATGCGGTATTGGAACTGATTGCCATCGACAGCGTGGCAATGGAGGATGTCAGCGACCAGGCCCCCTACGGCGCCGGCCCCGCCAGGGCCCTGGACTATGTGCTGGACCTGTGCTGCCGGCTGGGAATCTCCACTCAGAACTGTGACGGCCGGGTGGCCTGGGCCGAGATTGGTCAGGGGGAGGAGATCGTGGGCATCTTAGGCCACTTGGACGTGGTCACCACGGGCGAAGGTTGGACTCACAGCGCCAAGGGTGAGATCCACAGTGGCCGCCTGTATGGCCGGGGCGCGGCGGACGACAAGGGGCCCACACTGGCTGCCCTCTTCGCGATGAAAGAACTTCAGGATGCCGGCGTACCGCTGAAACGCCGGGTCCGGCTCATCTTCGGCCAGTGTGAGGAGGTGGGCAGCTGGGGGGATATGGAGTACTACAAGGCCACCCAGCAGCTGCCTGTCTTTGGCTTTACCCCTGACGCAGACTTCCCTGCGATCTATGGAGAGAAGGGGATTCTGGAATTCCAGGTGACTGCGCCCCTTCCCGCCCCTCTGCTCCGCCTGGAAGGCGGCGATGCCAGCAATATGGTGCCTGGCTGGTGCCGCTGCACTTACCGCGCCCCGGATGGAGCGGCCCGGGAGCTGGAGAACCAGGGGCGCTGTGCCCATGCCAGCACCCCGGAGAAGGGGGAAAACGCCATAGACGGGATGATGGCGCAGCTGAAGGAGCTGGGAATCGGAGGCCCTCTGGTGGATTTCTACCTGGCCCATCTGGAGGGGGACTACTACGGCGGAAAGCTGGGCTGCGGTCTGGAGGACCCACAGAGCGGCAAGCTGACGGTGAATCCTGGACTGCTGCGCACCGAGGGTGACAAATTGGTGCTGACCCTGGATATCCGCAACCCGGTCACCTTCACCCGGGAGGATGTGGAGGGGCCGCTGGTCCAGGCCTGCCGGTCTTTTGGGCTGGAGTGCGTCTGTACGGAGAGCGTGGACTCCATCTATATGGACCGAGATGGAAAGGTAGTTCAGGCCATGGCGGAGGTCTACCGGCAGGTCACTGGAGACGACGCCCAGCCCACGGTAATCGGCGGGGGAACCTATGCCCGGGCCATGCCTGGGATTGTGGCCTTTGGCCCCATGCGGCCCGACCGTGAATGTACCGAACACCAGAAGGACGAGTACATCCTGGTGGAGGATCTGCTTACGGCCAAGGAAATTTACCGCCAGACCATAGAGAAGCTGGCAAATTTGGAATGAATGAGAGGGGTTTCCTATGAAGACAGAACTGCAAACTGCGGCGGACAAGCTGGTGCGAGATATTTTCGGCGTGCAGGCCGGTGAGACGGTAGTGCTCACGGCTGACTACGAGTCCAACCAGAATGTCCTGCGGGTGGTCTCTGACAGCGTCCGGGACGCGGGGGCTCAGGCCATGGTAATTACCGTGCCCACCCCCCGCTCTGTAGGAAAGGCGGCAGACCCGGATCTGCCGATAGAACCTCTGGCCGCCGCCCTGTGCGCCTGTGATGTGTGGATTGAGTTCAACCATCAGTGGCTGCTCTACTCCACCCCCTTTGAACGGGCCAGCCGGGAGAACAAAAAGCTGCGCTATATGTGTCTGGTGGACTTTGACGAGGATTTGATGATCCGGACAATCGGCCGGGTGGATACCCCCCAGCTGCAAGTATTTATGCGCCGGGTGGCAGAGCTGACCCGGGAGGCCAAAACGATGCGGGTCACCACCCCCGCGGGCTGCGATGTCTCTTTTGAGATTGACCCCACCCACTACGTGGCCTGCGACTGCGGCGACGCCACCACTCCGGCCATCCACATGCTCACCGGGCAGATCAACGTGGTCCCCCGCTTTGGCTCCATCCAAGGCGTGATTGTCTTTGACGGATCTGTGACCCCTCCCTTTGGCCGCTCCCCCACGACGCCCATCCGACTGACGGTCAAGGACGGCGTGATTCAGTCTGTGGAGGGCGGCGAGGAGGCCGCGGCTTATGAGAAGTATCTGCGGGACTTCCAGGACCCCGGCATGTTAAAGATGGCCCATATCGCCTATGGCTTTAACCCGGGCGCAGCCCTCACCGGCAACATTGTAGAGGACGAGCGGGTCTGGGGGGCCACCGAATGGGGAATCGGCTATGTCAGCGAGATTGACGCGCCTCCCCACGGACAGGACGCCGTGAGCCACAGCGACGGTATCTGTCTGAACAGCTCTGTGTGGCTGGATGGTGTGCAGATCATGGACCGCGGGCAGATCGTTCTGCCCGAACTGGCTGCACTGATGCCCAAGCGGTGACCTGCGGTAAAGCGTGACCCTGAATTGTAAAACTCCCCCCGCTCATATGAGCGGGGGGAGTTTTACATAAACCGATAGGTGCTTAGGCGACGAAGGTGCCGGTGAGAATGGTGGTTGCGTTGGTGCCAGAGCTGTTGTCGGCCTGTTGAATGGTGTAGGAATAGGTTGTTCCAGCTACCAGGGCGCTGTTTGTGGAGTCCCACGCGCCGTTAGGCGCGCCATTTCCGACAGAGGCATCCACGCCCCACTTGTAGATGTAGTAGTAGGGGGCCGAACCCTCAGAAGCACTACTCCAGTCGGTCCAGCCGGGGGTGTTCGCGGCGTTACCGCTGGTGTAGAAGGTATTGGTGGCGTCCGCGCCGGTGCCCTTAATGACCAGCTGATAGTGCTTTCCAGTGGTCTGGATGGTGAACTTGAACATCACGTTGTCATCGCCGTCACCCTTCATATCCGCGGCCAGGTTGCTGCCGGGGGTATAGACGCCGTCCTGCAGGTCCCTGATCCAGGAACCGCCAGCAATGTTGGGCAGTGTTACAGGCACACCGCCATCCACGCTGTCCACAACCACATACAGGGTCTTGAGGGTATCGCCGCTGGAAGTGGTAGTCACAGCGTAGTAGCTGCCGCTCACGGTCCAATCGTCCAGGATATTGTCCAGAGAGCGGGCGCTGATGCCCTCGGTGACCTCATAGCCGGTATCGGCTGTGTCGTCCTTCTGCATCTCAGGGGCACGGACAATCAGGGTGATCTGAGTGTCATCATTCCAGATGTACTCGCCGGAACCGATGACCAGGGAGTAGCCGTCGGCACTCACGCCGCCAGCCAGGGTGCCCCGCTTATAAGCTCCGTCAGGCGCAGCAATCGTGGGATAGTTGGTGGCAGTCAGATAGCTGTTGGAATCGGACTTCACCTTGTAGTACATGGTGTGCTCACTCAACTCGCCGGCCTTGGCCTCCACCTTGGTCTGCTCGCCGTTGACCACGGCGTTCCAGCGCACGATGGTGTCATTTTTGTTGGTGAAACGGGTGTCCTGATCCAGAATGTACATCACGTCGTAGGCGTTGTTGGCGTCGTCGATGTTAGAGGCATCCGCGGCGTCAATATACACCAGAGAGGCGTAGGTGTTGGAGCCGTTGTCGCCAGTCTTGATGTAGGTGACGGTCAGCGTGTCGTCGTTGGTGGCACTGGTGGTGATGTCAGGCAGGCTGGTGATGCCGGTGTAAACCTTCAGGTCGCCGTCCTCATTCTTCACCACAAAGATGGTGTTGGCGTTGCCGCGAATCCCAGTGCTGCCCGCCGCGACCATGGCCTTGCTGTTTGCCGCGGTAGCGGTGTTGTCGGTGGCGTTGGCATTAGCTGTGCTCAGGAAAGAGACCTTGCCGCTGTTGACCACCTTGACAGCGGTCGTGTTGGCGGTCTTATATTCCACCAGCGCGTTGGTGCTGGCAGCGGTCAGGGTGTACTTGTTGTCATCGGACACGCTGTAGGAGTACCAGCCGTCGTAAGTATTGATCTTACTGGAAGCGGCAGTGGTTACAGTCTTGGTGATGTCGTTGCGGCTGGCGTCGCGCACCTTCTCAATGGTGATCTCACTCTTGGTGCCATCGGTGAAGTAGGCATTGGCCAGCAGAGTGGTGCTCAGGGCGCTGGAGGCGGCGACCCCGTCGATGTAGAGATAGTTGCCGGAGGCGATGGAGGAGTCATCCACCCAGAGAATATTGTCGTAGGCGTCCAGAACAATAGCGGCGTTCTCGTCTACACCGAAGGTGACTTCACAGCCGTTGGTACTGTCGGTTTCGGCAAATTTGGCGTAGTTGTACTGCTGGCCGTCCAGACGGACCCAGCCGCCAGCACTGCCGAAGGAGGCGCCGGTCTTGTTGGAGTAGGAGTCCACCTTACCGGTGACTACATTGGCCTTGGAGACGGACTGGACCTCGCCGTCAGCATAGGTATACAGGATATAGTCGTCATCCTGCATGTCAGCGATACCGCCAAAGTCCTTCAGATCCAGCACGTTTACGTTGGCAGCGCCAGCAGGACGGGTCAGCATGGTGACAGACAGGGTCTCACGGCTGCTGCTGTAATCATTGGTGGCCTGCATCAGATAGGTGGCGTACTGGCTGACAATCACGTTGTAGTGCTTGTCTACATAGACCTCAGTGACCACACCGTTGCCGGACATGCCGGAAGCAGTGTTGTCGTTGCGCTTGGCATAGTAGTCATAGTCCTGAGCTCCCTGAGCCACGCCGTCATAGTAGACGATCATCTTGGGGGTATTGCTGTTGTTGTCGGCAGCAAATCCGCTGGTGGTATTCACAGTCTGGGTACCATCCAGGCCGTTCAGAACGGTGCGGCCGATGGTGTTGTACATACCGTCGCGGCTGACCTTGCCCACAAAGGTGGCAGTGGCGGCGTCGGCATAGGTGCCGATGTCGTCATTGAGGTATTTCCAGGTAGTGGCGGGCCGGCCAAAGTCATCAATGGAGGAGTTCTTCTTCAGCTTGCCATTGTACAGCTGCTCGCCCAGCTCGATGGTCCAGCCGCTGGTACCGCTTACGCTGCCGGCGTTGGCCTCAGCGTTGCTGATGGCGTTGGCAAAGGTCTGGGTGCTGGCCCGGACCACGTAGTTGACCTTGCCGCCGATCGCGGTGGTGCCGTCAGGCGTGGTGATGTGAAGGGTGTTGTCATCAGCGTCCACCATGGTGGCCTGGAGGGCATTCAGGGCCAGCTGAGCCACCTGGTTACGGGTGAGACGGGTGTTGTTGGCCACGTCCAGGCCCTCGAACAGACGGATCTGAGCGGCCTGCTGGGCGGTGGCCCGGGCCCAGTCGTTGCCGAAGTCCTCAGCATACTGGAAGTAGCCCAGAGCCTTGAGCATCATCAGGGCAGCCTGGGTGGCGGTGACGTCGCCAGTACCGAAGTTGTTGCCGCCCACGCCGGAGATAATGCCGCTGGCCTCGCAGGCGGCCACATAGTTGCCGGCCCAGGAAGGCACGTCGGTAAAGTGATTTTGACCAGAGAAGTAGTTGACATCCAGGCCAAGGAGATTGGCCATGACGATGGCCATCTCCACACGGGAGACGAGGCTGTCAGGGTTGAAGTTGCCGCTGTTGCTGCCGGACATGGCGCCCACAGCCTGCAGCACCTCAATGGCCTCGACGTTGTGGTCCTCTGTCACGTCGGGGTAGCTCGCGGCGCTGGTTCCGATCACCATCATGCCCAGAAGCATGACAGAGGCCAGAGTCAGGCTGAGAGCCCGCTTCAGGTTTCTCATTGGGAAATTCCTCCTTTGATTGACTGGAAAAAGTGGAAAAGAGGCCGCGTCAGGTAGACCGGGGAGGTCACCTTTTTGCGGCGAATTTCTCCATTTTTCCCAAAATTTTTGAGGCAATTCGACATTTTTGCCCCGTTAAGGCGGTGTCACACTCCTTGCATGGGGTTAAAAAATCAAGGAAACGGAGGAAACAAAAAGAAAATCGGCGCTTTCGATGTAAAAAAGTGTGATTGGTAGACATCTGGTAGACCGGCCCGAATTCCCGCGTCTCCACACCCCTTGTCCCCCAAGGCTTTCACCCGCTTTTTTGGTAGACATTTGGTAGACAGGCGGTAAAAAACAGATGTTAAAAGGCCGCCCCGGAGGGCGGCCTTTCAAAAAGCGTTTTAGTTTTTTAAGCTCTGCATTGGTGCAGGGATTCGTCCACCGCGCGCTATGAACGCTCTGGAGGAGAAGGGGTGGACAGGCTGGATAGGGGCGGAACCCAGCAGGCCGCCGAACTCCACGGTATCTCCCACCGTGCAGTTGGGAGCGGGGATGATGCGTACAGCAGTAGTCTTGGAGTTGACCATGCCGATGGCGGCCTCGTCGGCGATGATAGCAGAGATGGTCTCGGCGGGGGTGTCGCCTGGGACAGCGATCATATCCAGACCAACGGAACACACACAGGTCATGGCCTCCAGCTTGTCCAAGGTGAGCGCCCCAGAGGCGGCGGCGGCAATCATACCCTCGTCTTCGCTCACCGGGATAAAGGCGCCGGACAGGCCGCCCACATGGGAGGAGGCCATAACGCCCCCTTTCTTCACCGCATCATTGAGCAGGGCCAGGGCGGCGGTGGTGCCATGGGTGCCGCAGACCTCTAAGCCCATCTCCTCCAAAATCCGGGCCACACTGTCCCCGATGGCAGGGGTGGGGGCCAGGGACAGGTCCACAATGCCAAAGGGGGTGTCCAGCCTCCGGCTGGCCTCCTGAGCCACTAACTGGCCCATACGGGTGATGCGGAAGGCGGTCTTCTTCACCGTCTCGGCCACCACATCAAAGGGTTTACCCTTGACTTCCTGGAGGGCGTGGTACACCACGCCAGGGCCGGAGACTCCCACATTGATGACCTTTTCTGGTTCACCCACCCCATGGAAGGCGCCAGCCATAAAGGGGTTGTCCTCCACGGCGTTGCAGAACACCACCAGCTTGGCGCAGCCGAAGCCCCCTCGATCGGCAGTGCGTGATGCCAGGTCCTTGATGGTCCGTCCCATGAGGGCCACCGCGTCCATATCAATACCTGCCTTAGTGGAACCTACATTGACACAGGCGCACACGATATCTGTGGTTGCCAAGGCCTCGGGGATGGAGCGGATGAGGATGCGGTCGGCATCGGTCATCCCCTTTTGGACCAGGGCGGAGAACCCGCCGATAAAATTGACGCCAGTGGTCCTGGCGGCCCGATCCATGGCCTGGGCGAATGGAACGTAGCTGTCCGTCTCCGCTGCGGCGGCCACCAGAGCGATGGGGGTGACCGAGATGCGTTTGTTGACGATGGGGATGCCGAATTCCTTCTCGATGGCCTCGCCGGTGGCGACCAAGTTTTCGGCATATTTTGTAATTTTATCGTACACCTTGTCACAGGAGGTTTTCACGTCGCTGTGGGCGCAGGACAGCAGGGAGATCCCCATTGTGATGGTGCGCACATCCAGATGCTGCTGGTCGATCATCTGGATGGTCTGCATGATTTCGTGTTGGTTGAGCATGAAATGTACTCCTTTATTGTTCCGCCTCGGTCCCCTCGCGGCCGGGGATTCGGCGCTTAGATTCGGTGCATGGCGTTGAAGATGTCCTCCCGCTGAATGCGGATGGACAGCCCCTGCTCCTGACCGGCCTGGGCGAGAATGTCGGTCAAATCGCCAATGGATTTCTCACAGGCGGCGGTGTCCACCAGCATGACCATGGTGAAGAACTCCTGCAAAACGGTCTGGGTGATATCCAGAATGTTAATGTTATGCTGGGCCAGCAGGGAGCACACGGCGGCGGTGATGCCCACCCGGTCCCTGCCGATGACGGTGACGATGGCTTTCATAAATCTGTTCCTTTCTGTTGTCGAGCTGGTGTTGAGAAGTGTCATAATGGATTCCAAGATATACGGTCAATTCAATTCGTCCAATGTGAGTTCAAATCCGTCCAGGAAATGGTCCATAAAATATTTCAGAGTGGGGCTGGGGTTTTGGCACAGAGCGGCGTAGGTCTGCTCTTTGGCCTTTTTAAACTCGGTGTTGCCCGCCTTCAATTCCTCCACACACTTGAGATAGGCGGACAGTTTGTCCGCCGCCTTGACAATGGCGTGGATTTCCGGGTCCGGGATGGTGACCGCCTCCTCAAAATCAGGGCGCAGGTCAGGGGGAAGCATGGACAGCAACTTGCGCTCGGCCACCGCCTCCACATCTTTGTAGGCGGTCTGGATGTCTGGGTTGTCGTATTTGATGGGGGTGGGCATGTCGCCGGTGAGAATCTCGCTGGCGTCGTGGTACAGGGCGGCCACCGCCACCGCGCCTGGGTCGATCTGTCCGCCGAAGTACCGGTTTTCAATGACGGCCAGGGCGTGAGCCAGGACGGCCACCTGGTGGGAGTGCTCCTGAATGTTCTCCAGCCGGGTGTTACGCATCAGGCCCCACCGGTTGATGTACCGCATCCGAGAGATCATGGGGAAAAAGTTGTAGGCCACGGTTTCAAACGCTCCTTTGTTCAAGTTGTTCCATTTTAACACAGGATGGAGCGGTTGTAAACCGGAAAAGTTGCAGAAGGGCACAAAAAAGGGCGGCCTTTCAGCCGTCCTTCTCCGGGAATCGTTTCTCCTTCCAGGCCCGGCCGGTAAAGACGACCAGGAGCAGGGACAATATTTTTTCTGCCAAAGTCATAGCCTTGACCTCCTCTCAATTCTCCTCTATTATAGGGAACGAGGGGCAAAAAGCAATCAATTGCACTTGGAAATTTCCGCAACTGACAGTTGCGAAGAGGTCAGGAGGGGCCAAAATGGCGAAAAAGAGCACCCGAAACACCCGGGGAAAGATCATCGACGCGGCCTGGAAGCTGTTCTACCGCCAGGGCTACGACGACACCACCGTAGAGGAGATCATCGAGGAGTCGGGCACCTCCCGGGGGTCCTTTTACCACTACTTCCAGGGCAAGGACGCCCTGCTGTCCACCCTGGCCGACGTCTTCGACCGGAAGTACGAGGCGCTGGCGGAGGACCTGGACCCGGAGCAGAACCGCTTTGAGCAGCTGATGTACCTGAACCGGGAGCTGTTCGCCATGCTGGAGAACTCCGTCTCCCTGGACCTGGCCGCCCGGCTGTACTCCTCCCAGCTTATCACCCGGGGAGACAAGTCTCTGATGGACCGAAACCGCACCTACTACCGGCTGCTGCGGCAGATTGCCCTCCAGGGCCAGGAGCGGGGGGAGCTGCGGGGGGACGTCACCGCCAACGAGATTGTCCGAGCCTATGCCCTGTGCGAGCGGGCCCTGATCTACGACTGGTGCCTTTCCGAGGGGGACTACTCCCTGTCCCAATACGCAGCGAACATGATGCCCATGTTTTTGCAGGGATTCCGGGCAGTGACATAGGGGCGCATCGGGATGCACCCCTGCATTGTCAAAACTTTGTTAAAACGTACAAAATTTTATTTCAAAAAATGTACAGCGTATTTTTATTGAAATTTCAATAAAAATACGCCGTACTTTTCTATATAGTACGGAGTTTATTCTATGTTGCGTTCTCCCTTTGTTTCTGGTATGATACCAACAATCTGCTTTCCGGCGGCGGTTGTGTGTGCCCCGGAGAGACTTTGGGAGGAATGTTATGACTACCGCGCAGGCTTGTATTATGGGCACCATTATTGTATATCTCTGTCTCGTCATTTTCACCGGCGTGATGATCGGACGCCGGTCCAAAAAGAGCGCCGAGGGCTTCTACCTGGGCGGCCGGGGGATGGGCCCCCTGGTCACCGCCATGAGCGCCGAGGCCAGCGACATGAGCAGCTACCTGCTCATGGGCATCCCCGGTTTGGCCTATCTGTCCGGCCTGGCCGACGCCAGCTGGACCGCCATCGGCCTGGCCGTGGGCACCTATCTCAATTTCCTGTTGGTGGCCCGGCGGCTGCGCCGCTACAGCGTGAAGCTGGACGCCATCACCATCCCCAGCTTCATTTCCAAGCGGTACGGCGAAAAAAAGCCGGTGATTATGTGCATCTCCGCCCTGATCATCCTCATCTTTTTCGTCCCCTACGTGGCCTCCGGTCTGGCCGCCATCGGAAAGCTGTTCAACAGCCTCTTTGGCTGGGACTACATGATGGCCGTTGTCATCGGCGCCATTGTGATTATCAGCTACACCTCGGTGGGCGGCTTCTCCGCTGTGGCCACCATGGACCTGATTCAGTCCATCATCATGACCGTCGCCCTGGCCATTATCGTGGTCTTCGGCATTATCCAGGCCGGGGGATTGGACGCCGTGCTGGGCTACGCCCGTATCCTGCCCGGCTTCCTCAGCTTCAGCGAGACGCTCGACGCGGCCACCAAATCTGCCAAACCCTACGGTTTCATCCGCATCATCTCCATGATGGCCTGGGGCCTGGGCTACTTCGGAATGCCCCACATTCTGGTGCGGTTTATGGCCATCCGGGATGAGAACGAGCTGAAGCTGTCCCGGCGCATCGCCTCGGTGTGGGTGGTCATCTCCATGGGGGTGGCGGTGTTTATCGGCATCGTGGGCCGCGCCGTCTCCACCGTCGGCCGCATCCCCTTCCTGGAGGGCAGCGCCACCGAGACGGTGATCGTCAAGCTGTCCGACCTGCTGTCCAGCTACGGCATCCTACCTGCCGTTGTGGCCGGCTGCATCCTGGCCGGCATCCTGGCCGCCACCATGTCCACCGCCGACAGCCAGCTGCTGGCCGCCTCCTCCGCCTTCTCAGAAAATCTGGTGCAGAATGTCTTCGGTATTAAGCTGACCCAGAAGCAGACCATGCTGTGTGCCCGGCTCACCGTTGTGGTGATTGCGGTGATTGCCATGTTCCTGGCCGCCGACCCGGACAGCAACGTGTTCCAAATCGTCTCCTTCGCCTGGGCGGGCTTCGGCGCCACCTTCGGTCCGGCTATGCTGTGCGCCCTGTTCTGGAAGCGGAGCAACCGCCAGGGCATTATGGCCGGTCTGGTGGCAGGCAGCGTGATGATCTTCGTGTGGAAATTCCAGATCAAGCCCCTGGGCGGCATCTGGGATATCTATGAGCTGCTCCCCGCCTTCCTGGTGGCCCTGGCCGCCATTGTGATCGTCTCCCTGGTCACGCCCGCCCCCGAGAGGGAGGTGGTAGAGGCCTTTGAGGATTACGACAGAGCATGAGATGTTCGTGCGCCCGCCTAGGCGGGCGCACGATTGCAAAAGAAAAGGAGTCCCCCTGGGCCTTTGCCCAGGGGGACTCCTTGTTTGATGGGTTGCAGAGAATTAGGCGCTGTTTGAAAAATGGAAATGTGTCCAACGGCGAGAAATTTTTTCGACAGACGAAGCCAATTTGACGCAGGAATACTGGATGTATTTCAAGGAAAATTGGCAAAGCATGGCGGAAAAAGAG